>JAIOHU010000287.1 GCA_019912845.1 bacterium
GTATCGTTCTTGTAGTTGGAGCCTGCCTGATCGAAGATACGAGCGAAAACCTTTTCGATATCACGATCAACTTCCAGGTTAATCGTCGAGTAGCCATCAGATCAATGAAACAGGTTGCTGAAGCTTTTCCACCTAGTGAAATTAATCATCGTTTCAAGGCTTGGAAATCATACTTGAAATCAGTCATACCAGAAAAAAATGCAGACTTTGTCATCAAAGACTTTAGGTTGGTTAAGGGTGTGAAAATCCTTACTGACAGCTGAATTTTAGTGCAAGGATACTTTACTTGAGTGCAGGTTTTGCGCACCTTCATAGACGTTTACCTCATTCTAACCCCTGACGGGGAGTATTGGCTGAATTATTCTTGCAAAACAGCTTGATTTTCCATTGCTACTACACCTATTTCCATAAAGGGAGAGCACATTTTTGGATTACTTGACTCACATCACCCATTCTGGAGACAATTTTGCTATAAGTTCGCATGATTACTGGAGTTTCAGGTATTTAACTCAAATCTAACATTAGCTTTTATAAATCAGGGATGACCAACAACAATGAGCCGATTCCACAACGTACACGGTAAATTCCGTTTTCTGCTAACTGGCATTTACATCGTATGCTTGACCCTCTTTACTATCACAGCTTTTGCAGATACATATCAGCACACAATTTCCCCGACTCACGCCTGGCAGTGGCAGAATAAGCAAGCCAACGCTGATGGTTTTTCCACTTCTTTACAAATTGAAGCCTGGCATATACAGGAAGGCGATCAGGGTCAACAGATTCGGGTGCGTGGTCAATTGCCGACAGACGACTCTTTTCCCATGATCTCCACCCTACTAGCTGCTCCAGCAGGAATGCGAGTTGAAGCGACACTTCAGCCTACGGGACAGTCAGCCTCTACTGGTATTTCAACTGGTGAGCTGGATGAACTTCCGCAATTGGTTGAGGTAGGCAACGCTTTTCAATTCAGGGGAATTCAGCTCTACCCCATCCGTATACATCCCATTGAAATAGAAAATGGTGAGTACCAGGTAATAACCAATGCTCAACTGAATGTCCACTATATACACGACAACGATTCACCCGCGAACGACGAACCAGTACGTGTTACAGTTGAGAGTAGACGATACCTGGAAGCGCATGTATTAAACCTCGATGAAATTGATCTATTAGAAGTCGCGCCTGTTGGTAGAATTCTTGTGGTCACGAACGATGCAGACCTCCGTTGGGATCAGATAAAAGATTATGTCACATGGAAAACCCAGCAGGGGTATAAAGTTGATGTAGCTGAACCAGTAAATGACTCTGAGTGGGGTGTACGTTCAATTATTGAGGAGTATTATTTCAACGGCGACGAAATTCCACTCGAATATGTTTTACTGATTGGTGATGACAATGGTGCTATCCGTGTTTCAGCATACAATGATCTCAGCGATCATTATTACACCGAGATGGAAGGGAACGATTATCATGCGGATTTAGCCATTGGACGTTTCAGTGTGCGTTCCACGTCTGAATTGCGTCGTGTGGTGAATAAAACTCTGGCTTACGAACGTGATGTTTACATGGACGACACAGAGTGGCTTGAATCAGCCTGCCTCACCGCTGGTGCAGGTTCTGGTATCAGTCCAATTCAAACAAAACGTTCTGTAAAATGGATGTTGAACCGAAACAACATCAGTTCGGACACCCTCTGGTTCAACATGAATGGAGACATCACTGACTTTATCATTCAATCAGTGAATGCAGGCGCAAGTTATGTGAACTACCGTGGTTTGAATGGAATGGACGGCTGGAATTCAAATGATAACGGTCGATTCAACAACGCCAGTCGTTTACCAATTGTGGTCACATTGACATGTGGGACAGGATCCTTCGCGACTGAAAATGAATGTATCAGCGAGGGAATCTTTCGAGCGGGAACAGGGACAACCAACTTTAAAGGCGGTGTTGTCTGTATCGGAACAGCTACACTAAGCACACATACGCGTTTTAACAATGTGGTTGACGCTGGCATTTTTGAAGGTATGATGCTGCAAGACCTCCGGAGTGTCGGCTGGTCATTAATGCACGGAAAAGCTCGTCTGTATGAGGCATACAACAACACTGGCGATGAAGGATGGATTCAGAGTTTCACCTATTGGAATAACCTTATGGGTGACCCGGCATTAAGAGTTTGGAAAGGTGTGCCTGATAATCCACAAGTGAATCATAATCCCATTATTCTGGCAGGACAGAATTATCTTGATGTGGATGTGACTACACCAAATGGCATGCCCGAATTTGCATGGGCAACTTTAACCGCCGAAGTTGGTCCGGATGAATGGATAATTATTGACACACGCCGTCTCGACGCAAATGGTCACACACGCCTGGAAATTGAAGACCCTGAGGAATATGACGAAGTTCTCCTTACAGTTACCGGCGATAATCTTGTACCCTACCAGGACGAAATAAGTCGTGTTGCAGCAGAAATTTTCGTTGGAATTGATGTTGTAGATGGCTTGGGGAATGATGATGTCGCAAAACCAGGTGAATTGCTTAATCTCAGCTTGATCTTGCGCAACAGTGGCGATCAAGCCTCAGAAGAATATGCTGCGGAAATACTCATCACTGATGAGAGGTTGAACATAGAAGATGGCGGGGCATTCCTTGTTCCCCCTATCCAACCCGGCGAATCCACCACAATAGACAATGCTGTTACGATACGGGTTGCATCCTGGGCACAGGATGGCAGCACGCCGTCATTTACACTGGTTGTTCATGGCATAGAGGATTATTCAAGCTCTGGTGTAATTCCTGTCGAATCGTGGACAGCGACCAGCCCCTCACTTCCCGAGATAGACGATGAAGATGATCGTCTCCTGCCAAACGACGAGGGCAACCTGGTATTTACTGTCCGTAACGATGGATCAATCGCAGCAACAAATATGAGTGGAACACTTTACTGTTCACACCCTGAGATAACCATTCTGGACAATACATGTACCTTTGGGAATATCGCTGTAAATCAAACACGAAACAACAATAATAACCCTTTCCAGATCGAAGCATCATCGAATGTCAGCATGGGTGAAAAGATTGAATTTGTTGTCGAACTGGAATCTGATGGAGCAATTGTCGACTCTGTTTCGGGTCATATTTATATCGGTGATCCCTCTACACTTGGTTTGGTGGGACCCGACAAGCATGGTTATTGGGCACTGGACGATGAAGATGAAGCTGATCTCTTTCCATTGCGTCCCGAATTCGATTGGATTGATATTTCAGATATCGGTGACAATCTCAACATCTTTGATACGGGCAACGAAGATGATGAATCAGTAGTCGTTGATCTTCCTTTCCCATTTACCTACTACGGTGAGGAGTACACTCAGGCAACGATTTGTTCAAATGGATGGTTGGCTTTCGGCAACAATCCTGCGTTTATCACATTCCGAAACTGGCCTATACCGAACCCACTAGGTCCCCCGGCAATGCTGGCAGTATTCTGGGATGATCTGATTACCAGTGGGGGTGGTGTTTACTCTTATTATGATGCAGAGCAGTCGATATTTGTGGTGCAATGGAACACTCGTACGCTGATGGGGCAACGTACCGAACGGTTTGAACTTGTGCTGTATGATCAAGCCAGCTATCCAACCAGTTCTGGAAATGGACGGATTCTCTACCAGTACGATGATGTTAATTTCTGGTTTTCTGATCAGACAGATAATGATTACGGTACCGTTGGTATCGAGAGCCCTGACCAGCAGGATGGTGTACAGTATGTATACTGGGAGCTGTACAGTGATGGTGCAGAAGATGTTACTGATGGTCGTGCAATATTATTCACTGACGATCTATCACTCTATACCGGAACACCGATCGGTTCTGCTACACCCGAAAGCTTCGAGTTCGCTCTTGTGCCCGGCAACTCTATAACCGACTCATTACAAATCAGCAACACTGGAGATGGTCCACTGGTTTGGCAGATTGAGCTGATTAACAATGAAATTACGACAGCTCAACGTAATCAAGCGGTTAGAGAACGTGCTCAGCGAATGACCAGTGCTACCGATACCGCTGAACAGCATTTTCTGCAAAACGAACGTACGGCGAAAAACGAGATGGACGACCTGAACCGCGAGGAGCATACAAAAGATCAACTCGTTGAAGCAGAGCCGCAAGGTCCGCCTGTGATTACATCACTCGGTGGCCCCGATGCGTATGGTTATGAATGGGTAGATTCTAACGAACCAGACGGACCCACTTTCCAATGGCACGAAGATTACGGCACTGAAATTACCGAGCTGGGCGAGGATCCCGATGATGGAAATTCCGAACCTCTGAATCTCCCGTTCGCTTTTGATTTTTACGGCAACAATTACAACACCATTACCATTTGCACTAATGGATATATAACCTTTGTAGATGGACAGCTTGCGGGTTGGAGAAACGAGCTACTTCCTGAAATTCAGGCACCGATCAGCATGATCGCTGCATGGTGGGATGATCTTGATATCACACGTGGTGGTGCGATCTATTTCTGGACAAATGAAGAAGACAGCGTAGTGGTCACCTTTGAAGAGATTCGAGGGTGGAATCAACCTCAAGAACCTGCACGTGGCGGTCCGTATACTTTCCAGGTTGTCTTAACCTCAAGAAATTCAATCACTTTGAACTATCTTGAAATGGTTCACGAGGATGATACTCGTCTCGACGAATCGACCATTGGCATTCAGAATGATGACGCCACCATTGGCTTGACCGTGCTCTACAACAATGAGAATTATATAGAAGATAACCTGGCGATCCTACTTCGTGTGCCAAATTACTGGTTTGATCTGACCTCATATACAGGTGTGGTTGGCGTCGATCAGACTCGTGCAGTTGAGATGCAGATTTCCTCGATCTCCTTGCCACTCGGATTATTCGAGGGCAGCATGTTGCTTACCTCCAACGCTCCGAATATGGAAGAACTTATCCTGCCGGTAAGCCTTGAAATTTTTGAGGGTGGTGAGATGCCAGATGTCGCTGATATTCCAGGGCAAACGGTAGAAGAGGGCGAACCTCTTGATTATATCATTCTTGATAACTTCGTGGAAGACCCGCACTACTCAGACCGTCAGATTGAGTGGTCAGTGGAAGGAAATGAGTTTCTGGATGTTGTTATCGTCAATCGTATTGCACAGATTTCCGCAGTAGATGAACAATGGAATGGCACTGAAACCATTGCCTTCATTGCTACAAATCCAGAAGGGTTAGCTGACCAGGATGATGCTACTTTCATTGTTACCGGGGTGGATAACCCACCAACTCCCTTTGACCTTCTGCAACCTGGAAATAGCGACACATTGATCCATTCGATTGTCCTGTTTAACTGGGAAGATGCTGTAGATCCTGAAGGGGAAGCAGTCCATTATACACTGCATTTCTCTGAACAGGGTGATACTGTTCAGTATGTTGGACTGGAGGAGAATTTCAAGGTGGTCGCACTTGATACCCTTGACTTGAACCTGAGTAATTTTAGTGCCGTTGACTGGTGGGTCTCAGCGGTCGATGTGGCTGACAATGAACGTGAATCTGATCGTCACTTTACATTTTATCCTTATTGGCTGACAATTCCCGAAGCTGGCGGGTTGCCATTTGAGTATGCCATCAGCGAACCCTATCCAAATCCGTTCAATCCAGAGGTTACAGTCGAGATAGCGTTGCCAATCAGTTCACCTGTAACATTGCAGATACTTGATCTGCTCGGCAGGGAAATAGAAAAACGTGAGTATGGTTCACTATCTGCAGGTTATCATTCGCTCTCCTGGCAGAGTCGTACCACTCCCTCCGGTGTTTATTTCCTCAGAATTCAGGCGGGACCAGAGCAGAAATTGGCAAAGATTGTTATGTTGAAGTGATGTCCAGTTGCTTGCAGGAATGATACTACCAATTGTTCAGCAACATCTTCGGATGTTGCTGTTTTTGCTCTCTATAAAGTGATGAGATTCACATTAAATCTCCTCAGTCGTATTGCTTTAATTCCAGTGAATATCTATGTTAGAGCGAATCAGTAGTTCTTCTAAGCTGATGCCTTTCAATCGATTTGTAGACTAAATATAAGGTCTGTATTATACGCCTATGACCACTGTTTCACCAAACCCAGAATATACATTAACCATAGAACACCCTGATGATACCAACATGAGGGTGCGACTTGGTGACACAGTGACCTTATCGACAGTGGAATCGATCTCCCACGAAATCCTCCATGAGTTAAAGCATAAGGAAACGATCAATATCCAGGTAGATCTCTCTGAAGTTGAGACCCTTGATTCTGCTGGGGTTGGTATGTTTTTGCGTATCGGACGGGAATTGCAGGAGCACGGCGGTCAGATTGTGCTTGAAAATCCTCCAGCTCACATTCAGAAGTTTCTTGACCTGGTTGACTGGGACCGTTTGATTGTTCTGGAGAAAGTCCCACCTCCTCGTCACGGCAACTTTTTTGAAAGCCTGGGTGAAGAAGCCTTTGACATCGTGCATGACTTTGGAAAACTGAATATATATATCGGACGAATTACCATTGCGATGGTTTGGAGTCTTCAACACCTTCTCAAAGTACGCTGGCTTGAAGTGGTCACTTTAGTTCAACGTACCGGAAGTAATGCACTTCCGATTGTTGCACTTCTAGCGACTTTGATCGGTATGGTTACTGCATTCTCGTCAGCTGTTCAGCTTCGTCAATTTGGTGCAAATATCTTTATTGCCAATCTTGTCGGTGTTGGTATGACACGTGAGATGGGACCTTTAATCACTGCTATCCTCATGGCAGGAAGGTCTGGTTCCGCCTTTGCTGCTGAACTAGGAACCATGAAGATTTCGGATGAACTTGACGCTCTTACTGTCATGAACATTCAACCACTCCATTACCTCATTCTACCACGCCTGCTAGCTGTGATGATCACTATGCCTCTGCTCACACTTTTTGCTGATATTTGTGGAATCTTCGGTGGTATGGTAATTTCAGCCATCAGTCTGGATGTGACCTTCAGAGCATTTCTAAATCAACTTCAAGGTGCAATCGGACTATGGGACGTCTTTTCTGGCGTGCTGAAATCACTCGTATTTGGATTGTTAATTGCTGCGGTTGGTTGTTACCGCGGAATCCATACCAGTGGTGGCGCAATTGGAGTGGGTAGAAGTACAACAGCATCAGTCGTTTCAGGAATTTTTCTGATTGTTATTGCGGATTCTACATTTGTTATTCTCTTCCATTATCTTGGAGTCGGGTAATGGATAAAAAGGATTCCATCATTGAGGTTAAAAACCTGACTGTTCGTTTCGGGGATAATCTTGTCCTCGATGATATATCGTTTAATGTCTACCGTGGCGAAATACTGGTCATTCTGGGCGGAAGTGGAAGCGGAAAATCTACACTCATGAAACACATGATTGGCTTGATCCCTCCGGAAAGTGGAGAGGTAATTTATGATGGTGTGGATATTATCTCCGCTGATGATCGTACCCGAGTTAACATCATGCGAAAACTGGGAGTACTTTTCCAGAGTGGAGCCCTGTTGGGTTCAATGACATTGGGCGAAAATGTCGGTTTACCCATATCTGAGTCGACTAAAATTTCACACGAAACTATAGAAGAAATTGTTGCGCTTAAACTGGCGCAAGTTGATTTGGCTGGAAAACAACACCTGATGCCTGCAGAGCTTAGTGGTGGGATGAAAAAACGCGGTGGACTAGCACGTGCGATGGCACTTGATCCAATAATCCTTTTCTTTGACGAGCCCTCTGCTGGACTTGACCCGATTACTTCCACTGAGTTGGATGACCTTATCATTGGCTTGAATGATCAGCTCGGCACAACCATGATCGTTGTAACTCATGAATTGCAAAGTATTTACAAAATTGCGCAACGGTGTATTATGATTGACCGCGACACGCATAAAATCATTGGTGAGGGAAAACCCGAGGAAATGCGTGACCAAAGCGCAAATCCCAAGGTACGAGCATTCTTTAACAGGGAACGTTGGGAAGAACCCAACGAAAAACAGGCTCAAGAAGGGCAGGAATAAACAATGGCGAGACAGAAAACAGCATTGTGGACTGGTGTATTTGTGCTGGGAGGAACAGTTATCGCCATCGCAGCACTTATCTGGCTGGGAGTAGCGGACTTTCTAACAGACTACCAGAAATTTGTGACTTATTTCGACAGCTCTGTGCAGGGACTGAATATTGACTCAGAGGTGAAATTCCGAGGGATCAAAGTCGGTAGAGTTGAGGAAATGAAGACCGCACCTGATGGTACTTTGATCGAGGTACGACTTGAACTTAACCAGGATTTTACTGTTCAGGATACCTTACGTGCGAAATTACAACTCACCGGTATAACCGGAATGAAGTATATCGAGCTCGATTATGTTGAGAGATCTAAACGGAACAGCTATCCCGCCTTATCCTTCAGTCCACCGGAAAAATACAGGGTGATTCCTTCCGCTCAGGCGGGAGTTGAACAGATCGAAGAGGCACTTCAAGATATATATTCTCAGATCATGAATATACAAACCGGAGAAATCTCTATTAAAACTGTGCAATTTCTTGAATCTGGAACCAGGGCTTTCAACAGCTTCAATGAATTTGCTGGCGGTGCCGAGATGAAAACGCTCGTGGTACGTATCGATGATCTGGCTGAGACAATAGATTCATTGACCACCGCTTTAAATGTCAAGAGTTATGATGCAGACATTGACACTGCACTGAGTCACTTTAAAAGTAGCATGTTGAGCCTCGATAACGCTGCGGAATCTTTACAATATCAAACAGAATCGATGGCGGTTAATGTAAAAGTGGACACACTTTTCAATCGGGTAAATCGTCTTGTTGAGATGAGCATGGTGCTGGTGCAACAATCACACTATTCCACCAATCAGATCATGAACCGTTTCAGTTCTACTGTTATCGAATTAAATGCTGCACTCGAACAACTGAATTCTTTGATAATGTCTACAGAACGTTATCCGTCAAATATTCTCTATTCTGAACCCCCCGCCAAGGAAAAATAGGGTATTACTATGAAAATCCGTCACATATTTTTTCTGTTCGTACTGTTTCTGCTTGCCGGGTGCGTAAATATTCCCCGTGAAAAAATAGAGATATCCCGTTACAGTCTTGACCCTCCCCTGATGATTGAACCTTCGGATACATCCTTCGCATTGGCGGTTCATATACTCCCCTTTATTGCAAGTGCGGAACAGCATGGAGACCGTATCCTTTTCAAAGGTGATCAACATCGTATGGACTATTATTTCTACCATCGTTGGATTATCGCCCCTGAAGGTGCCCTAACAGACATTTTAGCGTCTGATCTACTGCAATGGGGCATGTTTGGTGATGGTGTATTTCAACAGGAAATAGGGTTGGTGCCAACTCATGAAATCGGTGGAAGACTGATTGATCTGTATGCGAATAATGTGCGTGGTGAGGAGAGTGCGGTATTGGAGGTCAAATTGACCGTCATGCGTGTCCATCCCGGCACTTACATGAAAATGCTGGTTTATCAGAAGTCATATCGGATTGTCGAAAGCCGACAGGATGGGTCTGTCGATAGCTTTGTACTCGCCGCTAATGCCGCTATTGAACAATGGCTGGCATTAGTCAGATACGACATGGAAGCACTCTTCCTCGAAGAGGTGAAAGTTTTTAATAAGATGAATAAGAAACAACCAGGAACAGACCGTTAGACCTGATTGCAAAGAATTTGCAGGATAGCAAGTAGAATTCAGCAAAGACTTTTTCCGCATAAAACATGTCATCTTTGCTGAATTCTCCTCAGTTATTAATCAGAACGTACCATTGAGTCCGGCAATAATCCCCCATGCAGTATTTTCAACGCCAGTATCTCCGCCATCGTACATATCAGTGTAGTATTCCGCTTTGAGCATCAGATTGTCAGACACCGAAACTCCGGAAGCGATTTGTAAACGTGTGACCGTTTGATCCTTAGAGAGTCCAATACCCGTCGCAGGCTGGATGATTCCCGGGTTTGGAAAATCTGCCGCGATGAACGCACCGGTGCCATTATCGGCTTCCGGTATCCACATGCTGATCCTGCCGGCGATATGCATACGTTCATTGAAATACTTCACTGAACCTTGCATCACACTGACATTATCGTGCGTGGTACCGTCACCATCACCATAAGTAAGCATACCATAGTTAGCGTATAACTCAAGGCTCGGCACCATGTTGATCCTTGCTTCGCCTAACACTCCATTGAACTCTTTTCCAAATCCGGTGGGGTCTTGCTGCGAGTCATCGGACATCATATATGAAGCATAAAATTTTGCCTTTTCTTCAAGGAGAACACCACCTCTTGCGGTTATTTCAAATCTACCATCACCGTTATTAGCATCCTCTGCTGTGCCATTTGTAATTGCCAGGGAGGCATCAAACAACTCATACTGCCAGTTTGCCATAACACCAAGCGTATTAAGCGTCCCCATCGGTCCCGCAAATGCAGAGTAAAGCAGGGGATTTAGAATAAAATCATTTGCAAAGGTATCACCATTGTTGGAAAGGTGATTGGTCTCTTCTCCAAAGGGCGTATCAAACGATCCCAGTGTAAAATTCAACCTGTAATAATCTGGATACCAGTTAAAGTACATATCGGTTAATTCGGCACCAGGACCAACAATACCATACTGACCATTGCCGGGGCCAGTCTGAAGTTGAAAACCGAACTCGAAATGCTCGCTTAGTATCCAGTTGAAGTCAATATTCAAGCCAAAATCAAACCCTGAATCAGAATCCTTATCAATACCTTCAAAGTCGTAATTGATTGTGCTGAACATTCCAATTCCTGTTGCGGAAATTTCCGGTTCAATCATATCCATACTGAAAGCCAAACTTACAGCTAACATAGAAACTACCGTCACGATAAAAACCACTCTAAAAATATTCATACTATTTCCTTTATTAGATTTCCACAAAGTTAGTGTGACCTAACTTTTTCAAATATAGTTTTTGGGGGCTATATACGCAATACCTTCCATGGGAATTTATTAAGGTTATATTGATGCTCCATTCTATTTCCTTTTTAAAGTCAAATTCCTTGCTAGTTCTCGACTCATCAGCTATTCTTGATGCAACGGAGCCGGCATGCAGATCTGCACGGAGAAGCAAATGCCAAACATCGTACACCTGTTCACAGTGAATGCCCCACTCAGAGAAGTTTTCAGAGCGATAACCGAACAAAAAGGGTTATCCTCATGGTGGACAGAAACCGCAATCGCGAGCCCGGAACCAGGGGCAGAACTGGAATTTACATTCGGAGATATCTTTTACAACAAGATGAAAGTAATCAGCTTTCATCCTGATAAAGGAGTGGAATGGGAATGTCTTGAAGGTGCAGAGGAATGGGTCGGCACCAGGCTGTCATTTCGATTGAAAAAGGTTGAGGACGGCTGCGAGGTACGGTTCGAGCACCGTGATTGGCTGGCTGAGACAGATTTTTACGCCAGTTGCAGTTTCAATTGGGCATACTACCTGCAAAGCCTGAGATTGTACCTCGAAACCGGAAGAGGCACACCCTATTCCAGCAAATAAGAAATGCAGCAAAAGTTTATCATTCTTCGCTATTCTGTGAGGGTAGACAGTGAATTAAAAGTCTTTCCATTGTCATCACGAGGAACACAGTGACGAAGTGATCTAAAGTAACAAAAAGCACGGTTGCTTCACTGCATTCGTAATGACTGATATTAAGAATGAACTATATTGTATTTTTCAGGGTCATAAAAGCGCTCGACTTGAAATAGTCCAGCCCTGGAAGAGCCTTCATGCAGAAACATTGAGAAAACAATTGAAGTAATATGCCAGGGCAGACTGCTATAAGAAGCAGTACAGGTGTCGGTGAATGATTCCAAGTCACGCTGCTTATTCGAAATTTTGCTCCCAATGCCACCAAAGTTCAATATGTACTTTGTAGATGTTTTAAATTGTACCTTATATTTATTTTTCGGTTCAATTTGATTTGAGGACGGACGAAAGAACCGTTGACCTTTGGCATCCCCGCGCCAACAGGAGGTCAGGAGTTGAAATTCACAACACGCACAGCTCTCTTTTCATTGCTTTGGCTGATTATCATCAGTCTGTTTTTTGTTGTCCGATATGACCATCTCATCCAGGTATTAAATTCTCCCCCGGGTCGAATCCTGATTATCGATTCGTTGTATTATAATTCCTGGGCGATGAAAATATTCCACGGTTTGGGGTTGGGTCCGACTGTCTTTTTTATGAGTCCGCTCTATCCTTTGTTTATTGCGTTCGCAAAAAGCGTGGCAGGCGACTCAACAGGGTCTGTTCTCTTTTTCCAGCTTATTCTTTCCTTCCTTACACTGATTTTAATCGGCAGGTTCACCTCAAAACGATTTGGTGCATCCGCTGGTGTACTGGCTGGGTTATTCTATACCCTCTACACACCTGGGATTTATTATGATTCAGTCCTCCTCTCCACAACACTGATTCTTTTCCTTACAATGACTGCCCTGACCTTCCTCGATATCACTGAAAGCCGTGGTGGACGGTTATGGGTGATTCTCGCTGGTCTGGCGATCGGATTATCTTCTCTTGCAAGACCGAATTCGCTCATTTTATTGCCGTTCTTCGGATTTGTCTTTGTGCGAAAGTGGAAAAAATACGGATTAGAACAATTCCTCTTCCTCTCAGTTGCGGCAATGATCGTTGTCTTTCCAGCGATGCTCAGAAATTATATGCTTGGTGGAGAATTTTACCTTACAACCAGTTCGGCTGGTGTGAATATGTACATCGGAAATAATCAGGGAGCCAATGGTTTGTACTGGGAGGCACCCTGGTTAACCAGTGCCGAACCCTCTGCGGAAGCAGGAGACTACCGTGCAGAGGCTGAAAGACGCCTTGAAAAGAATATGACAATCGGTGGGGCATCCACCTACTGGTTGACTCAATCACTTGCTTATATCGTAACGCATCCCGTTGAATGGATGATTCTTGAAGCGAAAAAGTTTGCGTACTTTTTCAACCGTGTCGAGTCGCCCAATAACGTTAGTTTTTACGGGGTCAAAGAATACTCCTCCGTGTTGCGAAGTTTATGGCTGTTTAATTTTGGCTGGCTTGCTCCCTTCGCTCTGGTCGGTTTGGTGATAAGCAGACGTGAGCAGGGTTCTGCCTTCGCCTGGGCAGTGGTTCTTGCTTTCCTGACTTCCGCCCTGTTGTTCTTTGTCTCCGGGGAATACAGATATCCGATTATGGGTGTCATGATTGCTTATGGTGCAGGTGCAATAACTCGTACATTCCATCAATTGCGTCACAAGGAGATAGAACCAGCGCAAATTTCCATGATACTCCTTTTGGTTTTGCTGATGTTCTGCAATGTACCCTGGAAGACCATGAAAGTGGTTTCCAACCCGAAAATGGATTACTTCAACTGGGCATCAACCTCATTCGCACAGAATGATCTACCCAATGCTGCGCTGCTTTTTACTGCCGCAATTGCCTGGGAACCAACCTGGGTTGAACCACATCTGCAACTTGCACAGGTTTACGACGAAATGAACCTCACGGAGCTGGCAGACAGTGAATATGAATATGCCGGTATCAGCAGGAGTCAATTGCAGGCGATACGTGAGCAGGAAGCCATTGCCGAAGTCGTTAATCCAGACTCTCTTACCAGTGGCAATATGAATTCACAGGAATTAACAGAGGTGGGGGTTCGTTTCAACCAACTTCAGAAGTTTGAACAAGCGGGTATTATCCTGGCTCGAGCCGCTCGTATGGATACAACCAATTACGAGGCTCGTTTCCAGTTTGCATTTGCTTTAGAAAACACACGTCAATTTGATCAGGCGAAGCAGGTCTATACTGAGCTGGAGCTGGTTCAGGATGAAGACCCTCTGATCCCCTATAGAATTGCTCATATCGAGTACTATCAGGGGAACAGAGGAAATGCGATGTCTACCCTGCGCCGTGTCAAATATAAAGCGTCAATGCTGACAGACCCAGCAAGCAAAAAACGCTGGCTTGAAATTGTCAAACAGACCGAAAGTTCATTTATGAATTTCTAATCTCCCCAGACAATTCGGAATCCAAGATCATCCACTCTGTTTTCCGGGTTGATCGCCTGACGATAGGAAGTTCGAATTTCATAGTTTGAGGATCGATAACTGCCACCACGAATTACACGAACTGTTCCCGTTTCAGGACCAGTCGGATTATCCAGTGATTCGTCAAAACTGTAGTAGTTTCCATAAAACCAGTCGTGGCACCATTCAAATACTGATCCTGCCATATCATACACACCATAGGGCGATGCGTATTGTGTGAAACGACCCACTTCCATGGTTGTCGCATCTACACCGTTCCTGCTAAAATCAGCGTGGTTTACAGTCGGGATTTCGTTACCCCAGGGATAATCATGTAAATCTTCACTGTCGCCTCTAGCAGCTTTCTCCCATTCAGCTTCCGTAGGCAAACGTCCTCCAGCCCAATTACAAAACGCAACCGCACTGGCATAGTCTATATAGACAACAGGATGGTTTTCATAACTACTGAAAGGTTCAAAGGTGCCATTCGCTCTGTGGATTCGCATATCACCATAATAATGGCTTTCATTGCCATCATTCAGAAAATAGCAATACTGTTCATTGGTTATTTCAGTCTTTGATATCCAGAACGAATCAACATTTACAGTTCGAGGTGGTGCTTCCCAGTCATCGGCGTTATAACGACCTCGATTAAAGTTTCCTCCGGGAACCAGAACGTTTTCGATATTCAGGCTATCAGGAAGATCACCGGGTGAGTTGTCGTCACCAGTACTATCTGCCGCTCCGACAATTCCACCTCCACCTGGACTTCCTCCACAACCATACAACAGGAGTGATACCAGGGCAGCACTGAAAAACAGTATCGTCAATTGTCTTTTCATCTCACACACCCTACCTTTCCTCAACCTCAGTTCTATCAAAGTTTCATACTGTATATGAAGATACGCACAAATTTAAGTCAATTCAGGGAAATCGCCCCCTGGGTTTTACCACTCTCGGTTGCTGTAATAGCTACGGTTATCCGTATTTTGTATCTGGCAGCAGCAGCAAAGCTACCCACCTTTTTAAGCCCGGGTATGGATGCAGAAATATACCGTAAGTGGGCTGACTCGCTCATCCAGGGCAATTCACCTGATATCCCCTTTTTCCGAGCACCTTTTTACCCCTATTTCATCGCCGTGTTGGGTAAAATGTTTCATGGCGATACTTTCTGGTCAATCCGAATTATTCAAATATTTTTCAGCTCCCTCTCAGCATCACTGCTTGCGGTTCTTGCCAGACGCTGGCTTGACTCTTCATTAGCCGGATGGATCGCAGGGGTCGGATGGGCGATATACGGTCTTTCCATCTATTTTGATGGTGAAGGACTTATCGCGAGTCTCTATACATCGTTTTTTATTCTCCTGATCTATCTACTGGATCATCATCGAAATCACCCTACCCTGCTCAGAACAATCTTCCCAATACTGACCCTGGGTATACTGACTTTGTTACGAGCGAATGCGCTGCTCTGGTGGATCGTCGTTCCTGTCCTATTGATCAAACAGTCTAACTTTTATCATAAAAGATTCGATATTGAGCAAACCCGTAACCTCATAATTGCTATACTCCTCCTCTGCATGATCGTTACCCCAACTATCCTGCACAATTTACGTGCCGGTGGTGGTTTTGCCATCAGCACCCAGGGAGGTATAAACCTCTATCTTGGCAACCATCCAAGTGCAACTGGTGCTTATGCTGTCGATCCAGACTTTGGAAACGACTGGACGCGTGAACAAATCGAACATCGCGCTGAAGATATTGAAGGAAGATCATTAACCGCTGCTGAAATATCACGTTTTTATACCAGACTCGCATGGAAATACTGGACGACCTCTCCAGTGGATGCCATTGAACTTACGGTTAAAAAATTCCTCCTGATCTTCAATAATCGCGAAATCGGCAACAACCGGGTACTGCTTCCCTTTATCCATGAAGTGTCACCCCTGCTTGCCGGGTGGGTAAAAATTAACTTTGCACTGATCGCCATTTTGGGACTATCTGGACTCGTTTATGGCTGGCGAAAGTTCACTAACCTTCGACCTGCAATTGTGCTGGCAGGGGTTCATTTGTTTGGCATATTGCCGTTTTTTATTACTGCACGATACCGTTTTCCAATTACACCGGTGTTGCTCATCGGCAGTACAGTTTCGCTTATCTATTTGACGCAGATTTTCAAGAAAGGATTAATGGAAAAAGGATTATTTCGGAAGTACTGGCAAATTGGAATTGTTGCATTGACAACAACGATAATAGTACTCGCCCCCAGCAGTGTTCATGTTGATTCCATGCCGATCGACCAATGGCTTTTCCATCAGGCGAATGCAGCTTTACGTTTGAATAGATTGGAGATTGCTACCACCAAATTTCACGAAGTCTTACATGAGAACTCGAACTACAAGGATGCTGCCCTGAACCTTGGTGTTATCCACCTGAGACAATCAGACTTTGATTCTGCAGGTTGGTATTTTGAGCGGGAACTGGAAACCTATCCAGATAATGTTAAAGCGTTGAATAATATGGGAGTCGTTGAGGAAAGGAATGACAACTTGCAGGAATCCAGAGCTTTTTATCAGCAAGCATTGCTTGCTGACCCGACCCATCTTGACGCACGGATAAACCTTGCAAGAATTTACAATCGACTCGCTGCACAGGCTATGCAAATACAAGATGTTGAATCAGCTTATAATTACCAGAAACTGGCACTGGAAACCACACCAAAGAACCTGGATTACAATGTAAATTTTGCTGTTTACACCGCTGCGAAAGGAGATATCAGAGAGGCTGAAAGATTACTTCGAGACCTGCTTGATGTGCATCCTGATCATCCCGGAGCATCGAGAGCTTTTGCACTACTCTCACGTTTCGAGGAATCGGACTCAACTTCCATCATTCGATAAAGTTCAAGACGCCAACGGTTTCCCACCTGTCGAACACCCGTACTTTCAACCCCCAACTCCGGGTTCGCATCCGGACCTGGGCTGCTTTCTTCTGTGAGATGCCAGAATTGTGTTTTGCCATCAGCTTTCAGCAGCTCAAGTGTATGAGTCCATCCTGCAAAATTCCCGGGAAACAATGCACGAATATTGTGGAGACTTGGTCCAAGATCAGCACCCATATACCAACCTGAAATGATCACCCATTCGCTCTGGCTGGCACGTTCCACAGAACGTCGCATGAATGCATTCCCCTGCCGTGCCTCAAGCAGCAGTAGCAACGAACTCAATTGGATTAGAATACTGAACAGGAGAAACCCGCGAGCGATATTTTGCTTCGTTTTACCCAGCATCGGCAACTTCAAATAAGCAAAGACCGTTGCTACCGCGATAGCGGGTAACAATAACCGTGGACTATAGTGAATCCCGGGTGGAGATGGATTCGAGACTGTAACCAACAGAATGAATGCGAGAAGTGTAAGTCGCAGTTTTTTTTCTACCGAGTCTGTCACCGGGAAAAACCACCACAGTGCTGCAAATGGTACCACTGCCAGCCATCCAGTTTCTGCCGCCAGGTTCCCCCATTCAACAGGTTTTGAAAGTCGTACTATCCAGATAACCATCAATCCGAGCAGACCGACCATTGTCAGCAGGGAATATTTTAAATCTTTTTGTCTGTTGCCAAGCGCAATGAATCCCAGAATTCCCAAGCCGATAATTATGTTTTTAATGCCCAGCCCTAAACCCAGGTCATTCTGGATTCGTAAAAAAACAGCCTTGATGCTGAAGTTTGCCAGACTTGCATTCTCTGTCCATTGCAACGGAAGAATGCTTTCAGTTTGCAGATAATTGAAGACCAGAAACAACGCAATGAGTGATCCTAATGGCAATAGAAAACGGAGTAGCAGTTTTTTTGATTGAAAAATGAGTAAAACAATCGCCCACAACACCCCTTCGGGTCGTAACATAATTCCAATTGCTGAAAAAATTCCTGCCCACACTGCCGACCGTGTTTTTTTCTCCAGCGAATAACTCAAACTTAGAAGTGCGAATCCCGTGAATAACGTATGTTCCCAAACTGTGAAGGTGTAAAAATACAGTGGTGTTGCCAGTATAATTACCACTGGCGCATTCAGGATTGATTCGTTAACCTTCACTGTTTTTCTTCTGAACTGTCCGCAGATACGGTAAGCTGCGAAAGCAGCGAGGAGTGTTCCCAGTAGAGAAAGCAACCGCATTCCCTGCTCCCCGCCAAACTTCCAAAATAAAGACCCAACTACGAGATATATTGGACTGTACACACTTATCCAGCGATTTTCTGATTCCAGGAAACGTGCAAAGGGAAATCCATAGGGCAGGAACTTTCCTGAAGGATCAAGTTCCTCTCCAGGGTTTGGCAACGTGTAGGTGATATCTCCATCTTCTGCCACTGAAGCTGCTGCGAGGGCTTTCATGCCACCATCCATCCCCCAAAAGCCGTCCTTGTCAGGCAGATAAAACCCGGCAAGTAAAAAACCCAGCGTCAGAAGGTAAAAAAGGGCTATCCATATTGTACGGACAGCCCCTGAAGACTTTTTATCTGAATGTGCCACTAGATATTTCTAAAAATGCAGATTGGGGTCGTAGAACCACTCAAGCATTACATCCCAGCATTCAACAACATCGTCATACTCCACGAAATAGTAGGAGAACGATGTTAAGGCTGTTCTGTAACGCAGTTGAGAGAAGGTGAAGTTGACAACTTCGCCACGTTCATAACGAATTTCAACTGGCTTCAGATGGTAACGAGTCAGTGGATCATATCGGTAATCAACAGCCAACACATCATCATCTGACCAGGGTTCACCTTCGCTGTAGCTGACACGGATGAGATAATCATTTACCTCAATTGGTTCGCCTTCCCAGTTGGCTTCACCATTGTTCAGCAATGTAAGATTCTGTATGGAGGTGACTCCGTCGGTATAAACCTTATCGTTTATAGTGCGTATGTAACAATCTGTCTGAGTTGGCGGATAATCAAAGGTCTGCTCTTGAGCAGTTCCTTCACGTAATGTCACCCGCGTTAAAACTTCAGAATCTTCATCCTCCACTGCGACAACCAGGGTATCAGTCAGCGAGATGAAGTATTGCGTTGTGCTTGCTCCAGGCTTTCTTGCAATAATTTCTGCACCAGAAAGACCGAAGTTGTTTGGTGCATAGGTTGGCAGGAGATAATTTTCGCCAACCTTGCTAGTATCAAAAGTTAGATTGCGGAATTGCGGAAGCGCAGACCGTGTGCCTATAAAATCTGCCAGGGGCAGGTTTGCCTCTGTCCAGAGTGGACGTCCACTCAATGAATCTGCAAACAGATATTCATCCAGAAGCAGAGCACCATCGTCGCTGCCGGTGTTAGTTGTATCCAGCGCATGTTTTCCAACCATTCGCCCCTGATACCAGAGTCTTCCACCTACTCGCAGGTAATCGATCAAAATTTGATTACGAGATGAGGTATAATCATCTACTTGATAATTGAGACGTTTGAATTGATCGTTCGCAAAGATCACCAACTTATATTGGTGCACCAACGAATTGGATATCCATGATTCACGATTATTAATATCGGTCAACATTAACTGCCTGACATCAACGGTATCTGCGACAATATTCTCACCCAATACATCTGTCAATAGCCTATTGTAGAAATGTTTCAATGAATCTGGTTCAGGTCGACCTTGCCCAACTCGTTCCAATGCTTCCACTACCAAAAGCATTCTATTCTCAAATGTCGGCTTGATAACATTGAACTCAATTCTCGCCGGTGCAGTAGACAGTGTCAACCCATCATCACGTGCCCAGACATAGAGTGTGTAAAAACCAGTTTCCAGATTCGCCAGGACAATCCCAAGATTGTCACTAAAGGGTCGCTTGAAAATGGTATCACCAGGTGCTTTTACCAGTATAGGCTGAAATTCCAACGGAATTTTGTATAGGGAACGATCATCCGGGTCGTTTCCGCGCCAGGTGAATTGAATCCCAGGCCAAGTTGCCGTGATGGATTCGCCACTGTAAAGAGTGTCAGCCACATAAACACTATTACCTATCTCATCGTCTGTCATGCCAACCATTCCGATTTCCGGGATATTTGGTGGCTGATTAGAGCGAAAGAAAGTACGATATTTTATATCACTGGCTTCACCCTGATCATCAAAGCAACGAATATAGAAGATATGCTTTTGAATCTCTCCGGCAGGGGTGAGCAGATAGATACGTTCCTCTGTACTATTCGTGCTCGTCCACTCCTCTTCAGGAATTTCACTTGCGTAAGCTTGTGGATTGTCAAATGCGGCAGAATCAGTTACATCCGCATAGGAATAGTATTCCACAAAGCCATCCGGGTCGTTCCCTTTCCAGTAGAGGATAGGTGCTGCACTGAACTGGGAAGAATCAAGAGGAACCGTCACAAAAGAAACATTAGGGCGTTGGTTCTCTTTCTCTGTGCCTTCCAGGTCACCACATCCAATCATGGTAAATCCTGAGACCAGGACAACCAGAAGGATGAATATGCCCACTTTGATATATGTATGCTTTCGCATGCTTCCTACTCCTGTATTGCTAGCGAATCTGCTGACCCAAACGTTCAATTTCTATCGCGAGTAAGCGTTTTCCTTCAGCCGTATTAACGTCATCAACTGTAAAGTTTGAATTCAGAGTTTGAACCCAACTGAAGGAGGAATCAAATTCCGTTTCCATGTAGAAGCACTGGGCAATTGTCCAGCGTAAATCTCGATAGTCAATATCTGTTCTGTGCTTGAAGATGTAGTTCGCATTTTCACCGAGTACCAGCTCATGTGCGGAAATAGCTGCTGTGTAATCATTTCTTGCCAGATGAGCAAACCCCAGACCGGCTTGAATGTCATATTTTCCGCCCGGTTTCTCAAGACCGGTGTTCCAGCGAGTTAATGCGGCATCAATTTCTGACGAGCCAAGAAATATTGTCCAACCGGCACCAGAATAGGGGTCTGCTGAATCATATCCCTTTTTAATGGCACTATTGAAGTAATCCAGGGCGCTTTCAAAATCGGTATCTTCAAACGCTTTCCAACCATCTGATGTTAATTCGATAGGACCAGCTTCAGCACTGACCGGATCATCGCCATCGGTACACCCAATAACAAGTAATACCATAAATGGTACGAGCAGATATATGATCGGTGAAACGTGAAATATTCGCTGTTTCATCTCTTCTAAACCTCCCTATCGCATCAACATTAATTTTCTGGATTCAACAACTCCGCTTGATCCATCGGTCGGGGTTGTTTTCAAATGGTAGAAATACACACCGGAGGTAAGCTCATTTCCGTATGCATCATCCGCATTCCAGAAAGCCACATGACGCCCTGATGTGAACCATCCCTGAGATATTGTAGCTACCTGCTGACCAAGAACATTAAACAGTGTCAGTTCAATGGTGCTTGGTGTGGACAGTTCAAATGGTATTGATGTTGATGGATTGAACGGATTCGGGTAATTGACACCTAATGCAGACTGTTCCGGTAACAGTATAGATTCAACAGAACCATCTCCGGAAAATATTGCATAAGTGCCAGTTTCATTTATTTGAGTATGCACTGTTTGCGATCTGGTATTTACAAAACTTTCCAACTGATGCCAGCTTCCATTATCAGAGAGCTGCCAGATGCTGAGACCACTAACTTCACGATTTGAGACTGCATCTTCATCATAAGGAAGAATAAGTTCCGCCGAGTTCGTCCAACTCTCAGATTGTCCATGGATTGTCCATTGGACATTCATATCAGACTGGGAGGCTATTGTGTATTCTTCCGGGATGCTCAGACAATGCTCCTGCTCAGCCCAGAACATTACTTCTTTGTTTGTCGCATCTGGAGGGAAAATTAATCTTGAACCATCATCAGCAGCAAGTATACCACCCGCCGTTGGTTTAAGAAGTGCAACTGATATACTGCGACGGTAGCGTACATCACCGGTATTTGCTGTATTTCCGCTGACTGTCAAAACCAGGAAGTTCGATTCGGTCATCTCCATGGCATACTGATAAACACCATCAGCGTCGAGCATTATAGGTGTCACCGTCTCAGTCCCTGTATAATCCTCAATTTCAAGCTGGGGGTTTGAGGTAAACGGCTCTGTGGTATTAATAATAAAGTTCAGATAACGAGGGGTAGCTTGATTCTCGAATATCGACATACTCACAGGCGACATACCCCAATATTGAGCATCAGGACCGCCATACAAGCCAATATCATTTCGGAAATTTCCCTTAGACGGTGGGAAACTATAATCATTATTGGGAGCGGAAGGATCACCACCATCAACCAATGGGCTACCATCAACCGGAACAAAATCGACCAGGTCAGTGAACATAGGACCAACATCCACTACTGTTGAGTTAAAATCAACATTCGTGTAAGTGTCAGCATCTTCCACATCGCTATATCTACCGATCAAGCGAGATCCTCGGTCAACAAATATATCTGTTCCATCATTTGACCAGACAACAGAATTTCGCACGATAGGATTTGAATTACCAGACACGAAAAAGGCTGATCCTTCGTCTGTATCTGCCGAATTCCCGAAAATAACATCATTGCGAAGAACAGGTGCACTATTGCCAAAGACATGAACTGCACCGCCACGGTTCACAGCATTATTATTAACTATTCTGGTATTCGATATAAGTGGTTTTGAGAAATATTCAAAGTAGATTCCGCCACCATTGGTAGTTGCATGATTATTCTGGATTGTGGAAGCAAAGATAAATGGAGAACTTCCCAACAATGATAATCCACCACCTTTTGTGGTTGCTTCATTGTCTTCGATAATGCAGCGAACGAGTGTGGGACGACTTTGATAAATCCACATCCCACCGCCATCAGTATGGCTGAAACAGTTCCTAACCGTCACATCAATAAAATTTGGGTTTGTATTGTAAACTGCAATTCCACCACCATGCCCAAATGGACTTAAACCGAGTGATTCACTTCCTGCTTCCAATTCGGTCGTGCTTGCATATTCGACAATCGCGTGCTCGAGTCTTGTGTTCGGGTTGCTTGCGATAAACCGTAGCCCCCCAAAGTATGGATGTTGATCTCTGTTTAGTGGGCTGAATGTTACAGGGTTATCTTCTGAGCCGAGAACTTCAAGTTCACCTTCAACATCAAGCGAGTATAATGTATCTCCATCATTGCCTTCAAACATCACTTGAACACCCTCACGGATGACAAGTTTTTTTCCGGCTGGAATTGATGTGGGACCAGCGCATATATACACATTGTCGTTACCAAGACCCCATGTATCAGGAATAAATGTAGAGGGGATTTCGCCAGAAAAGTAAACACCACCGCTAGTTCCACGTCCCTTCAGATAAATCATTACCTCATCGGTATTTGAATAAACGGTCAAGGTGTCACTATATACCCGTAATTCTGATGGGGAGAATGTGATATTCACTGTCAGAGTATCGTCAACACCAACATTCGCGTTGTTCCCTGACGGCAGGTTGCTGCTGAACGCCCCCGAACTGAATGCAATACTATCGACATGCATCCCTGTATTTCCACCATTTGTAATCATGATCGGCAACGAACGTGTCGAATCGAGATTAACAAACTGGAAGTCGATCGTATCCTCTGCTGCGGGCTCTGTTTCCAGAACCGGACCAATAACCACCAGCCGCATTTGGATAAATTCTGTCCGGTCATTCGTTCTAACCTGGATACTGTCACGAATCATTCCAGTGTCCCTTGGACGACTGTTAAATGAGGATTCACTTTCGGGCGGATAATGAACTGTCAAAGTCAACTCTTCACCAGGCAGAATGGTACGTGCCGCTTCACCACCATCAGGTTGAGGAACATCGAAGTTCCCGGAAAATGTGCGCATCCAGGGCTGTGTTAAGGCTACCAGATTTGTATTTCCCAAATTTCGCAATGTGAAATTTCTGCTTGCTGGTTCATCCAAATCTAGAGTATCCATATTAATGGAAGTTGTTGAAAGCTGAAGTTGGGGATCAAATGGATAACCGTAGACAACATACTCTATAGCTCCATCAGGAATGTCAAGCAACATATAGGCCTTGTCCGTGGCAAATTGTCCTGGAGCAACAATATATTTTACCTCAAACTCCTTGGTACTATCCGGTGAAATGGTCATCTCGGGGAATGGGGCAACGGTAAATCTGGAGATATCTTCAGGTAAAGTATCTTCATTTTCTGGATCGAGACTGGTCGTTTCCATAGAAACCATTGACCACTGAACAATCAGGTCATTATTCCCGACGTTTCGAATACTTGCAAGCCGAACTGCTGTTGAATCTCCTGGACGAATACCTACAAAACGTATATCCGGATTAGCTGCTTGCGCTACTGGAACCGAGCGGGTCGCAAACACAGTTCCACCCCAAAATCCCATATTAATACGTCCACCGTTGGGACGTGGTTCATTCTGCCAGCGACTATCGGAATATTCACCACCATCTACACCACGTGACGTAAGCTCCAGGTGGAACATTTCCTCGTCTACAAAATCGGGGTCTTCCTGATAAACAAAGTTGTCGACGTTGCTACCAACCTGTGAATAAATAGAAAATTTTATGAAAGCAGTATAGAAATTGTCCCCGGCAATCAAAACGTCATCACTTGGATTGTTGACTGTCTGGTCACCATTACGCCATAGTATTGAATTTCGCACTACAGGATAGGCATTCGGTCCGAAGTAAATACCGCCACCATAAGTTGTATTAGGTGTACGCAAAGTGATTCCGGCGTCATTGCGGAAAACGGTGAGATTTTTCAGGTCCAACTCAACACGGTCGAGAAACATCCCTCCACCTTGGCGATTTGCCTCGTTGAAAGCGATTAGATTGTTCCTGAAATGACTGGAAGACAACCAGATATAAACACCACCACCGCTATATTCAGCTTTACAATTTCGAATAATTGAATTTGTCACTCTGGGCGAGGCGCCGTTAATGTAAAGACCACCGCCATTATTATCAGCCCAGGTGGAACCTTCAACACGATGTGCATAACCATGTTCTATAATACAATATTCTATAAAGGAACCTGATTCGCTGTTATCAAAACGGATTCCACGCCAACGATCTTCACCTGTGAACTGGGAAGTATCCTGTGTGAATGTTACCCAATCGATTCCGGCATTGTCGGGCTGAACTTCTCCCTGAGCCTGGAAAACACCCTTCACATAAATCGCGTACGGTCCATTGAAGGTTACAGTAACACCCGCATCAATTTCCAGCATTTCTCCCTGGGGGACTGTTATATCCCCTTCGACGATGATCGGGCTGTCACCAACCGTCCAGCGTCCGGACACATCTCCGCTCACCTGACTGTAAGCAAAGCTTACTGGCAAGAGCAGTGCGATAGCCAGGGTTAATAACCTGGTAAATCTGGACATCTGACCCACGACGTCACCTCGTATTCTAAAATCTCGTTCCACTGAATCACCCATTCCAAGACTCCACCAGCTTGTTTATTACAGCAAAATGATAATTGGCTGGCTTCGTATTTTCATAAACCTGCGACCAATTATTTCAATACATATCCCAGGCTGAAACGATGCCATCCGCCCAGGTATTGGATTGTCGCATAGGTATAATCAACTTTGAGACCAATATTCCGCATGTACAAACCACCACCAAAACTCATCCCGGAAAATGAGACCATACCCTCTTCATCGAATACAGGGTATTCATAGAATGGGTTGTTATCTTTGTCTTCAACGTACTCTTCGTTCGAACTGCGTTTCCAACCGTTAATCTTTTTTCCGAAACGAAGCATCGCTGTCTCTTTGAAGGCATATTCAAAGCCGAGATGGACTTCTTCTGAGTTATCGTTGGGGTGTGTACCTTCCAAGCCCATGGTCAGACGGCTGTCATCTTTTTGCATAAGATCGACCGCTGTAGCAAACTTAAAGTTCTGAGGTAATGGGAAAGGAGTGGTTACATGCTGCATATCCGGGCCGAAGTTGGAGATCAACATTGCGATACGCAGGGATTTCCACCCTGTATCGTAAAATGTGCCAACATCAACAGCCCATCCGAGAGCGTTTTCATCAGCCAGATTCTCCTGGATATACTTGACTGATCCACCAACGGAGAACTTATCAGTTAACCTTTGGCTGTAACTAATCGCCGCTGCAAAGTCAGTAGCTCTAAATGTCTGACCATTTCCGTAGGGAAGCTGATAGGTAGTTACTGGCATATCATCTGTATATAGTGCCGTCATAGATGCGCCCACAGCAGCACCGTACATCGGAAGTGGCATAACGCCGCCGATGTAGTCGAAGTTTACCCCTAACCCAGATGGAAAGGCCACATGGGTAAAGATCAACTCCTTCTTCTTGATATTCACCAGTCCAGCAGGATTGTAGTATAACGCTGATGCGTCATCCGCTATCGCAAGAAACGCATCTGCCATAGCAACCGCACGCGAAGACACCCCAATCTTGAGGAAATTCACCCCGGTCGTTCCTACCTTGGCCTGACCAAACACCAGACCCGGAATGATCAGCGCAACAGCTAATCCGATTGCAAACCATTGCTTGCGCGTCATGTTCACACTCCGCTTTATCGAATGATTACGAATTTGCCAACATCAATATGACCTTCATTTCCTGCAGTTCTATCTTCGACACTGAAGAAATACAGCCCTGAAACCACTTGCTGCTGGTTGCGGCTGTTGAGGTCCCAAACTTCTGCATGATCAGAAACCCAATTCGAAATTCGGTTTCCAGAAATATTATGATCTATTAAAGTAACAAGGTCACCAGAAACGGTGAAAATTCTGATATAGCATTTTTTAGGCAGATTGTAGAAATACATTCTACGATCTGTCTGTGGGAAATAATTCGGAGTGCCATCATTCCGGTTTTCCCATGCTACAAATGTTGTATCCACATCATAAATCAATTGCATGTGCTGCTGAGTATAGTCCATATCTGCTCTGTACGGATTCGGCACGACACCTGGTTTCTTGCGGTCTGTGCCTGAGGGTGCCAGGTAGAGCATATTTGCGGACTTCGCAGTTTCCAATGGTTCAGTGCCTGAGAAGGGATCGCCATAGTCGAATGCTGTAACCGTGTAATAGCGCGGTATCATCGGGTTTGTTTCGCCGATATCGAACACATACATGGAATCAACATCAGGGTCTACCAAGGATGCAAGCCCTATATTCGGACCTACTGGTCGCAGGAATCCGGTCACACCAAGTGTATTTGTCATTATTTCGGGCAATGTGTCCGGTTGAGTTGTAGCGATCGGGATAGACATCAATGAATCTCGCTCACTGTAGTAAGCGAAATCGATCCTGTCATATTCGGCAACCAGACTGAATTCTGTTTCCAGACCAGTATTTGAGACATAGATGCGATACCCTTCAAAGTCTTGCAAACGACTGAACGGATCCTGATACTCCTCAGATTCTGATGGAAATTTTCCCCACTTCAAATAAACATTTTTTGTGTCAGAGCTGGAAGTTAGAATCGGCACTTCAGGTGGTGGTGGACCACGAAAATCGGGTTCCCCATCGCCCTGATCGAAAAGCTCGTTGTTATAGGTATAATCGTATTGAATTGGACGAGGTGCCAAATCCTCTTCCAATTGGAAAACACCATCAAGTTCTCCGGAATCCGGTTCAGTATAAACTGCTGTAAACAGTTCATTATTCCAGTTGATCCAGCGTAAGGTGTCACCGATTGAATCAGAATAGATTCCATCAACACCTACATCTTCGCCAAACCAGCCATCGCCATTGGTGTCAATCATCGGGTTATCATAGACTTTTGCAGCCCAGTCAGCGTTATACTGAAAATCTGAAAAATCAAACAACTCATAATCGATCTGTTCACTGCTGGGTTGCGGATGCTGACGGTCATGGAAGTTTTCACCAGCGACATAAGCTATTGTCATGGAAAACTTTTCACCCGGATTCAAGCGATAGATTCTATTTCCACCTTCATCGATGTGATCAAAAACGCCCAACGGTCCCCAGGATAGCAGATAACGTGTATCAAAGCCATTGGCTAGATCATCGGCATTTCCGGCATCTGGGATACGCCAATCGTGAGCCTCCAAAACTTCGTTGGTGAATCGATTTACGAACTCCTGCGAATTACCACTGATGTACGCTGGATCATTGACACGAATCTGGTCATAGTCAAATTCACGGTTTGAAAGCACAAAGTATTTTCTTTCATCGTCCTCGGGCGTGCCCAGTGTACCTGTCCAGTTACCAGGACTGTGATCATCTTCCCAGGCAGGACCAAAATCATTGTTTGCGTCAGTATTGGAAATCCACCAGTTGAATGATGTACGTAATTTTGGATTTGGAGCACGAACGACACGTGTTCCCGTAACTCCAGGTCCAGAAAAATCATTTCCTGAATTTACATTTCTTGGACGACCATCATTGTCCGAGATATAGGCTGTATTAATGGTCAGGGTATATTCCTGATTGGATCCCTGAGGCTGATATTGATATGAAGTCTTAAAACCGCAAATATCATCCTGTGCACGGTTATTGCCCGATTCTGAAACGTGCCCGACATCCGCATCAACGTACAAACCGACGAACAGGTTTTTCAGAAAATTGTTGGCAATATTTTCGATCTCATAATCGATAATGATAAAATCACGTGCATAGTTATATGACCAGGCATACGATTTTTGAGTAACCTTAATTCCGAGCGGGACATGGGGTCCATCACGCGGTGTGCTCAGCTCAGAACCGAGCGGACTGACTCTATGGGTATCGGTATAGGATGAAATAAAGTCCTGCTCTGAAACTGCCTCATCGCTGGTGATAAACTCACCAAGGCAATTATATGCATTTTGTCGTGAAGACCTTTCAACAATTCCATTGCCAGGTTCATGTCCCGGGAAAAACTCACGTCCGAGATAAGGGTCATTCGCAGATGCCAGCCAACCTTCAACACCTGTCGAAACTCTGGCATACTCAAAACCTTCTTCCTGAATAATAGCCCCAATCCACATTGCTCCCATAAAGAGATATTGAATGCCGCTATTAGCAGGGAATTCAGCTTGAGGCGACCATTCACCAGTACAAGGGTCTTCCAGGAAACCATCTCTGTCGCTTCCATCATTTCCAAAATAACCATAATTCGTGATGGTCAGCCAGATATTCCCGACATCATGTAATCTGTTTTCTGTCTGAATAACATCAATCGTAGGGTTGTATTCCGGTTTCACCGGCCCACGGTCGACAATTTCCTGAAAACGTGCGTATGCAGATGTTGCAATCAGCAAAGCAAGCAAAAGGAAAATGAAAGTTCTGAATTGCATAATTTATATCCCAAAAGCAACCGAATTAGCCAAACCTATAGTGTTGTACCCAACTATTACCCGGGACAACGATATTTTACCAGTCGAACTGTGCTACATTTGCCGTTTATTGCCAGGCTTCTGGTCCGCCATACGCACCCATATCATTGCGGGTGCCATCTGGATCGTTAAACTCTGAATCCGGATTACCTGCATTTTTTCCGGGACTTCCTGCCTGCAGACGGAAATTGCCATTTTCAGCATCTACAAACCTGGGTTCTTCAAGCAGATTTATCGTATCGTCCCAGTCAAACCCACGGATGAAATTACCAGTCTCTGCCCGGCTGGAATAAACCGTACTGTACAGCAATGTGGGGCGAGCCGACACTTGCGCATCTACACCATACGAAAATTCATTGAAAATACAATTGGAAATTGTCGGTTTCGATGAATTGCTTACGCGAACCGCATGACTGTTTGGACCATATATCGTAAAGTTGTTGATTACCGGGTTGGACAGTTCTTTAATAACCAGACCGCTTACATGTGCATTATAGATTAACACATTGTTCATCACCGGATTACTGTTCAGCTCAAGCTGAACACCATAACCATCGATATTCGATATTATCGCACGAGTAACATCAGGGCTGGAGTTCAAATGACAATACATTCCAATTACGCCAGCTGATTCAATCGTAAGGTCTTCAATAGTGGGACGAGCGCCATCAACAAGATACAGACCAACATTGTAAGAATTTCTGATTGTTACATTTTTCAACTCAGGTGAACAACCATTCAAGCTTAATGCACCAAGAAAATGAGGAGCCGCGATATCGTCCGTAGAACCATGCTCGATGATAACATTGTGCAATCTTGAATTATTGCTCGCACCATCAAGAAGGATCTGTTTCCAATCAGCACGTTTTGGGTTTTCCCTGCCGCTGGTAAACACGATAGGACGATTCTCCGTACCCTCTGCGATGATTGTGCCGTAAACATTAAAAGTAAAACGTTCAATAAACCGAATTGTTACACCCGGATCGATAATCAGTGTATCACCTTCCTGCACCTCAACATCACAGGTTACATTATAAAACTCAAAATCATTCCGCAGATGAAGACGGCTTCCAACAAGAGTATGCGTCAGTTCATTCTCAGCCTGGAAATGCGGTAATGCGCCAACATCCGCTACTGTACCATCAGGATCAGCAGGGTCGTTCGGATCACCTTTGTCGATCGCTCCACTACACGGATGCAAACGATAATCCCCTGCTTCCACATCATAAAACTCTGGATTAAGGGAAACATCATTTTCCACATTTTCCAGCAAACCAAGCGGGAGATAATCCAAGGAGACGTTATTCCAGATATCGTTATAGGCAATGGTCGCGGTCAGATTACTCGATCTGGCTCTAATACCAGAGTCATCGTTTTCTACCACGATGTTGTTGGTAATTGTCGCATTACCATACATACCTGCCAGGTTCGGTTCAATACGAATACCGTTGAATGAATTATTGGTGATGGTGTTATAGCTTATAACTGGATCAGATTCACCAATGATGTTGATACCATCATATCCCGCATTGTCGATAATGCAGCGGGTTATTGTAGGTGAACAGTCCAGGATTGTAATTGCACCACGATGCAGAATCGTGTCTATATAGGCGATATTGTTCTCGTCATACGCACGTGTGGTGTCTTGAATTAAATTATACTTTGAAGCATAAGTAACCTGCACGTATTCCAGAATCGAGGTGTCATCTGCATCCAGAAGCCAGATTCCACGCCAATCTCCTCTTCCCTTCGGATTCAGGTTGGAAGTGAAATGGATAAAGTTATCCTCGGTTCCTCTAGCAACCAGCTCGCCTTTGACCTCAAATGGGAAGAAGCCATTCGCATAGATTTCTACACCTGCATCTATGATCAGTGATTCTCCTTCGGGGACAAGAACCGCGTCGGTCATCACATAAGGGCTGTTACCCGCAGAAAGCACACCGGAAACATTTCCATGCAATGATGTTTTATCACCACCACTCGACACCGGATCATCTTCGGTATCACAACCGATGAAACCAATAGCTATGGTCAGGATGATGGATATCTGTATGAGCCTGTTCAACAACTTCATTGTACCCTATCTCCCTGTCTAGAATTCAAAGCCGATTTTAAGCAGGATCTGACGACCCGGGCTGTAATTACGTGGATTTGCATCATAAGCAAAACGATCAATAAATGGATTATAGTCTGGATTCAATGGATGGACTGCGTAAATAGGACTACCAGTCTCAGCGTAAACACTACGCCAGTTTCTCTTATCCCAGACATTTCGAACCTCGACACCAAGAATCGCTTTCAAGGATCCAATATCGAAGTACTTTTCGAGTTTAACATCAGTAGTTTCAGTCCAGGGCATACGCTCTGAATTCTCGAGAATCAGGTTTGGATTGATCCCTGTTGTGTATTCAGATGGAGTATATGGCCGTCCAGAACCAAACTGCCACTGCATGGTCAACAACCAGTAATCCGGCAGACGGAAACCGAATAAGTATGGATGCTCACCCTTCTGGTACATCATCGCCCAGTTGAAGGTGACACGATGGGTTTCATCCCAGTCCAATGGATGCTCATCAAAGTTAACCGGAACATTCAATGAACGTCTCTCAAATTCAGCGTTCGCTGAAGAAGCTTTTCCAAAAGCGTAGGAAAAGTCATAGTTCAACGACATCTGGTAATGATTGTTGAAATTTTTATCCAGCTTCATTTCCAGTCCACGAGCACGACCATAATCAAGGTTTACGTAACGATAAATTGTAATCGGACCCACTTTTTCCGCAACAGTCGAGATCAGGTTATACATATCACGGTAATAACCTGCGATCTGGAACGATACATCATCAGTAACCTGGGTATGAACACCTAGTTCGTAGGTAACGGTCTTTTCAAAGTCAAGATTTGGATTTCCTACAGTACCCTGATCAAGATTTGTGGTAGTTGATTTATAATAGTAGATGAAAGATGGAGTCTGGTAAAAGTGACCGTAGTTGAAATACATCTTAGAACGTTCAGTGATCGGGTGACTGATACCGAGACGAGGTGCGAATTGGAAATTACCTTTTTCCGCCAGTTTCGCCGCGGGTTCACCCGCTTCAAAACGTCGACGTTGTTCATCAACTACAGCCTGGTCATGGACAACGAAGTCAGTACGCAGACCAGCCTGAACGATCAATCCCTCGAATTCCATCTTATCCTGGACATAAACTGCACCCTGCCAGGGTTTGTACTCCCAGAAATCTCGAACATCACCACGGTCTGAATAGGGTTGTTCATTGCCCACAGACGCTTCACCAGTGTAAGGCTGATCCGGGCTCTGGATTTCTTCCTGCGACATAATCCGGTACTTAAGTTCGGTACCAGCTTTTAATTCATGGAATGTATGTACCTGGCTCTGCCACGAGAACTTGAAAGTATACTCTTCGGTGCGACGGCGTGACCAGATAGCCGCATTGTCCCAACGCCCCGGATTCAGGAAGTAGTCGATGTTGTTCCAACGGTTGTTGCCGTTATAATCGACGTAATTCTCTTCACCTTCATCATACTGGAAATTCGGCACATTAAAACGCGGGTTATTTTCATCGTGAACTGTTCGGTTTGACCAGGTACTGTGCAGTTGATCGTAAGCAAGATAATCACTGTAAACCCATTCACTGCCATGATTACCTGTCTCCCACCATCTATCTTCCCACGTATACAATACTGGAAGACGTTGTGTCGATCCTTCATTGACTACAGGGTTGAATTGAGTAAACAGCTCATATTCATCAAAAATACCGTTTGGTGGGTCATATTTACCATTCAGAGTCGGGGTTACAGTAAGTTCGTAACCCAACTGATCACCAAACTCATTTATAAGGCTGGTGCCATCTGATGAGGGCAGATCATAGAAAGGTTCGCCTGGATCCCAGCGACCATTGTATTCGCCGGTTAACGGATCACGTAAATCAATGAACGGCTCACCTGTATCATTATAAATATCACCATCATAAAACGGTTCGGGTTGATCTTCCTGAGTATTGTCGACCAAGTCTTGACGATCCAACTGTCCATTGCTGTTGGCATCATCATACCCCTCACCATCGTCCTGCCTGCCATTACCATTCAAATCTTTGAAGGGTTCACCTGGATCCCAGGTGAAGTTTCCGTTCAAATCGGTAAATGGTTCGGTACGATCGAAAACACCATTTCCATTGGCATCCTGGTAACGTTCACCATCCCATCTGCCATTGCCGTTCATATCCTGTTCGGCAAGCTGTGGTTCAGCGGGGTTCCAGACACCATCGCCATTCAAGTCTATATAAGGGTCCCAAGGGTCAAACACGCCGATATTGTTTACACCGGTTACCGGGTCGGCACGGTCTGTCCAGGGCTCAGCGAAATCGTAAACACCATTGCCGTTGAGATCGATCCAGTCTTCACCACGATCCCACTGACCATTCATGTTCAGATCTTCGTATCCTTCGTTCTCGCCTTCATAAGCCTGGTTTCCATCGTGGTCAAAATATCCGTCGAGGAAGTTGTTACCATCATTATCGAAACCGAGTTCATCAAATGTTTCACTATGTACAACACCGTCGCCATCTGCATCCTGATCCCAGCGACCGTTATTGTTCTGATCAATACCAGTAGCGATATTTTCTTCAATCTCATCAACCAGCGTAAATTCGCCCGGATTTTTTCCACGAGGTGAAAGGCTTGCGGTAAGCACCTGACGTCCCACAGAGAAGTTCATTACACTTCTGGAGGAGAGCTGATTGGTAAAGTCTATATTAAAGGAGGTTCTGCGATCTTCTGCCTGGGGGCGATGTTCAAGGTTGTAGAGATATTGCCAGCCATAATTGCCACTGACAAATCCGGCACCATTCGGGTAAACATCGAACACACGTGCTCGTTCCATCATGTAGATTGATACTTTTTTACCACTACCGAGATCGTATGCCAGCTTCATACTTCCCGACCAGTCGTTGTACTGGCGACGAGGAACATCAAATCCTAGACCAGCATAGTCCTGGCTGCCATAATCGAGACCGAGGGGAGTATAGGTGTCGCTGAGTTTCACATTTCCAGTTACATAAAAGGTAATCGGACGATTGAAAAGCATCCCGGTGACAGGAACAGGGCCACCATAAGCAATATCAACACGATCTTCGTTGAACGAAAAATCATCGAAGACATCATCACTGAAGATATCGGTTGACCAGGCGATTGAACCACTATAACCATCAACAGCACCTTCTGGTGTCGTGATGTTGACAATACCCGCAGTCGCATTTCCATATTCCGCAGCCATACCGCCTGTAAGAATCTGGATTTCCTGGACATTCACCGCAGCAAGGTTGACAGGAAGCACTTCACCAGTAATCGGGTCACGACTATCGATACCATCCACAATAAAACGTGATTCAGTGTCACGTCCACCACGGATATGAATCTTACCCTCATCGTCGATCTTGAAACCCGGCTCAGCAACAAGAGCTGCTGTAACATCATCGGTGGGCTTCATTGCCAGATCTTCACCGGAGATTTTGACCTCTTTTGAGGTGACACCGAGGTTTACTTCTGGAGCCTCATAAACCAGGGTAACTTCCCCAAGCTCCAGGGTCTGCTCTTGAAGTTTAAACTCCAGTTCTGTCGTTTCATCAGAACGGATTTCTACTCCGGTGTATGTAGCTGTGGCAAATCCCAAAGCACTGGCTTTTACAGTATATTCTCCCGGGGTAACAGCGACAATAAAGAAAACACCGTCCAGGTCTGTCGAAGCACCTTTCGAAGTTCCCTCAATTGTAACATTAGCACCGATAACCGCTTCGCCAGTTTCAGAGTCTGTCACAATACCTTTGATCTTTCCAGACGACTGAGCAAACGCTGTGGAACCCAGCGAAAGAATGAGCAGTACGAGTAAAACTGAAGACAATATTCGAAAAGAACGCATATTCTACCTCCCTCCAAGATCCCGTAAGTCAATGGATCATGTAAGGTAAGCTCGCTTGTTTAACAATGGCAAGCCTCAATGATTCATGAGGCATTAATAATTTTTACATTTTCTTCACATTTTGACTCTGCATTTCAGTCATAACACAAGAGATGAAATGCGTGTTGCTGTTCATCAATTGAGCTAAAATCACCGAAATAAGAAAATCTATGTAAAAAACAGGCTGCCTGAAACTTGCCAGGCAGCCTGACTGTAATCAACTACATGTTTTCTATAATTGCGGAAGCGTATTCAGAGGTCTTCAATTTGGTTGCGCCTTCCATCTGGCGATGAAGATCATAAGTAACACGTTTCTGGTCAATTGTTTTCTCAAGAGCGGAATAGATTTTCGCAGTTACTTCATCCCAACCCATATATTCAAACATCATCGCGCCGGAAAGCACGAGTGATCCTGGGTTGATAACATCTTTATCCGCATATTTTGGAGCGGTACCGTGTGTCGCTTCAAAGAGACCGATATAATCACCAATATTCGCACCCGGTGCCATTCCGAGTCCACCGACCATTGCCGCACCAGCATCGGAGATGTAATCACCGTTCAGGTTTGGCGTTACAACTACTGAATACTCTGAAGGTCGGGTTTGAATCTGCTGGAACATACTATCGGCGATACGATCCTTTACGACGATTCTGCCATTGGGATCGCCCGCAGGTTTGCCACCGCGCAAATCAGCAAATGCACCTGGTTTGGAAATGGGCGTAACGCCATCTTCGGCGACTGTTTCATCCCACAACTCAGCCTCGGTGATAACATGGTCACGATACTCTTCAACGGCAGTTTCATATCCCCACGTCTTGAAAGCACCTTCGGTAAACTTCATGATATTACCTTTGTGCATGAAGGTTACACTCGGCAGACCTTTATCGATCGCCCACTGAATCGCTTTACGAGTTAATTGTTTTGTCGCGGTCGGGCTGATCGGTTTTATCCCGATACCGGAATCGTCGCGAATCTGAGTTTTCCCATAATCTTCTTTGAGAATTTTGATAAGCCTTGCCGCTTCAGTTGATCCGCTTTCAAATTCAACACCAGAATACACATCTTCGGTATTCTCACGGAAAATGATCATATCCATTTCTTGGGCACGAAGTGACGGGCTGGGGACACCCTCAAAGAATCGAACCGGACGTACACATGCGTACAGGTTTAATACCTGGCGCAGGGTTACATTCAAGCTACGGAATCCACCGCCCACAGGAGTGGTTAGTGGTCCTTTAATAGCCACAAAATATTCACGGATGGCGTCGAAAGTCTCTTCAGGCATCCATGTATTCCCACCATATACATCGAGAGCTTTTTCACCGGCGTATACTTCCATCCAGTGAATTTTGCGTGCTCCACCGTAAGCTTTCTCAACTGCAGCGTCAAAGATACGCTGCGACGCTTTCCAGATGTCGCGCCCTGTGCCATCACCTTCGATGAAAGGGATGATCGGGTTATCGGGAATTGAGAGCTTCCCATCTTGCACTGTGATCTGCTGGCCTTCCGCCGGCACGACAATCTTGTCAAACTCAGCCATTTCTCTGCTGCCTCCGCATCAATTTTGATCCCAATTGTTCATGATTAGCACTTTCGAGCTAGTGAACTTAGTGAAAAAAGGAAGCAAGCGCAATTTGTCCCAATGGACTTGTGTTACACGTGATAAGTGTATCAAACCATCTTTCCAGATTTTGTAATTATTGAATTTAGGTGGTAAAAAGGAGGACGTGACTCCGATCACAATATCTTTTCACAGGTGCCTCCAGAGAAAAACCCTGAAAGAAACGGAGTTGTGTTATTTTTCAACTCTTCCGGCTCTTTCAGGGTTTTGCGACTGGTACCCGTGCAATGATCTCATAATCGACCTTGAACTTCGTAATGGCGCAGGTGTTTGCTGCACACTCCCACCCCATTCAAAATTCTCCCTCGTTTCTCCACGCATTAGTTACAATTTACTGAACAAGATAACAGCAAGCAAGCACTATTTTACTTGTGAAAGAGGATGAACACCATCAAGAGTAGCAGTTTACCTTGATATACTTCCTCAATTACGATTTCACTCGGCTTTTATCTTATTCTCAGTTTTAACAATTTGTTCTTTGATTTTCAACTACTATATTTGCTTTTCATGTAGTTGCGAATGTTTCCTGTTTTTACAACAGATAAAACCTAAGCGCGTCACAGCCTCACACCTGCAGCAACCAGGGAGTTTTTATGCCGCAACGAAAGACGCTTGGTCTTACCGCCTGGATTTTAATTGGATTAGGTGCCGGGATAATTGTCGGTCTGATTCAATATCTTCTCCTGCCAAAAGAAGCAAATGAAGTAATTATAAAATGGGTTCATGACCCTCTCGGTAGGATATTCTTAAATGGAATTCGGCTTTTAGTCGTACCCCTTGTGCTGGTTTCGCTTACTCTTGGAACCGCTGCCATTGGCGATCTGAACAAACTCGGACGTATTGGTGGCAAAACCATGGGGATTTACCTTTCCACAACAGCCATTGCGATCACTATTGGATTCACCCTCGCTTCACTGATTCGTCCTGGAACTGGTTTATCCATCCCAATTGAAGGAGGATTTGAAGGAGGTCAAAGCCCCTTCATGATGGATATTTTCGTCAATATCGTACCCACGAATCCCTTCAGGGCAATGGTCGAAGGCGAGATGCTACAGGTGATCTTCGTGGCAATTATGGCTGGTCTTGCCATTGCATCAATGCCCAATCGTTCCAAACCATTGGTAAAGGTTCTTGAATCTGCAGATCACATCATTCAAAAGATGGTGGGTATGATCATGCTGTTTGCTCCGATTGGTGTTTTCGGTCTGATTGCGGAGGTGATTGCGGGTGAAGGTCTGGCGGTGTTTGTACCCTTGTTGAAATATATGGGATGCGTTGTGGGTGCTTTATTCATTCATGCCTTCATTATATATCCAGCCTATCTTTTCATGTTTACCAAACTCAATCCGATTCGATTTTTCGCAAACATCTACCCCGCCATGATTGTTGCGTTTTCCACAAGTTCATCAAATGCTTCCCTGCCAGTAACCATGAGTGTTGCTGAAAAGCGTTTAGGCGCAAAAGAATCAGTCTATTCCTTCACATTACCTCTTGGTGCCACGATCAACATGGACGGCACCGCGATCATGCAGGGTGTAGCTACTGTGTTTATCGCGAATGTTTATGGCATTGACCTGACCATCGGAAACTTTCTCAGCGTCGTCCTCATGGCAACCCTCGCCAGTATAGGAACTGCCGGGGTACCGGGGGTTGGTTTGATCATGCTTTCAATGGTACTGGCGGAAATCGGATTGCCGTTGGAAGGCATCGGCATTATTCTCGGGGTGGATCGTCTCCTGGATATGACGCGTACCGCGATTAACATCAGCGGTGACCTGATGGCTACTACAGTAGTTGCAAAAAGCGAGAATGAGTTTGATGAGGAGCTGTTTTACGCGAAAAACAAACGTGAAGATGAGGACGAGTAAGGTTTTTCAGGTTCATCAAATCGGCACTAAAAACTTAGCTAAATAAATAAATTTCACACAGGGAGTGTCAAGCGTGAGTGATGCATCAAGTGGTGAGAAAACGGTCGAAAAACTGGGGTTCATGGATCAACTTCGATCCTTCCCCGGTTCATTCTGGACCGCAAACCTTATGGAGATGTTCGAACGTCTGGCGTATTTCGGCGTACGTGCGGTGGTTGGTATCTATATTGTGGATGCTGCAGCCGCAGGTGGTCTTGAACTCAGCCATGAACAACGTGGGATCATTTTTACATTCTGGGCATTGATTCAAGCCTTGTTGCCCATGTTTACAGGCGGGTTCAGTGATCGTTATGGATACAAAAAGAGCCTCTATCTGGCATTCGGAATAAACGCCATTGCTTATGTGTTGATGGGGCTTGCAAATTCGTATGTCTCCTTCTTCGCCGCCGCATTACTGCTGGCAACGGGTACTGCGATCTTCAAGCCACCGTTACATGGTACACTTGCTCATACAGTTGATGAACGAAATTCATCGCTGGGATGGGGAGTATTCTATCAGCTGGTCAATATCGGCGGATTCCTGGGACCAATTATCGCTGCTAAGATGCGTCTCATTACCTGGGAATATGTCTTTTTTGCTTCAGCGATTATCATCGTCATCAACTTCATCCCCACCATCTTTATCTTCAAAGACTATTCTGAAGATGTTCGTCGCATGAAAAAAGAGAAGGGAGAAGCAGAGAAAAGTGCTTTCGCCACATTCGGCGACAGCATGAGCACCCTTATTAAAGACCCGAAGTTTATGGTATTCCTCCTGATCTTCAGTGGTTTCTGGCTCATGTTCATGCAGTTATTTGATACATTCCCGATTTTCATCGATGAATGGGTTGATTCACGAGGTCTAGTTGCTGCAACTGGTATCGCAGCCGACCGTCACGGCAACATTCCCCCGGAAATGATGATTAATCTCGATGCCGGAGCGATTGTCATTCTCATGCCCCTGATCGGATACCTGACAGGGAAATTCAAACCGGTAGTCATGATGGTGCTGGGGATGTTCATCTCAACTCTTGCCCTGGTCTTCACCGGTATGATGAACACTGGTCTACTGGTTCTGGTTGGTATTTTTGCTTTTGCAGTCGGTGAAATGGTCTGCAGCCCCAAGTTCAGTGAATATATCGGCTTGATGGCACCTCCTGAGAAAAAGGCACTCTACCTCGGTTACAGCAACATTCCATTTGCGATTGGCTGGACACTTGCTGGCTGGTTATCTGGCGTTACTTATGGACGTTTCAGCGACAAATATGAATTCGCTCGTTTGCACCTGGTGGATGAACTTGGGATGGATCCAAATGTAGTTGCCAATTTGAGCAGAGAGGATGTGCTGCCTACCCTGGCATCCAAACTCAATATGGACGTCTTTGGAGCTACAAATGTTCTATGGGACAAATACGATCCCTGGGTTACCTGGTGGATTTTTGGTGCGATTGGTTTGCTCGCCTCCATCGCCATGCTGATTTATCACTTCTGGCTGGAAGCGGATAAAAAGAAACAAGCAGCAATTTGAAAGCCTGTTTGGTATAGATTGATCTTTAAGAGCTGCCTTCACATCTGGAGGCAGCTTTATTGTTTTATCCCAAAACCTTCAATCACTTCCAGCATACGATCCACATGTGATCCATGCCAATAGATTTTTTCACATTGCGGACAGTATTTGATTGACTCAGAATTTTTTGATAGTTTCGCAATAATATCCTTGGGAGCTTGTTCATAAATCTCTGTCTCTGAAGCTGTTCGTAGAAGTTCATTGCAAAGCATGCAGCGAGTAAATGGTTTTGACTGTTCACGTAAACAGTACCGTTCAACAATCTCATCTAATTGATCTAAAGGATCTCTGTTTCTTACAACCCGACCCCATTTTAATCTTTTATTCATAAGTAATTTACGATCACAACTTAGTAGAATCCGATTTTCAGTGAGCGCGATTTCCAGAAGATGATCATCCCCGGGGTCAACCGATTCATACCAGGTGTCGAATCCCAACAGTCTTAGATAACCAGCTAGTTTTCCCAGGTGCACATCCACAGTAAACCGTATAGGTGTTTCGATTTCTGGCACTAAAGAGCTAATCCCGATTTTGTAACCTTGAGGGTAAGCTGCAACTCGATCCTCAGCATGGAGGCGATCTCCCATGTACGATTCATCTCCATTCACCAGCAGAAACGCAACTTCAGGGTGAGGAATACCGACTTGCTCGATTGCATCTTTTGCTGAAGTATTGATATGGACTGATAGTGGAAAGGTTTGCTGTCGTTTATCCTTAGGCAGTAGATCATTCAGTTCGCCATACACCCTTAGAAATACCTGCATAACAAACCTCTTATACACCTGCCTGGTAAATATCTTCCTGCCACCAAGCCAGCATCTGGGTACGAAGTTGATCGAGTCCAATTTTTTTCACTGCGCTGACCTGATAAATTTCCATCTCACCCTCTATCTCCTTTTCGACTTCCTGTCTGGCTTTTATCTGCTGGCTTTTAGAGAGTTTGTCTGCCTTGGTGAGGATTATTACGGGACGTACCTTTTCCAATCCTGTCCACGCGATTAATTCACGATCCAGGTCGGTTAATCCACGTCGGATATCCACAAGAATAAGCAGACAGCGGAGGTTACCATGACCACTTAAAAAATCTGTGATCTCCTGTCGCCAGTTTGTACGCATGGCAACTCCCACTTTCGCAAAACCATAGCCAGGCAGGTCAACAAGGTCAAATCGTTCGTTGATCAGAAAACGTTGTACTTTACGAGTGCGCCCTGGTGTTTTCGAGGTTAAAGCAATCTTTTTCCCAACCAATGTATTTATCAGGGTAGATTTGCCACAATTGGATCGTCCCGCAACTGCGATGGTCGCACGTGGGGTTCCTTTATAAACCGATGGCATCTTACGGATTGATTTAATTTCCCACTTTTTCATATTTACGATATCCTGACTTGCTTTATTGACTCACGAATCCACTATTACGTGTAGTATATAACTTTGAGCTTACTGTAAATCATACTAGATTGCTAGTGGAGAGAATAATTCATTGTACGTCTGCCTGCAATGCACTGGCAAATTCTGGAGGGAACATGCGTTTTCTAAAACATGGTGCAGGGATAAGTCTATTACTCTTATCACTCACCTGTTCGCTTTTTGCACAAACAACCACAAATCGTGACGCTTTGCTGATACTCAGTGATGAATATACACAACTATTTGAATCACAACGAGGCGCTGAGTATGAGGCTCTTATTAATACAGCTACAGGTCCAATCGCCAGGTTGAATCGTAGTGATAATATTGAATTGATGGGTATCGATGAAACCGGTCGTCTACTTTATTTCGGGATGAACAATCTTGTTGCTGCACAATCATTAAGCACCGATGAAGTGTGGCCAGGTGGTCAATCTGGATATGATATTGATGGAACCAACACCGGTTTCGGTGAACTTGCTGAATGGGATGGTGGTGGAGTATTAACCACACATCAGGAGTTCAATAATTTTGTCGTTCAGATGGACAACCCAGCCGATGTTCACAGTCATTCGACCCATGTCGCTGGCACAATGATTGGACGAGGGGTCAATCCGAGCGCAAGGGGTATGAGCAACGGCGCATGGCTGACTGCGTACGATTGGAACAATGATACCGGTGAAATGGCTGGAGCTGCTGCCGAAGGCACAAAAGTTTCGAATCATTCCTATGGTGCGGTTGCCGGCTGGCACTACGACGCTGGCGATTGGTATTGGTTCGGCGATATGGGCGTGGATGAAGAAGAAGATTATCAGCTCGGACGTTATACAAGTGAAGCTCGCCGTTACGATGAGATTATGTTCAACGCCCCCTATTATACTATCTGCAAATCTGCCGGCAATGACCGCGGAGATGGCCCAAATCAGCAACCAATAATGCATTACGTGATGCAGGGGCAAAATTGGGTTGAGAGCACTCAGTTTCACGAAAGAGAAGGTGGTGCTGATGGATTTGACAGCGTTCCACATGCTGGAAACGCGAAAAACATCATCACAGTTGGTGCTGTAAATGATGTCGACAATGGTTACAATGGTCCTGGAAGTGTCAGTATGAGTTCGTTCAGTTGCTGGGGACCAACCGATGATGGACGTATCAAGCCAGACCTCGTTGCCAACGGTATCCAGTTGATTTCGTCTGTTGCTTCTGACGATGACGCCTACGCTTCCTATTCGGGAACTTCGATGGCAAGCCCGAATCTCGCCGGTTCGATGAATCTGGTGATTCAATATTACAAGCAGACCCACGATGGCGAGGCTCCGCTTTCCGCCACAGCAAAAGGGTTGCTGATCCACACAGCTGATGAATGTGGTCCACATGATGGTCCTGATTACATGTTCGGCTGGGGATTAATGAACACCTGGCATGCCTGTGATGTAATCGCAGAGGATGTCGATCTCTTTTTCCCGATCCAGGAACGTATTCTCGAAGATCAACAGGAAGACCATTATTTCTATGTCAGCGATGGTGACGAACCCATTACAATTACCATTTGCTGGACAGATCGTCCCGGAAATCAAGCACCCAGAGAGATTAATCCGGATGATTATTTTGCACTAATGAACGATCTGGATGTCCGTCTATACCACGTTGAAGAAGAGCAGATGTATTTCCCCTATATCCTCAATCCTGACAACCCATCTGCTGCTGCAACTACAGGAGATAATTTCAGGGATAATGTGGAAAAAATCTACCTGGAGAATCCAGAGCCAGGCACCTATCGTGTGGATGTAACCCACAAAGATGAGCTGACATTTAATTTACCCCAAGCCTACAGCATTATCACAACTGGTGTGATCTGGGAGGATGACCCACGAGTTTCTCCGGATAATCTTTCCGCAACACTTGATGACGCTTCCGGCGCAGTTAACCTGAGCTGGGAACTGGAAGAGGAAAACCCGGGATTCATTGAATTTGTCATTTATAGAGATGGTGATGAGATCGAAAGAACCACCGACCTTGAATATTCAGACAACCTTGTCGATTTTGGAAAGTATGTATATGCAGTAACTTCCGTATGGGATGCCGGAGAGTCAACGCCTTCTGATCCCGTAGCCGTAAACTGGTATGAACCAGTAGCCCCCCGTTTCCTGAATGTCACCTCGTATGATACACTTTCCGGTGCACTATCATTCAGTTGGAAGCATTTACGTGATCGCGAGCTGAAATTTGATGATGGCAGTGCTGAGGACACCAGAAGATTTAACCTTGCTGGTGGCATCTTCGCTGTACGTTTTAGTGTAGAAAAGGAAGGACAACCGACTGAAGTAGGTGCTGAGTTTGGCGGTGAAGTTGAAAATTACGGCGAGATGACCTGGCTGATCTATGCTGCTGGTGACGATAGCCTTCATCCGGGTGAGCTGTTATATGAAGGTGATAATTTTGTCCCACAAAACAGTGGTTGGGAGTGGAAAAAAGTCGGCGATACGGTTTCTGAGATGGTACCTGGTGATGAGTACTGGGTTGGATTACGTTGGAATCAAGCGAACCGGACAGATGTTGGCTGGGACACCGAAGGTGAGCAGTATATGCGTGGTAGCTTCTCGCCGGATGGTGAAACCTGGAGTGGGCTGCAAGGTCCCCTGCGTGGAAACCCAATGATTCGCACAAAGTACGGTGAGGTTGAAAACTTTGGCGACGAAATAGACGAATTGTTCGACTATCAGGTCTATCGCAATGATGAGTTGCTGGCGAACACACAGGAAAGTCTGTTTGATGATGTACTACCTGATATGGGTGAGTATCGCTATACTGTGCATGCGTTGTACGATCAAGGCGAAGCGATAAGTAATCCCCTTATTGTCAACGGTGGCGAGACTTCTGTTTCTGAATCATTGCAGCCCGCAACGTTTGTGATTGGCAAAGCCTATCCAAATCCGTTTAATCCAACAGTGAGTGTCGAGGTATCACTTCGGGTGGCAGGAACCTTGCATGCAGTAGTTTATGATCTTCTTGGACGTGAAGTTGCTGTTCTCGCAACAGGTATTTCAAAATCTGGCGTTCATACGATCAGTTGGGATGGAGCTGGATACAGCGCGGGAATGTATTTTCTCAGCATTCAAGCTGGATCAGTTCACAATATTCAAAAATTGATTTTGATGAAATAGAACTACGATTTATCTCGTTCGTAGAGCAGGTGATCTTTCCGCAACATCTTCGGATGTTGCGGAACTGTTATAGTCGCTATCTCTACGGTTATAATTTTTTTTTCGCGAAGTCAACATAGCTTATGCCATCTGATTCTGTAAATAAGACTGAGAAAACTGATCAACCTCGCACGAATCACTTTGCGCCCATGATCGAAGTCGGACGTGTATGCCTCGCTTCTTATGGTATCATGGCATTTGTGAACCATCCTCTCCCTGCGCTGCTCATATTTCTGGCGACATTTTACCATCCTGTGATCGGTCTGATGGGTTTGCTGGGTAGCTTAATCTCAACTCTGACCGCACGTTGGGTGGGTGCACACCCCGCTGCCTGGCGTAGTGGAGTGCATGGTGTCAGTGGTATGTTGATCGGGTTGGCAATCGGGATGTACGCCCAGATCGAGATCAAAACGATTCTCTTCACGATCATCGGCACCGCTTCTGTAGGAGTGATCAGTACACTCCTGGGAGCCACCCTCGCAAAACATGATCTTCCGATTCTAAGCCTTCCCTTTATGTTGATGATTTATCCAGTGCTGATTTCTGTCGGCGTGGAACATATCGATAGTCAAAGTTATCCTGCGATCGCTTTTTTACGTGATATTGATGTCTGGCTCTTCAGTGTGCTGCCATTGAGTCTATTTGAATTTATCAAAATGTTCGGAAATATTCTGTTCCAGGAAAACTTGATTTCCGGGGTTCTGGTGCTGCTTGGAATTGGTCTGTGGTCACGTATCTCGCTTGGTTATGCGCTGTGGGGTGGGCTTCTCGGACTGGGAACATACTATTTTCTACATGGCTCGCTGGATGGATTTCATGGTTTGAATTATGTACTGACAGCATTGGCTTTTGGTGGCTTTTTCCTCGTCGCCAACCATAACGCCTTTTATTTTGCTTCTCTGGCGATTGTAACGGTTGGTCTGGTGGACTATGCGGCATTTCAATTCCTGAATCCCGAAACAACGCTATCTTTATCAAACCTTCCTTCCGCCATTCGTACTTCCACGCAAGCTGAAAAGATACCCACGCTTGTTTTCGCATTTAATGTTGTCACCCTTGCCTATCTATTTCCGCTGAAAATAGCACAACTCAATCGTCAAAGATCGAAATTGGTTCCCGTCCCCTTGGAGCTGATAAAGAATCCAGAAACAAACATCCGTCTCGCTCGACGATGGGAACAGAATAAGTACATCCAGAAAACCCGCCTCTCCTTTCCATTCCTGGGAAGCTGGGTGGTTTTTCAGGGTCACAATGGCGAGTGGACTCATAAGGCGAAGGGAAAATATGCCTGGGATTTTGTCGTGGAAGATGAACAGGGGCAAATGTACCGTAACGCCGGATTGAATATTGAGGACTATTACTGTTTCGGGCTTCCTGTATTTGCACCAGCCCCAGGTACGATTGTACGACTTGAATCCGATGTTGAAGACAATCCGCCAGGAACAGCGGTCACAGAACGTAACTGGGGGAACTATGTCATCATCGACCATGGCAACGGCGAATTTTCCGAAATCAGCCACTTCAAGAAGGGATCTATTACGGTCGGGTTGGGAGCCGTGATTCAACGTGGGCAGTTGCTGGGATACTGCGGAAATTCCGGCAGGTCGCCTGTTCCGCATATTCATTTTCAATTACAGGATGCAGTTCGTCCCGGTAGCGAGTCTCTTCCCGCTTGTTTCGCTGAGAGTATTGTCAACAACGAGATTCGCTTGAACACAGTGCCTGAGAAAAATGATATCCTCAGTTCATTGGATATTGACGCTGAAGCTGAATGGGGATTACTGGGACGCGAAGAAGAAATATGGGAATTTTCGGTTCGCTTGGGAATGAGACGATTTACGGAAATCCTCTATTTTGTCACCGATGTCTATGGGATGCCCTCAATTGTCAGCAAAAACCAGCATCAGTGGTATATCCTTGATAAGCCGCATTTTGTGCAACTATCGCCCGACTTCAAAACCTTCCCAACCCTACTTGCGCCTAGTGGCTGGGTGGAATTGATTGGTGACGCACTCTTCCTGCCGAAAACATTGACAACAGACCTTCACTGGGAAAATGGAGAAATTCTGGATGAAAAAGGTAAGCATTGGACAATCAAAACAAATGGCAGAAAAATAGTGATCGATGTGGAAAAAAATGTTATTCTATCTGCTTCCATCGACAACAAACCCGACTTTGAACTGCGTCTGATCCGTAGGATACTTCCCAATGGTTCAGTTGAAAATATCTCATGAAAAGAGTATGTCAGTTGCTGCTCAACAGCGAAAACAGCTTGATACGCTTTTCATTAAGATACTTTGCATTTCGTTCCGCTAGGGGATCGATTCACTTGGAATAGCAGATTGGCTTCGTTTTATCTGCACCTAATAGTTCCATTGCAGGAGTTATTAAACATTGGCAAGTCCAATGCCAACAGTCAAAGCGTGTAATTGGAACCTCCAATTGCAGCTCTTCTACCCCTGAAATTTTATATTCTCTCCCATCTATCACTTGTCACTTCTTTATTCTCCTATTATACTATCCTTGATGGTTAATGTGAAAATTGTTGTGACACATTTCACGAAAATTCGTTTTCTATATGGGGGAAGTTTTCATGAAAACTCGAATCCTATCCTATTTGATTCTCGTATTGTTCTTCCTGATTCCATCTTCTGGTTTCGCACAGGATAGTCTTGGTATTTCACATGAAAGTATATCCTATTCTTTCTGGGATTATGCTACAGATGCTGCGATCTCTGGGAATTACGCTTACATCGGTACACGAGAGACCGGGATAAAAGTGGTTGATATCTCTGATATCGCTAATCCCTTTGAAGTTGCGCAGTGTCGTCTAGCTGGGAATGTGCAACAGGTTGCCATTTACGATGAATATCTTTTTGTGCCATGCGACTATGAGGGTATGTATATTATCGATGTGTCAGTCCCTGAAGACCCGGAAATTGTCTATCGCTACACACCTCGTCGAGCTTTTGAAGTTACTTTTTATGATCACTACGCATTTGTAACAGTTGTCAGTGATGGTTTCAGCATCCTGGATATTACAAATCCTGCAGAACCAGAATTGGTAACCAATGTAAACCCTCCAAACGGTATGGTTAAACATTTAAAACTTACCGAGACCCACGCATTTGTAGGCAAAAACATTAGCGAAATGTTAATCTACAATATTGAAGATATTGAAAACCCTGTGCAGGTGGGAACAGCAGAACACAATAATACTATCGATGATATGGAACTTGTTCAAGAGGACTACCTTTATGCCATCAGTGAGTATGGTCATCTGCAGATATTTAACATAAGTGATCCTGAGAACGTGGAAATGGCTGCTGTATTTGTAGATTATAACTACACTGAAATGACACAGGCATTCCCATATCTTTTCGTTCGCTCTGGTGATACCTCACAATATGTTCTTGATATTTCTGATCCTCTCAATCCGGAAGAAGTTACCTTCCTGGGTAATTTGCCATGGCATCGTGTTGTGATTATTGATGATCAAAATGCAATCGCATGCTCTGGTGAGGATGGCATATTCACACTGGATTATCAGAACATTGCAGAGATTGAGGAATTAGGAGTTTATGATACTGAAGGACGAGTATATGGAGTGTGTCTATGGGATCACTACGCTCTGCTTTCAGGAAAAGACTATGGACTTATGATTGTAGATGTATCAGAACCCTCTAATCCGGTAGAAGTTGGTCACTATCAATCCGAGGGCAGGATCATCAATGTCGAGGTTATGGATCATTACGCTTTACTCGCCAACCAGGAGCTCGGGCTTGAAATTATCGACATTATTGATCCTGCCAACCCACAATTAGTCAGCCAGTTTGAGAGCCAGGACGGATATCGCGCAGTTGCAGTGGATGGCAACCTGGTCTTTGTGTCGGGAGGGAATCGTCAAGGGTTGGATATTCTTGACTGTACTGATCCTGTGAACCCTGAATTACTCTCCAATACCTGGATCGGTTATGAATGCAGGGGAATAGATATACAGGGAAATTACGCTTATCTGGCAATGGCGTACGGTGCAGTTTCGATTGTTGACATAAGAGATCTGACAAATCCAGAGGTAATCGCAGCTTGGGGTGAAGATACTCATATAGAAGAAATCGTTGCTTACAATGATATTATTTTCGCTGCAGAATGGAGCTATGGAGTGACGATGTTGGATGTTTCAGATCCCACAAGGATATTCGAAATTCATCATTTTGATACTGGAGGTAATGTTCGGGACGTCTTTATTGCCAATGATTTACTTTATGTCGCTTCTGAGGGAACTGGGTTGTATATAATTGACCCCAATGATCCAGATTTTGCTGTTGTTGGGTATTATGAAACCATCAATCGTCTGATAACTGTTGTCGCTGATGGACGGTACGCTTACATGGGCGAAAAATTCAGTTTCCAGATTTTTGATTGTGGAGAAGCGGTTGGATATGATCTAATAGAACGAACGCCACATTATGAAGCTGTTCTTCCTACAAACCGACCCTATTCAATTATCATCAATAATGCAACTTGGAATGAATTACCGCTCACCGAAGGAGATGAAATCGGCGTTTTTGATGGGAACCTTTGCGTTGGAGCTGCCATACATGAAGGTGACTTTCCATTGGAAATAACCGTGTGGGAAGAGAATGAAGCGGAAGGGCTGGGAGGGTTTACTGTCGGTAATGGAATCAGTTTTCTTGTTTGGCAAAGTGAGGCTGAGGCTGAATATCAGGTTGATGTTGACTGGATTGAGGGGGATGGTTTATTCGGATTTGATCCTCTAACCGTAGCGGAATTAACCCTTCACAATCAACCCCTCCTTCAAATAAACCTGCGTGGCAACTACCATAACCTGGTTTCCAGCTATCTTGTGCCGGATGAATTGGGGTTTGAAGAGGTATTCGGTGGGATTAATAACCTGCAAATCGTGTATGAGGACGAAGGCGATATCTTTATTCCGGGTATTCCTACAGTTGGAGAAGTAGACAACAGAGAAGGTTACAAGATTTTCACATCTGAACCCTCTACATGGCACACCACTGGTACACCTCTGGATCAGGGTATAGAATTCGAATTATTTGCAAATCGTTGGAACTGGCTAGGGTATCCCTTCGGAAATGAACGTCCTCTGGAAACAACCCTCAGTGAGATTGAGGATCAGCTTGTTGCGCTTCTGACCGATGACGGTGGCATTTATATCAATAATCCTCCACAATTTGTAATCAACACAATTGGAAATCTGGAAGCTGGAAAAGGGTATATGGTTTTTGTAAACGAGGATGTTTCTTTCGAGTATCTTTCTGATACCTGGCTTGAACGTACTCCCACAACACCGCAAATAACCGATATTCCTATTGTCGAAGGTGCCCCTGAACCTACCGGATTACCCTATGTTGTTGTCATCTCGAACTATGAACATCTGGCTGATAAATCAACCATTGTCGAGCTTTACGATGGTGAAATACTGGTCGGGAAAGGGCTGTTACTGGAGGATCAACCAGTCACACCAATCCTCGCCTGGCAGGGGGACAGCGAACACAACATGATCGGATTTGAGCCTGGTAATCCGATTCACCTCAAGCTCCTGGCAGCCAATGGCGATGTACTGGTGGACCGTATAGTCGAGGGTGTGCAGTACGGCGACGCCCCTTATGCGCTGCTGGAATTATCAAATATACTTCCTGAACAGTCCGAAGACTTTTCCCTGCCGGGGCATTTTACAGTTCAAAATGCTTATCCCAATCCGTTCAACTCGACACTATCCATTCCATTTTCACTGCCCCATTCATCGCAGGTAACCATTCAGCTTTATAATGTCCTCGGGCAACTGCAATCTGAAGCAACCCAGCAGTTTGAAGCAGGAAAACACATCTACTCAATTCAAGGTGAGCAGCTTGTGAGTGGATTGTATTTTCTGAAAGTGGAAATGGAAGGGCAAACATTTATGCAGAAAGTGGTGTTGCTCAAATAGAGAAATCAGTAAAAAGGCTGATCCTTGTGAGTTTTAACTGATGTTCCATTTCGCATGATCTTCGGATCATGCGGAACTCTTTTTATACAGCACATTATCGTAAAAAATGAGAGTAAAGTTTAAAAAGAAAACGGGCGAGGTGGCATCATCCCTCGCCCGCTTCGGGAGACCACTTCCGCCCAGGGAGGTAAGCGAAAGCGGATTGGTTTGATTCAGGGGTTTTTCTTTTTATGTCAATCCCAGCACTTTGCCGGGTAGGGGGATATCATTCCACATATAATCCCCATGATAACTGTTAAACGATTGCTCTATTTTACAGTTCCCTATCTCTCCCCGTAATTTGAAAGTGACAGACTCTCGTCTCCTCTTTCAGCCATGAGTGAGATGTTGCTCCATAAAACCCCTGCAATCAAGTCAAAGAACATTCTACCTGTTACACACGGTAGATGATGGGCAAGTTCCCATCAGAGACTGGTATTCGTTTTAATCTCTGTATATAGCTTACTGGTAAATTCTGGAATGCAAGGTGAGGGGGGTCACATTTGGAAAAATTTTATTCAGTTGGCTCTGGAGTCTTCCATCGTCGATGCAGCCATAACCATTCATGAGGGTTTTTACGAATTTCTGCTTCGATTTTTCCTGTCAACATTGCTGTTAACTCAACAATATCTTTTTCTCTGTCACCGGACGGTTCAACTTCTACATGCTCCAGTGCAATGTGAACCCTGCCATCGGGCAGACGGTGGTTCGCTATGAAGATGATGGGGGAGTTTAATTTTAGTGCCAGTACCGCTGCGCCACGGAAGGTCGACGCTTTCCTGCCGAAAAATGGTACAAATGCACCCGCGTCGCCACCATCCTGATCGAGCATGACCGCGAGGAAATTGTTGTCTCGAAGCGCACGTATGGCTTCGCGTGTTCCATTTTCCCGTTTCACAATCTTAACACCAAACACCTTACGGTGATCGTCAATCAACTCCTCAATTGCACTGTTGGACTGTTTCGCTACGATATAGGTAACCGGATACCCCTTTGCGGCTGTCCAGGCTCCCGCCCATTCCCAGGCACCAAGATGCGCCACAACCGCGATACAGCCTTTCCCCATCTGATGAACTTTTTCGACGTTTTCCGCTCCCTCCATCACCACCCATTTATCGATTTCATCACGGAGCACAGGAAAACGTGCCACTTCGGCACCATGCATTCCCAGGTGACGATAGAGTTCTCGTACCACCGCCTGCGCCCAGCGTTCCGAACGTTCCGGGAAGGATTTGCGAATCTCTTCAACCGCATGACGTTTGCGTATTCCAACCAGATCATGGAAAATCACACCAATGATACCACCAACTTTCAGTGCAGTACGGTGCTCCAATCTTTGGAAAATCCGAATGAAAAAATTCGCGATTGCAACTTCAGCCTTTTCCTGTATTTTTGACTTTTTTGCCATCTGCTCAGTTTGTTATTGATTTTGTAATAGTAATACCACGTTTGGCAAGTTCGTCAATCATATACCCGCAATCAACTTCCAGCTCCTGGTATAATACACCCCGTTTATTGATGTCTCCACGCAGAATACTTTGCAGGAAAATGATTCCGGGAAAAGCGGTGCATCGTTGCATGGAGGTCATACGTGAGGATTCGTCGTATTTGTCGTGCATTTCGTAAGTGACGGTTTTTGATAAGCCACCCTTTTTACCAGCGACTGTAACACGCATGAGGGTTTCATCGGGCGCGTTCCAGGAGAGGGATTTTTGCAGCATGGTTTCAAAAAACTGCCTGGGATTGATTTTGCTGGTGCCGATTTTCACTGGCTTTTCGCTGTTGAATCCAATATCGAAGGCAAAACGGATGAGGTTGGCATGACCGGGATATCGTATGGTCTTGCAGTCCAGGTTTTTGAGACGATCTCCAAATGTTTTCGGCAACGTAGACACACCACCTGAGGTATAAAACGCCTCAAATTCCCTGTTATCAAACTGAAGTGTTTCCAATCCGGTCATGGAAGGGTGAGTTTTAATTTCACCGTTTTCCATGACTACACTCTCTTCGAGATATTCGTTGGTCAATCCACGTACACTGAAAAGCAGGCTGTAGTTCAGTGGCGGCTCCGGTTTTAAAGGAAGCCCACCCACACGGATATTCGCGGTTACTGCCTCATCCAGTTCATTTACACCTCCAGCGACCAGAATGCCGGCAAGCCCGGGAGTCAACCCGGTATCCGGTACAATACTTACACCAGCATCAACCGTTTCTTTCTGGTAGCGGTGTTGCGTGTTCACGATATCGTGGTTGCCACCAAAATCAATCGTATGGCACCTGTTTTTAATTGCACTATTTAAGAAGTAAAGATTGAGAGAGTAATCAGCAGCCAATACTGCTCCATCAGCCTCTCGGAAAACACTGTCCACTTTGCTTTCATCATCGAATTTGAAACAACGTGTGCTCTTTTCGCCTAACCCGAGATATTCGGCGGCAGTGGTCAATGTTTCCTGATCTCCATCACAAAGGATGACCTCAAATCCCTGTTGCAAAGAGTCTCGTGCAGCCGCAACACCCTGCCTGCCGGAGCCTAAAATCGCGATTTTCTTTTTTGAACTCATTGAACGATATCCCCATTCATCTCTAAGTGTGCTTCACAATTTTGATCTATACTGAATCCTGGAATTATTGTCTTATGCTACTAAACAGCTAAATGTTAGTGTTGTTCGGATTTCCGCCTTCCAATCAGTCCCGAAATCAACAATAGTAATACCTTCCTGGATACCAGCTAACACCGCGCTGGCATGACGCACTCGGGCAATACTTTCGAAAAACGATTTATTCACGCGTCATGTAAAATCTGGCTTCCACTTTTGATACAGCTCCAAAAATCCCGAGACCGCCATGGATATTTGATTCCTGTTTTTCGGTTAATCCCTGACGCATCCTGAAGGATGAAAACAGGAAATCATAGTATTCTGGAGAAACCGCAAGTATACCAATCCGGTATTCTCCAATCCAACGAAACAAAAACCAGGGAATGGTGACAACCTGTTGATCCTCTCTAAATACAGAGTAGCCACCCCGGTTTGGATTATCAGGATTTGTATCACCGAATTCACCCACATCCCACTCTGGATCGAGTGGAATCAGCTCCGGCGAAAGAGACAAGACAAAATAGCTGTAACCGCCAGCATATTCCACCGGTTGCCAGCCAATTTTAATCTCCTCATGCCCAAGAGTTAAAAGCTCCGCTTCCAACTCCCAGAAGGGCTGAACTTCCACCGTATCTGGAGCATTGTGCGGATTTAACCAGACAACGCTATCCATTTTACCGGGTACTGTTGTTTTAGCCCAGAGAGAATCAGTTCCTGTCACCGTTGTAAGCAATAATTCCTGACCGGATTGTGGCGTGATGCCACCGCCGACCGGTATATACACTCCACTACTATCCGGGTGAGGGTGATCCTGAAATGCAAAAGAATCGACGATAACGCCTTCCTCACAAGTGTACACATTAACATCCGCACCAGCTATTCCTTGCTGTGAGAAACTGTAATAAACATCGATAGAGGCAACTCTTTCGAGATAGACTCTCTCCAATGGTTCGCCATTACAGGGAAAGGCACTCAAGACCAGTTGTGACTCATAGTCCTCCACCTCTGACGGTTGTGTGGAACAACCTCCCAGAATGAGGTGGAATAAAAAAATTGCAAATAGAATGAGTTGACTGGATTTCAAGTTGTTCCTGTTGGTTTGTGAGGTATGTTGTTGTCGTTCTTCAATGGAATATTTCAATACCTTCCTGGATACCAGCTAAGAGCATGCTGGTATGACGCAATCGGACTATACTATCGAGAAACGCTATTTATTTGAGAAACACTGGAGTATGAATAATACAATTCATTTCCTGAATCTTCAATGATTTCCTTGTTTCGGTTTTCTCGCTTCTTCCTTGTTTGATATCAGAAAAATACCCCCACAAAACATCGTGGGGGTATTCATATTACTGAATATCACTGGTTCAATACAAACTCGAAAGATCGTATCGAGTGATATTTATGTACGAGACAACCTTACTTCAGCAGAGTAATCTTCTGAGTAAAGGTCTGACCGTTAAACTGCGTGGTCAGGAAGTACACACCAGAAACCAGTTCGGTACCAGAACGATTCGCATCGAATACGAAGCGGTGGAAGCCAGCCTGGAAATGCTGGGATGTATTGAATACCTGCTGACCGAGAACATTATACACTGCGAAGCTGACTTCACCGTTCATCGGAAGTGCAAACGGAATGGTCACACTTGGGTTGAATGGATTCGGATAGCCCTGGTCGACCGCGAACTCTGTTGGAACTGGTGCGACATCGAGGTTCAACAGGGTGTATGCACCCTTGCCGAACTCCGGTGCATCATCGTTCATATGAACGACTGGTAGCACAGTACCATCAGCCGCTTTGACCACAAAGCGCATTGAATTGCCACTGATGAAACCTTCGAGATTACGATCAGCATCACCCTGCCATGCAGTTACCGGTGTGTAATCGCGATCATCAAGGATAACACTCTTACCTACAAGAGTCTTGCCATCATAAAGTTCGATGATTGCAGGGTTTAATTCCTGAAGATCATCGCTCATGCTGAGCACGACTGTGTAAGGAAGACCTGTTGCTTCTGGAGCACCTTCAACCGCTGGGATATCCCAGACATCATGCTTGGTGTTTCCTGCGGCAACAGCATCATTGTAAGTGAAGTCAACAGCTTCATTCACGAAGAACATGTACCCTTCACCAGGGGTCATATCACCAATTGTGTTAATGTCAAACAGTGGTGGAATCCATACGCCACCATCATCAGTCTGCACAATTTCTACGAAATCACGAATGTGATTCAGTGCTTCAATTGTGTTGACATCATGGTTGAATGGATAGCCAACCCAGTTCCAACGATTCGGGACAGCATGATATTCGGTATCGGTTGGAATAGGATCACCAACAAAGGTAACCATGGAGTTTGCATCACAGAATAGACGATAACCCTGATCCATGGAAATATCAACGATGGTATTGATGAACGGCGGAATTACAATGCCACCATCATTCTGATAAGCAATTGCGAGATCTGGAATACCACCAAAGATATCCATGGCATTCAGACTTTCTGGTTGAATGTAAGATGAAATTAATTCGAAATAGTTACCCTGAAGCGGTATTTCGAGTTCATTATCAGGTTGAATTTCACCTTCACCCCTTACAGTCAATCTGGAGTACGGTGCATAACCAAAGGTACCATCACCCTGGGTATATTCAGCTTCTGCATCCATGATTTCACCAGTTACACTATTCCAAATCTGGAAAGTCATAGTGTTGCCAGGTGTAAATCCTGGGAATGCAGGATCTTCGGACATTTCCCATGCGATAAGCGAACGTGGGTATTGACCATTCATAGCAGTCGCACCGACACAAAGATCACCATCATATACAGCAACACCGGAGCCGGCTGGTAGAGGATTGTCGCCCTCAAAAGCACCATCGAGAATCAGTGAGTAAGGCAGACCATTCGGATCTACCGGGTTAAAGATTCCACCAGCACCATAAATAAGTGTTACCCATACTGTTGCAATTTCACCTTGATGATGATTTGGATCAATTTCGATCAGCGCTTCGTAAGAACCTTCTGCCATTTCAAGATCGGTTACATCTGCGATCAAGTCGACATCCATTTCTTCACCGATAGGAATTAAACCATCACCCGGTTCAACTGTCAACCAGCCACCTTGACCAGCATAAAGGGTAGCGTAGGCAATTGTGTTACCAAGAATATCTGCATTTACCCAGTCAAGAATCCAGCCGATTTCCCACGTCATGGTTGATATGAGAATCGTACCACGTCCCATTTCCATTTCGACCAGGGTTGGCTGACCGAGAGAAGTGGTTGCAAGAATATTTGCATCTTCTGGAACATCATTGATGATATCATGTGAGTCAGAACCACCAGTCCACTGCTCTGGAATGTTCATCATGATTCCATGTTCTGGCATATTGTTAAAACCAGTACCACTTGGCGCATAGGTATTGCTCATGCCCCAGAGGTTCCAGGTATATGCCTGTGTACATCCACCGAAGATAATCCAGCCACCATCATCCATGAAGTCGAGGAAACGTTCCTCATTATCTTGAACTGTATTCAGGAAGTTCTGACTTTGAACGTTCGTGAAGATGATACAAGAGTATTCACCGAGATCATGATTAGCCATCTGTCCTGAATTGATGATGTCATAAGGCACTTCCATTGCATCAAGGAAGGCTTGGTGTGCAGGAGCACCCCAGGCATCAGTGTCTTGAATAATCAGGAAGTAAGGATCATCCAGCTCATTTGTATATGGAGCTGTTGGGATACTCGGATATGCGTTAATATCTGTGGATGGTGCATGATTGAAATCTACCGCACCTTTAGCCAGCGTACGATTAAGAATGTAATCACGCGCATTTTCACGCATCGTGTTAACTTCTTCTTCTTCAATGTAGACAACACTTGCATCCCAATCCATATCCAAGCCACCTGCGTTTCCGATGGTCAGAACATCTGAATCTGTATCGCCTTCTTCCGGGATGACAAATATAAACTCATTCGGGTTCAGGGTAACAAACGGTGGAATATGATGGTCAATTTCGATATCCAGAGTCGTTGTCTCACCTTCGATGAGCGCAACTGTCATGATATCTGAGGCATAATAATCAGCAGCCGTTGCCTGTACATCCCAGTCACCTGTACCTAATGGATAGGCATAGTAACCATTTTCATCAGTTTCAACTTCAGCAACTGGTTCTTCCAGGTCACCCCAGATTGTTACCAGTGCACCTTCGACAGGATCGCCAGTTTCATTGTCACTGACAACACCTTCCAGTGTACCTGGATCACCAATAAGGAAAGTTACCCAGACAGTTACAGGATCAAGTGTATCTGGCCATGCAACATTAAAGTCGATGGTAGCTTCATAAACACCAGGAAGCTCAGCATCAATCGCATTGGCAAGAACATCAATCTCAACTGTTTCATCAATGTCGAGGTGTCCGCTATTCGGCTCAATTGCCAGCCAGCCACCCGCGCCGGAGGCGACTAAGAGCGCGTTCGCCATGAGACGATCACAATCAGTTGCCGGGTTCCAACCACCATTGATAGCATCATTAGAGGGTGGGAAGAGACCTAATGCAACAGTAATACCGTTGTCCATCTGGTCACGGACCGCTGCAACCGCACGTCCATCACCCCAGTCAGCAATACGAAGCGCTTCGGGATGGACATCAAAAGTTGACTGACGATAGGAAGAGGTACCACCATCTAGTTCTTCGATTTCTTCCATCATCAGGTGGTTCGCTTCAAAAACTTCACCTAATGTCTGCTGCGGACCATATTGGTTTCCTGATGGCGGGAATGCATAATAACCTTCAGCATTCCAACGACCCTGCATATAAACACCGGCTGATTCGAATACAGCATGAACAACGCCGTAGCCTTCATCAACATAGTCAGCCATTACATTGCCAACGCCGATGTAATCCAGATAGCCGTAGTTTGTCCAAGTCATTACCGCATCGAATTCCATCAGTTCTTCTAGACTGGGTAAAACATTACGCGCATCAACAATCGTAATAGTTTCAAAGAGTTCTAATGCTGCCAACTTGTTTGCAACATCATCTTGATAAATTACATCGTCAGCCGGATAAAGCAGAATATTCGCATTATCAAGCTCACCATTTCCATCAATTACGCGTGCGATTTGATCTGGACGAGTTACAACGTCCGGACCGTTGGCACCAAGCGTGGTTGCTAATGGATAATTGGTAATTGGACCATCAAGAATACCAGAACGTGCGATCCAGTTCTCGACAACCGCTTCTCTACGTGCTTGCTCATTGTTACCACGTGCTGCAATTTCATCTTCAATATAGGTAATGCTGCCAGACCAATCGGCTGGCAAACCACCGATATTGCTGAGCGTCAGGATATCACTGTCTGAACCAAGCCAACCCGCTTCAAAATCAAAGAATTCGGGATCAACTACGAGTTCAGGTGCAACTTCGTGGACCAATGCGATATCGTGAACTGTTGCCTCACCTTCAATAACTGCAGCAGTTTCGATGTCAGACGGATAATAACCCATCGCATCTGCCATCACATCCCATTCACCCGTTCCGAGTGGGTAGGTGTAAAAACCTTCTGCATCTGTTTCAACTTCAGCTACTGGTTCTTCGAGGTCACCCCAGATTGTTACCAACGCACCTTCGATTGGATCACCTGAGTCTACGTCATAGACAATACCTTCAAGAGAGCCGGGATCGCCAACATTCATGGTTACCCATGAAGTTACCAGAGCACCTTCTTCTGTGCCATCATTATACCAGACATCAATTGAAGCTTCATAGATACCAGGAAGGTCTACATTTGAAGCATCAACAGTTACATCGAGATCCATAATGCCAGCGGGTTCAACAGTTCCAGCATCAGGTTCAACTGTCAACCAGTTGCCAGAGCCAACCCACAACGCATCGTATTCAATCATGTTGTGCATGATGTCGCCAGCAACCTGACCAGCACCTACACCATATTCAAGCGTCTGGGTGCTGACAATCATGTTACCACCGCCATAAGGCAGTTCAAGAAGAACTGGACGCTGTTGTGTATCTACGCAAAGAATCAAGGCATCTTCAGGAACATTGTCAATCCAGCCATGATTTGCGGACCCACCAGTGTAATTTTCAGGAATGCCTTCCATCATTGGATGGTCAGGCATCACGACCTGGTTATTGCCATCGCCTTGATGCACATAGTTCATGTCATTCCAGAATGTCCAGGTCGCCCCTTGAGTACAACCGTGGAATTCGAGACAACCACCGCCATCAACCCACTCTTCAAAGCGATCAGCATTGTTCATGAAGTTGTTGTAAAAACCCTGACCCTGGGTGGATGGGATCATGATAACATTGTATTCTTCCGCTTCAAAGTCGTAGTCTGCCATTGACGCAGAGTTGACCAGGTCGAAAGGAATACCAAGTTCGTTCAGATAATCTTGATGTGAATTATTCCAGGGAATCTGATCCTGGAACAACAGGAAGTAAGGATCATCAAGTTCACTGAATTGAGGTTCGGTAGGAACAACATTGAAGATATCACTTGACGGACCGTTGTATTCAATTGTGGTACCACGAGTTGCACGGAAATTAGCTGCATTTTCGCGTACCATTCTACGGAAGTCCATAATTTCTTCATCTTCGATGTAGGTAATGTCGACCCAGAAATCGATGTCGGCACCACAATCGCCAAGATGTGTAACTGTAAGGATATCAGAATCGGACGCAAGCCAACCCACATCAAATGTGAATTGATCGGGGTCCACCATGAGTTCTGCCAGTGGATCCATTTCGATATCCACAACATTTTCGCCTTCTTCCAGCACGACATCCACTTCAGTCAAGGCGAAGCCTTCAGCCATTGCACGAGCAGTGTAGCCACGTGAATAGACGCCTTCAATCATGTAGTAACCATCTGCATCGGTGGTTGCCATCTGGTTACCGAAGTATACTTCAGCACCCTCAACAGCATCCCCATCACATGCATCAGTCACAACACCTTCAACCGAAGCGTTGGGATCTGCGAATCCACCTTCATTGATAGTGAATCCAACTGCGGTTTCAGCTTGGGGGGTATTGCCGGCATTGTTGTAGCAATATTCAAGACCGTCAGTACCTTCAGCATTTTCAATACCGATGGTAACAAAGTCCCGGTTAAGGTTGGGAGTCATGCTGTGGTATTGAATCACGATATCGCCAGATTCATACAAAAGGATTTCTGCATTGATATTTTCTTGATCCGGACCATCTGGGTATTCATCCCAGTCGACAAACTGAATAACGGTAAAGTCACCCATATTTTCAATGTAAGCCATACCATCATCGCCAGCGTCTGGATCCATATCACGCCACCACCAGGCAATCAGGTTGTTTGGTGCCCAGTTTGATGGAAGTGTCTGGTTGCCAAGGTCCCACATGGCATCTTCAGAAAAACCGATCATACCATTGGAGCCGAGGAAAAACTGATCGTATGTGTTGCCATAAAACTCAAAATCAAATCCAAGAGCGAAAGGACCTGTATAGTCATCGTCAAATGGAATGGCTAGTGCTTCACCGGTTTCGGTGATATCAAGCCAATCATAGGCAGGACCATTTGCCTCATCGCTGTCAAAATAATAATAACCAAAGTTATCTGGACCGCCGGTGCGGTCAAGCTCATTATGGCCTTCAACAATAACGCCAGCAAAAGTGAGAATTTCATGCTGACGTTCAGTCAACTGATTCCCAAGTTTGTAAGCGTTAATTGCTTGCTTGTATTCATCGTAACGTGAATCCTTCAGGGTGGTGTTATCTACCGCAAAGGCAGCCGTTACAAGGAAAGCTAGCAAAAGCAGTACTGAAGCAACTCTCATCAGGTATCTCCTTGTGGTTATGAAAACGAAATCAAGTTCAGTTCATAGTGATCTGCGACTTTCGTTAACGTAGAGTATCTCATTCAAGTGTTCGAGAGTAAACCCTCAAACGGGAAAGAGAATTTAAATAATTTTGGGAATATCTTCGATTAACAAGAATACGGGGGGTATGCACTCGAAAGTTCTCGAATCATTTACCAGCCTGCACTAGTCATACTGATTAGTGCCTCGATCTGCTGAACACACCTCCCCCGCTTCCTTGCAGGGAAATTTTCAGCAAATCGTTTGATCAATCTGTTATCATCCCATGGATGATACTGATCGGGCTAAATAAACGATTTGGAGTCGCCACTATATGCGGAGACTTCAACTTGGTGATCTACAGGCGTTACAACGCCCTAATTTCGTATATCAGAAGGGCTAACGCAAGTATCTTCTGTTTATATTTAAAGGTCGTAAAGATCGAACAACTCTCTCCTGGTGCAGGAGTAATAAGCTAACATAAACAATAACAGGTAATAAGAAGCTGACCTTTCCAGCGCTCTATGATTTAATACCCCTTAGGCTCCAAGAGCCGCTCTTTTGTTCAGGAGAGATTTGTGAATCGTAACAGTCTTCCTATATGTCTAAAACTTCAATCTGGAGTATTCTCCTGAAATACTTTAGTTAATCACTACGCAAAACTTCGTGCTATCCATAAGAGGGGCATTAGGCAAACAAGCTGATTGCTCTTTACATATTGATACTATTTTAATTTTAAGGGAACGAATATTGCAGAAAATTGTTTAAGAGCTATATTGCACATCTGAAGTTTACTTGTTGTGATATTAATCGCAGAAGTGCTTTTAACCTAAGGAGAAAAATATGAAACGTTTCATGCTACCATTATTGGTTCTCGGACTGATATTCCTGGCAATCCCTCAATTCGCTGCGGCTCATTGTGGAAGTTGTGGTGTTGGTGGAGAGAAAGCTGGGCATGATAAAGCTGCCATGTGTAAAGTGAGTGAAGATGGCAAGGCAAAAGGCGCGACCATGGGTGCCATTTATGAATCCAGTGAGTTGTACCATTGTTCTGTACACAGCATTGTCTCAGACAACCCCGAAGCCAAGTGCCCGTCATGTGATGCGAAACTAGCGAAAATGACCGACAAGGAAGTCGCGGAGCTTCAGAAAGGTCAGGCAGTTGGTTGCCCAATGTGTCCGGTTGTAATGGATGCTGATAAAGTTGCCAAGGAAGACCAGAAGTGTGGTTTTTGCAAGATGCAGCTTCAGGAAATCGAACATGGTGAAGGTAAAGACCATAAACACCATGATCATCATGGTCATGAGATGGAAATGAAGAAGAAAAGCTGAAGATTTGTTTGATTGAATAGTTAACGCCGGGCACCAAAAGTATCCGGCGTTTTTTATATGCTGATTCTTGAAATTATTGTCTCACCATAAAGCTGTTAAGTGTTTATGCTGTCTGGATTCCCTCCTGCGGTTTTTTCTAAAACAATTAAAATCAATACCTTACTGGACACCAGCTAACACCACGCTGGTATGACGCAATCAGACAATATTTTCGAGTATAGCTCTAGAGTATTCGGAATTCCTTAATCGGCACCATTACTTCAAGACGAAATTTTTGCTGCAAACTGGTATTCCTCTGCCAACAGTGTATTTTTAAGCAGAAGTGCTACGGTCATCGGACCGACACCACCGGGAACCGGTGTGATCAATGAAGCTTTCGGTTGAACTTCATCAAACGCTACATCCCCTGTAAGGCGATACCCACGTTTTTTCGTGCTGTCTTCTACGCGATTCACGCCAACATCAATTACCACTGCACCCTCTTTTACCATATCCGCTGTGATCATTTCGGGACGACCTATTGCTGCGACAAGGATATCCGCCTGACGTGTCATCGCTCCCAGGTCTTTTGTGCGACTGTGACAGATTGTTGTGGTTGCATTACCACCTCTCGCTTTTTGTGAAAGAAGCAGCGCCATAGGCATCCCGACAAGATGACTGCGTCCCACGACAACAGCATGTTTTCCGGATGGATCGACATTGTAACGCTCTAATAGTTCAAATACTCCAAGTGGTGTGCAGGGCACAAAACGTCTCTGACCAAGTGTTAAGAGTCCAACATTCTGTGGATGGAACCCGTCTACATCCTTCATCGGGTTTATGGCACGAACCACAGCGTCCTCGTCCAATCCATCTGGAAGCGGTGATTGCACAAGCAACCCGTTGTAGTCAGGATTATTGTTGATCTCTTCAACCTTCGCCATCAGCTCGGTCTGGGTGGTTTCAGCGGGCATTCTTTCGATCAGACTGCGCATGCCTACTTCTTCACATGCTTTCTTTTTCATATTGACATAAACTTTTGATGCCGCATCTTCACCGACCAGGATCAATGCCAGCCCGGGTTGCCTGCCAGCATTCAACCTCTTCTCTACCGCGTCCTTGACTTCCTGACGTATATCAGTAGCAACACTTTTTCCATCAATCAGATTGTTCATTTCAGTCACGGCTATTACTCCAGTGTTTTTCGATAAGCTGTTGAATAGAGTGTAAATATCATAAAATCAAAAATTAATTCCTGCCAGGGAAATTTATCATTCGAGACAACCATACGGTTAACCAGATTATAAACATTCTGTCTGCACAACAAACGCACAGCACTATTTTTAAGCAACTGTGATACAGATTCTGCCTTGAGAGGATTCTCCAAATAGTTCAGGCTTAACATTTCGTAAGCCTGGGGGTGACGATCCAATATCATTGGGATCACTTCACGTCCATAAATCCGATAACGCCTTTCCATCTCTGTCCACTCAGGCTTGTGAAAATGCCACGCTTTTGCGCGGGGTTCATGATACAACTTCATGCCATGCTCTTCAAGACGTAAACCAAACTCCAAATCTTCCCCACCCCATGCCTTGAAAGCTCTGTCAAACCCACCGGAGTCACGTGCGATTTTCGCTGGTAGTGCGGAGTTGGCTGCGGTAAAATATTTTCCCGGAATCTCACATCCACCTTGAATTTTTGCAGCTCCTCTCGAATGATAATAACGCATGTAAGCAGTCATTGGGAGTGATGGATGAAGTCCCAGTTTTCCAACCAGAATGCCACCTGATTCGCTAACACCTCGCACCATCATCTCCAGCCAGCAGGTAGCTGGAACCATATCTGCATCCAGGAAAACTATAATCTCACCGCGCGCTATCTCAATTCCCTTGTTCCTCGCAGCCGCTCGTCCACGGTTCTCCTGAAATACGTTTGTTACAATGTTCAAGGAGGATTCATTCGAGGTAATTTCTTCAGGTAGTGGAGATTGTGAGCCATCATCAATAATGATCCATTCGAAATTATCGAGTGGGAAGGTTTGTGATTGAAGTGCTGTCTTCAGTTGCAGCAGGGTATGGTGAGAATTATAGTGAGGTGTGATTATTGATGCTTTCATAGGGAGAAAAACCTGGTAAGATGCTTTCACTCTTTCATAGGCTGTATGAGAATGAATTACATCAGATTTATTCAGATCAATTGTGGATGTTTTTATTTTCTAACACTAATAATATCAACAACTTCCTGGGTTCCAGCTAAAACCACGCTGGAATGACGCGGTCGGCAACAGCATTCTGGAACAACCTGCTTAATGTAATTGATTTAGCGTTATTGCGAATCAAAACGAATAGGTTCCGCAACATCCGAAAAACTCAAGCAATGGAAGTATTAGACCCTGGATAAATCCAGGGCCAATCTGCTTTTCAAAGTGAATCCTTCACTCGTTCCGCAACATCCGAAGATGTTGCGGAACTGAATTTTACTCTTCAAATGTACGCGCTATCTAAAAAGTTGGCACTATCTAAAAGGTCAACGCTGTTTCGATAGTCGTGATATGAGTCTGGTTCTCGCCACGGTAGATCGTCTTGCGATCAAAGATAAGCGATAAGCCTTGAGCAAGTGCATAGCCGACGCGATATCCTAGAACCGTGCCATAGGATTCAGTGCTGAATACGTGGGTTACATTCGGTTGATACATATAGGCTTCAGCCAGTGAAATCTTCGGAACCGCTGCAGTATTCAACGCTGCTCGAGAATAGAGTGAACGATAATTTGTGCCTCCATCATACGCCATATCCTGATAAGCCGCGAAAACATCCATAAGGCTAAGTAGATTAACTCCTGCTTCGGCATAATACCCCTGAGCAGAGGGAATACCTGCAAGCTGGTTGCTCTTGGGAATGTAGGCACCAGCCTCAGCATCCCAGTCAACTCTCTCTATTTCGTATGCAAAGTTGAAGAACTCCGGCAGGAATTCCTCCTCAAATATCCGATACTCCGCACCTGCTCTGAAGATTCCAAAACTCACATTGACACCAGGAACACCATAACCACGTCCGTAGCCAGCGATTTGTGCCATCTGTGCATACAGCCAGACTTGCAGGCTCGACTTACGGATAATCGGCACACCCACATCCACGCCCCAAATGGTTACATCCGCTGATTTATCGGAAATACGGTCAGGTGGATTCGCGATATCTGGGAGATCACCAGATTCGATCAATTGGTCTACAACCGCTGGATTCCCGATTGTATTATACAGCCAATCTATGTGATCATAATCATTTTTATCCATGAACAGATCTAATTGATTCGGCACACCATCATCGTCATCATCTTTTGCGCCCAGGTACTGATTGCCATCGTACGCGAGGTTTGCTCCAAACACGACAGGCAAAACAAACTTCGCTTCATAAGTAGCACGGGCGGCAACTAAGCCTGGACTATCCAGCTCACGGAAATTGTTCACCAATGCTTCAACCCCAATCGGTCCTCGATTGATCTCCATCTGAGCACCGATACGTCGAACTTGAGGCCATTCGATTGCGTTGGTATAGCGTCGCATAATCAGACCATAGCCTAAAGTTACGGGTGCGAGCGAACCAGCACGCAAATAGAGTGGATCGCCAGGATGACCATAACGCAGGTAGTATATTTTATCAATGGCATCGCCGACATCATCCCAATCTTCTTCTCGAATGTTGCCTTCGGAATCAAAATAGAAGCTGAGGTCTAGTCCAACTCCAAAGCGCCAGATGGATATTTCCGGACGTAAGCTGAAGTACTGATACATCTCACCATTAATAACTGTCGCACCAATAGCACCGTTCATCGAATAACCTATTTTTCCATCTTCACTGGGGGCTGGTTCCTGAATGGTTGGGTCTAGTTGTGAGTAGGAAATGTCCGGTGCAACAAGGACAATTAAAATCAGAAGTAAAATTGATACTCTTACTATTTTCATTATTTCATCCCTCTTCCTTGATAAAACCAATGAGTTGCCGCATCTTTTGCCATCAAAATTAACTGATCCTTCATGCTAATCCAAGTATGAAATAAATTTTTATGACGGAGAGTAGAATGAATTCATTTGTATCCCAAATAAAAAATGTTGTCTTCCTGACAATGATTTGTCTGAGTGTTTTTTCACTGAACAATGCTTCAGCGATGGTTCTTGATGCTCCTGATGGCACACAGGTTGAGATTCTTCGTGATGAATATGGGGTGCCACATATAACAGGAAGCTCCGAAACAGGAGTAATTTTCGGTCAGGGTTTTGCCATTACTCAAGATCGTTTTTATCAGATGGAAGTCTTCCGTAGAACAGGCGAGGGTACACTTGCTGAAGTGCTTGGAGCATTCGTGCTTCCACAGGATCAGGAGGTTCGTAGAATCAGCTATACCGAAACAGAACGTACTGCGATTTTTGAAGCTCTGCCGCTTGAAACACAAAACATGCTGACAGCTTACACAAGTGGAGTCAATGCCTGTATCGACTCAATGGAAACCAATCCTCAAGAGTATTTACCCCAGGAATTTCTGGCATTGCCTTATGGACGTTGGACAGTCGAAAAGTCCATTGCGGTCATTGTTTATATGGTACGTAATTTCGGTGTCTTTGGCGGTGAAGAACTTACTCGTCTAGCTGAGTTTCAGAATAATGGTGATGTCTGGTTTGACCAGAACCGACCTATAAATGATCCAGCAGCACCGACAACCATCGTTGGCGATGAAGAAGCCACCGATGGCGAGTGGACGTATTGCGGAATAGAGGTTGATCCACGCAATGGCAGTGAGCTTACCGAACGGATTGATCTGGTAAAGCAAATCAGGCGAGACCTGGGTATCCCGAATAAATTCGGCAGCTTCAGTGTGTTAATGCCACCTTCTACCCCTCCCAGTGGAAACAGTATGCTGCTAGGTTGCCCGCAAATGGGTGCTCCACAACAGAACACATTTAATACAGTCGCGGAGGTTGAACTGACCTGTGATGAGTTTCATGTCGCTGGTATGACTATACCCGGCGTACCAGGAATCATCATCGGCAGGAATGAAAACTGTGCGTGGACAATGACCAGTGGCATTAGCGACAATTCTGATATTTACATCGAAACCCTGCAGAACAATGATATGAGCCAGTACTTTTACAATGACGAATGGGTCGATTTCGAGACAACAGAGCATGAGATTGATGTCGCCGGGCAGGGAACGGTTGATTTTACTGTGTATCGTTCAGTTCATGGTCCGGTGGTTCAGGAAGACTTGGAAAACAACCAGGCTTTCACCATTAAGACTGCATCATGGTTCGCAGAACTGGAATTTCTCAGCGTGTTCCAAAGAATCTGGCGAGCTGAAAACGCTGAACAATTTGCGGAAGCACTCGCCGACAACCCTGTTTCTTTCAATTTTTTCTACGCTGACGAGAATGAGGTTCACTACTGGCACACTGGGCAGTATCAAAATCGTGAAGATGGAATCGACCCACGTCTGCCCCACAACGGTGATGGCAGCGAAGAATGGGTTGGTATTCTTCCCTTCGAAGAACTGCCACAGGCTTCTGGCGAAACACAGGAATACTTTGTCAATTGGAATAACAAACCAGTGTCCTGGTGGAATAATGGCGACAATGTTCCCTGGATCGGCGGAAATCATGTAACCAACATCGACAATTATGTATCTGCAAACCTTGAGACATTCGACTTTAACAATCTGATGGGTGTTCCCCAAGCAATCAATTCGCACGGTACCTGGCAGCAAGCGATAGAATTTGAAACGGACAACGCTTCCAGTATCTGTCCTCCCGGGCAGAGTAATTTCGTCGACGTGAATGGTCAACGCAGTCCGCATTATAGCGACCAGTGGCAACTGCACACCAACTGGGAGTTCAAGACGTGGCACTGGGGTTTTGAAACCAGTGTTGATGATCCTACACACGAACTGCCTCTGGCGTTCCTATTGCAGGATGTTTATCCCAATCCATTTAATTCAGTGCTGAGCGTCAAACTTCAGCTACCAACGAGAGGCGATGTCCGTATATCCATGTTCAATCTGTTGGGTGAAGAGGTGTCGAGTTGGCATTATGACGGTTTGGCAACTGGGAGCCATCGGATGGCGTTACCTCTCGAAGAGGCGACCAGCGGAATGTATTTCCTGCAGGCATCCAGCAATGGTATGCAGACTGGCACAAAACAGGTTGTCCTGGTGAAGTAGTCGCGACTGAATTCGGTAGCGTCTTTGTCATTGTGAATGCAGACTTTCTATTCTATTGGACTTGGGGTTGGCATTGGATTTATCCAATGTTTAATAGAGGACGACTGGAATTATTAGACTTTGGACAAGTCCAAAGCCAGTTATTAAAACATCTGAGTTGATTCAGTAGTGAAGCAATCACTTCCACAAAACACATAGATTGCTTTGTCGCTACGCTCTCGCGCAATGACGCAACGACAAGGGTATTGCTTAAGATGCCAGCAAATGCCCTGCCGTTCATTTTCTCACTTTGTGGCGGTTCAAGTCGATCTCGGGATGGCTCGTATCGCCACGTATATGACGAATCGCGTGCGGGAGTACGCCAATAATCCCCCGTAAATTTTCTGAGGCTGCTTTGCGACTACCTGGAAGATTAACGATCAGGGTTCGCTGACGTATTCCGCACACTCCACGTTGCAGGAGTGAGTTTGGTGTGACCTCAAGTGAGAGTCGTCTCATGTGCTCGGCCAACCCAGGAACCTCACGTTCGATGACTTTCTGTGTTGCTTCCGGAGTGATATCTCGTGGACCGCAGCCAGTTCCGCCAGTTGTTACGATAAGGTCATAATTACGGTCTGTAAGTTTTTTCAGTCGTTCACTGATTTGGTCGATGTTGTCAGGAACCACACCACTCCAGGCAACATGAGCACCAAGCAAATTCTCCAGGATGGCTGCAACTTCTGGTCCGGATGTATCGATCGTTTCATTTCTGGCACAACGGTCTGATGCGGTGAGAACCCCTGCCTGTATCGTTTGACGCGGCACCTGATGTGTTATTTCGATGCGCATATCCGGTTTAATTTCACCACCTTGTTTTACCTCGGCAAAGACACCAGCACGTGGCATGATGCAGTCTCCCGCCTTATGGTATATAGCGCAACGATTATGACAAACTTTACCGATTTGTGTTAAGACCAGAACAGCTTTCCCGATTCGAAGACGAGTCCCGATACCCAGTTGATTCAGATCAATGCCCACAACAACAATATTCTCGCCGAAAGCACCTGGCTTCAAGTTGAGTCCGGCGTCTCGCATTTTCTGAATATCTTCTTCGTTTAACAAACTCACTTGACGGTGCCCCGAACCAGCGTGGGCATCGTGTTCAACACCATGTTTTTCAATAAGTGTTATGACTGGAACTGTGTGTTTTGGTGTTCCTTTTTTTGAAGAGATACAGGTATTAAGAACTCTGCCTTCAGCTGTCATCAGTTGCTCGTCCATTTCTTGTTTTATACTAATTCTTGGATTTATTGTCGCATATTAAAATTGCTGCGTTAAATATATTGTTTGGATACTCAGCCGATGTCCATTTCTACCGTCTATAATCACCCGATTTTCCACCGGTTTTTTTCAGCAGTTCAATGTCTTCAATCCTCATGTCTATGGAGAGGGCTTTCAACATATCATACAAGGTGAGTGCTGCGACTGAAACCGCCGTAAGTGCCTCCATTTCAACGCCAGTTCGCCCTGTAAGCCTCACTTCAGAGTCGATCTGGAGACGATCCTCCATTATCTCGATATTCACCTGGATATAGCTTATCTGCAATGGATGACAGAGCGGAATTAATTCGGATGTTTTTTTTGCTGCTTGTATGCCAGCGATTCTCGCAACTTCAATGATATTACCTTTTGGTGTTTCGCCAGCTTTAATTTTTTTTATTATCTCATGTCCAGTAACCAGGAAGCCTTTTGCCATTGCGGTACGTGCGGTTTCCTGCTTCTCCGAAACATCCACCATCCTTATTTTTCCATGCTCATCAAGGTGAGTAATGCTGTTTGCCACCTCAACCCCCTACAGCTTTCATATTTGAATTTGTCTGCATACTCTGCGGTATCGTTTTCATCGACATATAGTCAACAAATTCCTGGTGAACAACTTCACTCTCTTTACTCTCCAACGAGGTAAGTAGTGGATAGGTAAACTCATCCATCAGACAACGACGTACATTCCCCATAGCTTCGAGACGAATCCTGATGCAGGTTGAGCAAAAGGGATGCGATAACGGGGTAATAAATCCTAAATTTAAGGGTTTACCATTCCAGTTTACTTTTATTTTTCTCGCTGGTGAAACGGGATTCAACTCCTCTTCGCATAATTCACCATTCGCCAACAACCATTCTTTGATAATCCCAGCAGAAATAAATTCACGTTCGATCCACTCATCAGTTGTTCCGGTTCTCATCAGTTCAATAAGGCGCAGCTCGAAATCATTCTCCTGAGCATATTTAATAAGTAATGGCAATTCATCCAGCCAGGTGGATTTGAAAATAACGGTATTCAACTTCAGAGGGGTAAGACCATTTCGCACCGCAGCGTCAATACCCTCCAGTGTCGCCTGCAGGTTGCCACCATGTGTTAAATCACGGAATCGACCGGGATTCAAAGAGTCCAATGAAACATTCACGCGAGAGAGACCAGCGCTCTTCACAACTGTTGCGTATCGCAACAGTAGAGAACCATTGGTGGTCATGGATAGTTCTGGTGAGGAGGGAAGTTTGGCAAGTTTACGGATAAATGTATCCAACCCACGTCTGACGAGTGGTTCACCACCTGTGAGTTTAATTTTTGTTATAGGGTAGAGTTCTGTCAGCCATTTAACAACCGTAAAAAGCTGGTCTAAAGAGGGGAGTTTATTCCGCCCTACTTTGTGATGTAACTCGTCTGGCAAACAATACTTACAGCGAAAGTTACACCTGTCGGTGACTGAAACACGCAGGGTTGTCGGTTGTTCAAACAGAGCGGGTGAATGAACTTCTCGAATGTGGTTATCCGGGCTCGTATAACGTATCACATTCATCTCCTTTCCAAACACGGGAGGCTGCGCAGTTTCCCACGTAACCCTCGGAGCCATGGCTCACCGCCTCGTAAGCATAGGCTAGTCCCTTAGCTGTTAGAGGTCGGAGATGTAATTCTATTTGAAATCAATTTTAGAGTTGTGAAGCCAGGTAATGCCAAGTCGATCAATCATTAGTAGCAGCGTTCGCGAAGAGATTTTATTGAGACAAATTGCAGAATACCTCTTTATAAAGCTACCTGTTTTTCACTCGACTTGTGGATCACCTTGGCGAATATAAGAGATATATAGTTTAGTTCAAAGTGCTCACTTTTAAGGTTGTCACAGACCATCGAGGCTGGCATTAATTCGGGTGAGAACCGAACCGAGGTCAAACCTTAGTTAAGCATAAACTTCATGGATTCCAGCTTAAACCACGCTGGAATGACGAGATTGGCAACTTTTGGGAGCGAATGTGAAAATGAAACAGAAGCGGTTTCCACAAAGTATCAATAGATGATATGCTCGATACTTAAGTGCAACAATTATTGGAACTAAAGAACTCCAATCATACATTGTAAGATTGTACTCGTTGTCCCCAAGAAGCCGTGGATACTATCAAAGCAGGAGAAAATTATTGTTCAATAGAAAAAACCAACCGGACGACAAGAACTGGAACATGCGCGCGCATCCGGTAAACATTATTCTTTTCCTCCTCATGTTGATGGGTGCCTTCTGGTTGGGAGCGAAAACTTCCAACGGATTCAGGGTACCGGGAAGCAGCAACTTCAGCATTCGTCCTTCTAAAGTTACTGAAGTTATGGGGTTGGTAAACGCTTCATACGTTGACGAGCCAAAGATCAGTGAGCTGATGGATGGTTCGATTGACGGTATGTTACGTAAGCTCGATCCTCATTCTGTTTATATCCCTCGACAGGATCAAACTCGTATCGCAGAACGTTTTGCTGGTGAATTTTCAGGTATTGGGATTCAATTTGATATTCGTGATGATTTGCTGACAGTTGTAAGTCCGATTCCCGGCACTCCTGCAGACCGGATGGGGCTACGTGCGGGTGATATTATCACCAAAATTGACAGCATCAGTACCTTTGGAATCACTTACGATGAGGTCTTTACCAAGTTACGTGGCAAGGAAGGCACGAAGGTTGATCTGTCCATTCAAAGACGTAGCACAGATTCAAATTTTGAATTAACACTGACTCGCGGCGCGATACCAATCCACTCTATTGAATCAGCGTTTCTTCTAAAAGATGGTCTCACGGGCTATATTCTTATTAATCAGTTTACCGCAGTAACTGAGGAGGAATTTGATGATGCTTTTCGGAAGTTGCAAAAGCAGGGGATGAAACAACTGATTCTCGACCTGCGAGGCAATTCTGGAGGCTACCTGCAACAGGCAGATGCGATTGTCGACCGATTCCTCGAAGCGGGAAAAGTTATTATTACCACCGAGGGGAGAATAAAACAGAGCAATGAGGTTCGCTTTACATCCAGCAAACAATTAGACCCGAATATTCCGCTTGTTGTTCTTGTGAACAGTGGGAGTGCATCGGCTAGTGAGATTGTCGCTGGTGCTATTCAAGACCATGATCGTGGCATTATTGTGGGAGAACCCACATTTGGGAAGGGTTTAGTCCAATCTCAATTCAAACTGCATGATGGCAGTGTGGTACGGATTACAACAGCTCGTTGGTTTACACCTTCAGGACGTTGCATTCAACGCTCTTATGATGATGGTATCGGTGAGTACCTCGTGGAGTCGATACACTTGAATGAAGCGGAACGTGCGGAAATCGACACGACCTGGGAGAAATACTACACACGTACTGGCAGGGTGGTGTACGCTAACAATGGCATTACTCCTGATGTGCTGCTCAAACGTGAGCCGATGAGTGATTTTGCGTCAAAGCTCTTTCAAACCAGGTCGTTGATTGATTGGTCACGTGAGAAAGCTGATGAGCTTCTGGATATTGGAATTCCCTTTGAAGAGTATCGTGATAACTGGAAACCTTCTGAGGAGATGTTGGCTGACTTTTTCGAATTTGCCTCTGAAAATGAGGTTGAATTTGACGAAGAGGGTTGGAAGCAGGACAGAGAATATCTAACCAATCAGATCAAGGCTGAGATGGCTCAACGGATTTATAATGGACGTGAATATCTCTGGCAAATACTGATCTATTCTGATAACTTTATCGAATCGGCAATGGCAGAATTCAATCACGCTCGAGAACTTGCTTTAACCCCTTCGGAAGACGAGAGAGGTTGACTCAGTACAAGCGAATTTGGTACAATAGTCGAAATTTTACAAACAATAATTTTAGCCCAGAGGAAAGCTGTTTTATCGCAATTTTGATAGCAGCGATTAGGAGGTCAGGCGGATGGTTCACTATTTCATACAAGGCGGAGCGTTCATGTGGCCGATTCTGGCGGTTCTCGCCTTCGGATTGGCATTTGTTATTGAACGATTTATTTCCCTCTCACTTGCTTCGATCAACACCAAGCAATTTGTCGTGAAGGTCAATAAGGCCCTCAACGAAGAAGGTCCAGAAAAGGCTCTGGAAATCTGTTCACGAACTCGTGGTCCTGTAGCGTCTGTGTTTGGAGCTGGATTGCTTCGTCTTGGACGCGGAGTTGATCAGGTTGAAAAGGGTATCATGAACGCTGGTCAGGTTGAGCTGGCATTTTTGGAAAAGAACCTTGTCTGGTTGTCTACAGCCATCGCGATTGCTCCGATGCTTGGATTTACCGGAACTGTTTGGGGTATGATTGGCGCGTTTGATGCGATTGCAGCAGCGAACGACATTTCACCATCCATCGTTGCGGGTGGTATCTCCCAGGCGTTGTTGACAACGGTGTTCGGACTGATCGTAGCGATGATCATTCAGGCATTCAACAACTTCTTCGTTTCCAGAATCGATAAGATCGTTGCGGACATGCAGGAAGCATCTTTGGAGTTTGTGGACTCTCTCGTTGAATACGAAGAGAAAAAAGGCAACGCCTGAGTTTTATAACCACAAACGATAATGACGAATCCCCTGTTGAGGGGCTAATCCCCCTGTGGGTTCTCCCACGTGGAGGAGCAACCATGATTAAAAAGAAAAAAGAAGATCCCGAGATCCCGACAGCTTCCCTGCCGGACATCGTCTTCATGCTCCTGATCTTCTTCCTTGTAACCACGACGATTGATATGGATAAGGGCATTCCGATGCAATTACCCGATCGTGGTGGTGAATTTAAGGTGAATCCAGAGAACATCTCCAATGTGCTTATCAACGCACAGGGTGATGTGTTGATCGATGATGAGATTGTTGAGGTCGCTCAGATTCGCGATAACATTCGCACCAAGCTGCAATCACGAGGGCTTGATTCGGATGGTAAACCGAAACTGATCGTGTCCATCAAGACACAACGCGAGACCCCGTACAACGCTTACATTCGTGTATTGGATGAATGTAAACGTGCCGGGGCAACAAAAATCTCTATCGCAGAACCGGACAAATAGGCGGGAGTTCGACTGTGCAATTTACAAAGAAAACTGCAGCAAGCTCCGATATCCCGACCGCTTCTCTGCCGGATATCATCTTCATGCTTCTGATCTTTTTTATGGTGGTAACTGTATTTAAGGAGTTTCGTGGGCTTCCGATCCAGGTTCCCGCTGCAGCCACCACAGAAAAATTGGAATCAAAAAGGAATGTAGCGTACCTCTGGATGGATAAATTGGGACGCCTTTCCATTGATGATAAATTAATCGGTCTGGAAGATGTAGAGCCGATGCTTGCTGAAAAATTCGCCGGAAACAGACGTCTCATTGTCAGTCTTAAAATCGATAAAGATGTTGAGATGGGCAAAGTGAACGATGTTCAGGAGAAAATGCGAGATGCCTACACCCTTCGTGTGAACTACGCCACACGGTTCAAATAACGGGGGAGGAAAAGTATGTATACGATAAAAACACCAGAAGCTGAAATTCGTAGACTCTATCCAACCCTGCTCCAACTGGGAATGGCACTATCACTGTTTATTATTTCAATGACCTTTGTGTTGTCGAAAAAGATTGAATCGGATGTGGTAGTCCAATCTGCACCGGAAACAGTCCTCGAAACAGAAGAAATACCGATTACCAAACAGGTAAAACGTCCTCCTCCACCGGCACGTCCAACGATCCCGGTCGAAGACCCGGAAGTGGACATCGAGGATGATATGGCGTTTCAGGATCTGGATGACATTGACTGGTCAGCCGAACCTCCGCCACCACCTCCACCAGCAGAAGATGAAGTGGTTGACTTCTTCGCTGTTGAAGTACAACCCAAATTGATTGGTGGTGAAAAGGCATTGATGGATTACCTGAATAAGAATAACCTCTATCCTGAGATGGCGAGAACAGCTAAAATCAGTGGTGTTGCGATTATACGTTTTGTTGTTGGTGCAGATGGAAAAGCAACTGATGTTGAGGTTTTCCAGGAGAAACCCGTAGGAGTTGGCTTTGGTCCTGCTGGTGTTAAAGCGATCCAGGCGATGAAGTTTTCACCGGGAATCCAGCGAGACAAAAAAGTTGCTGTACGTATGCAACAGGTTATCAGGTTCCAGATTCAATAATATTTATTTTTTAGTGATAAATACAGACGCGAATCCCATAGCAAGGATTCGCGTTTTTATTGCAATTGTGGTGTAAGCTGGAATGTTGCGGGCGGAAACAGTGTTCTGAGACAAACTGTTAAGCTCGTTGCAATCAGGTTATTTTACCTTGTCGAACAGGTCTGAGGCGAGTTTCAAAATATAATCTCTGCCTTTGCCTTCGTTTTCCAGCTTATCGCACAAATCTTGTGGAAATGCCGATTCTCCAGAATATGCCCCCGTTATCGCCATTGCCATGGAGCCGATTGTATCACAATCACCTCCGAGACGCAGAGCTGCATTCATTGTTTGCACCGGATCGCCCTTACCGTGCATCACACACCAGCCGGCAGCACAAACCGCCTCGTGCGCCATCAAACCAGCCCCTATAATCTGATAAACATCAATCGCATCCTCTGAACCGGACATCTGTTGCAGAAGATTCATTTTCTCATAGAACACATTGGGGATTTCATTGTTGTGAAAACGTTGATCAAGAAAACCAGGTATATCCAACACTTCGCCATTCACACCTGCCGTGAGAGCATAATGAACCATGTACGCCTGAAGTTGTGCGCCATACACCCCGACAGGATTTGTATGCCCTGAAACCGCTGCCTGACGTTCCGCAGTATCCGCAATTCGATCTGCCTCCTTATAACAGGCAAGTGCTACTGGACTGACACGCATGGCTGCACCATTCGCATACGATCCACCCATGTGCCCATACTGCTGAACAGCGTCCTCCCAGTTCATGCCAGACCTTGTTACCAGCAGGATTTTGCTGGCGGTCGCGCCATACCCACGCCAGGGTTCAAAACTCGCACTGAAGGAACGAGCGAGGGTGTCCTGATCGAAATCTATTCCCTCTTCAAGCAGAGTTTCTGCGAGAGCAATGGTCATCTGGGTATCGTCGCTATACTGTCCATCTACAGCGAGTAATGCAGATTCTACACTCCTTGATTCATCAGGTGGAGCGCCTTCAAATGCAAATCCAAGCACATCACCTGCCATTGCTCCCAACAGCGCTCCACGGAAATGTGATTTCAGCTCAGCCATACCACCCCCTGCTTTGTTTTCGACTACTTTCAGCAAAACGTTTGACTTGTTCAACAGCCTTCTGGATTCCAGCTAAAATCCTGCTGGAATGACGCGATAAAATTCCGATTCTCAAACCAATTCCGAACAGACACTATAATGCAGCAGTTATATCGTCAACCTTCGGATCGAAGTCTTCCTGGAAAAATTCGTAATAAACCCTGGTACCTACGAGTTCCACTACATTCGTTTTTTGAATCACTTCCTGATAGGTTTTATAACAATTGAGAGCCGCCTCGAACTTTGCAACATCTTCGTCTGTTAAGTTCAAGGTACAGTCAATCTCCTCGTCCTTCGATGGATTCATCTTGAACGCAGGGTTTTTGTCTGCTCCATCTTCTGGTATTGTCAGGAGAGCGAGACGCTTCAGGTGGTTTGCTCCATTCTCTTTCATCTCGAGGTATACTCGTTTTACAACCGCATGACTGACCAGGTGATCGTGAAAACCACTGATACCATGTACCGCGTAAGTTATTACCACTTCTGGTCTGATTTCCTCAATATGCTGTTGAATTGCGGCTTCCAGTTCACGCGGGTCCATCTCCTTCAAGCCGCTATCTGGAAAATCCAGGACGGTCATACCATTAAGGTTCAACGTTTTCTCAACTTCGAGCATTTCCTTATACCGCACCTCGCCCATCTCCTCAATGGAGTAATTAAATTTGAAACGTTGCTTGGTCGCTCCACCTTTTGTCAATGTGAGCAGAAAAACTTCATGACCCTGCCGTTTCTGCTGCCAGATACCACCTGCAGGACCGAACGATTCATCATCAGGGTGGGGAAAAATATAGAGAATACGCATTGTGTCTGATACCTTGTTTTGTTGTTTGAAATGATTCACCCCCCATCCTTGCGGATATACGTTTCAGGATATTAAAGAATTCTTCCGAAAACAATTGTTTTGTTTCGTTTTTAACATGGATGATCCTCTTGAGTGAGTGCCAACAAATGTTTTCGGGCTGTCGTCATATAATTCAGGAAAATTACATACATTTTTATTTTTTATCTCCAATAATATCAATATCTTCCTGGATGCCAGCTAATCCCACGCTGGCATGACGCAGAATGAAGCTGTGTTCCGCGACATCCGTAGATGTTGCGTCTGCAATATCTACGGATATTGCAGAACGATTCATCAACTGACAACATCTCAAAGAAGCACTCTGAAACATAAAACAAATGAGCGCAGAACCATACGGCTCTACGCTCATTTTATAAGTCCACTGTAGTATCAGCAAACGCCTCTACTACTGCAAACCACTTTCAGTGTCAGACTTATTTCAGGAGCATCAGCTTCTGAGTTCTGGTCTGACCCTGATATTGTACGTTCAAGAAGTATACGCCACTAACCAGATCGTGACCCTTTGTCTGGGTGTCGAAGAGGAAGCGATGTACACCTGCTTCAAATGCACGTTCCTGTGAGAATACCTGCTGACCAAGGACGTTATAAACTTCAAAACTAACCTTGCCGGCTTTGGGAAGAGCAAATGGTACTGTGACAGATGGGTTGAACGGGTTGGGATAACCCTGTGCAACTGAAAATTCTGTCGGAAGCATGGACTGTTCCAGGCTTACTGTAGCATAAGCACCTTCGCCAAACATTGGCATATCTGTGCCACTCATCGGAAGCTTGTTGCCAGAGGCATCACGTACGACAACAGACATCGGGTTGCCAGCTTTGAAGCCTTGCAGACCGTGGTCAACTGAACCTTCCCAGGTAATGACTGGAGTAATCTCATAGTCTTCCTGGACAACGGCTTTGCCGACCATGATGTTGCCATCATAGATTTCGACAACTGCTGGTTCCAACGCACGTGTTTCTTCACTGAATTCAACCAGAACCGCATAAGGCAGACCGGTTGCGACAGGTGCACTTTCGACTACTGGAGTCGGCATGACCTGCTCATTTGAACCACCACGTGCTGCCAGTACATCCATGCCAGCATATTCAAAGGTAACATCTTCAGAGAAGAACGCCATGTAGCCTTCGCCAGGTGTCATGGTGCCCATGGTGTTAAGCACACCAGGAATCCAGAGGTGACCTTCGTCATTCAGGACAATCATCGCCTCATCTTCAACTGCACTAAGCGCGACATCAACTGGTACATCGAAGTCGTACGGATAACCGATCCACTTCCAGGTACCGCCAGTGAAGGAGTACTCAACATTTCCTTCCAGGAGATCACCCAATACATGGACGATATCTTCTTCACCATCTGTGTAGAGACGGTATCCCTGATGGAAATCAACATCACCGATTGAGTTCACATCCGGTGGCACAAAAACATCACCGTTGTTCTGGTAAGCGATGTAGAGTCCACCCAGTGGTCCAAACATCTCTTCGGCTGCGATGTTGAAACGTTCTGGATTAAGATTCATCGAGATCATTTCGAAGTAGTTAGGCTGTAATGGAATCCACTGATGACGTGGCGGTCCACCGATTACTTCAAAAGTTACCCAGACTGTTGCTGGTTCAAGAGTATCTGGATAATCGACGTTGAAATTGATAAATGCTTCGTAAACACCACCGAACAATGAATCGGGAACTGCATCTACGAGAACATCGATATCTACTTCTTCATCAATCGCCAGGAAACCATCTTCCGGATCAATTGTTATCCAACCACCACCACTGTAGTTCAAGAAGTTGGTTACAACCTGCAGATAAACATCAAAGTCCTGCTGGTTTCTCCAGTATCCATCTGCCGCGGAACTGGTGAAGCAAAGGAAATTACCCGCATCAACTTCTTTTGCGAAGATGTTCGGGAATCCATCACCATTCATGGAGCCGATTTCCAAATCATCTTCCAGGAAGCGCATGGAATAAAAACCTGCACCTTGTTCTGCGAAGGCGGTGCCATCTTCAAGACCTTCAATCAGTGAGCTACCTGGATCAACAATATTTACGTGTGGAGGAGCTGAGATCCACCAACCAACTTGACCATCTGTCGGGCAGAACTCTGCGAATGCTGTGTGAGGCTCATTCGATGCAGTACCACCGAAGAGCATCAGTGTACCACCGGCACGACACCAGTCAGTTACTGCATTCCAGTCACCAACACTTGGGACTCCACCATCCATTGCGATCATGATGGTGTTGTAGCCTTCAAAGTCGAGACCAGCCCATGCCTGGGTGTTCATATAGGTTACATTTTCAACTTCGAGTTCGTTCAACGCACGTTGCAGTGATTGACCAATGCTGGTTGTGTGAAGAACAAGGTACGGACCTTCATCAAGCTCAGACTGCCAGACTTCACCATTGTTGTGCTGACGCGCATTCGGTGAAGAACCAGTAATATCATAAGGTTGAATCAGATCAATGTTGTCAAGGTTCGCCTGACGACGTTGCAGCAGGTCTGCACGATTTGCCAGGTTCGCCATCTCTTCTTCAAGATAGACAACCTCATGACCCCATTCAGCATCCAGACCACCGTCATAGTTGCTGAGTGTCACAACATCACTATCCTGCTCACCCCAGTTAACTGTGAAAGTCAGTTGATCGGGAGTTACTTCGAGGTTCTGCGGAATTTCATGATCCAACGGAATATCCATGATGGTTACTTCACCTTCAATCAGATCAGCAACAAGAAGACCTGAAGGATAATAACCGTGAGCGTCAGCATACACATCCCATGAGCCTTCGCCCAATGGGTAGATATAGTGACCTTCTTCATCTGTTTCGAGTTCAGCAATCGGTTCTTCAGCGTCGGGTGCCCAAATTACAACTTCAGCACCAGCAATTGGATCACCAGTTTCAGAATCAGAAACAATACCTTCGAGGGTGCCTGGATCACGGACAACAAGTGTAACCCATACTGTAGCAGGATCAAGGGTATCTGGATAAGATACATTAAAATCAATAACTGCTTCGTAAACACCAGGCAGTTCAACATCAATTGCGTCAACCATTATGTCGATATCAACAACTTCATCGATGTCGATATGTCCACCGTCCGGCTCGAGACTGATCCAGCCAGCACCGCCACCTGCAAATGCGAGGGCATTTGCCATCAACAAGTCACCGTCCGTACCAGCAATCCAACCACTGAAGTAGACGTCGCTTGAGGGTGGGAACATACCGAGGGAGACAGTGTAACCAGCATCGAGGTCTTCACGTGTAGCAACCAGGCAACGTCCATCTGTCCAGTCGGCAATACGTGTGGCACCTTCAACAATCTGATTTGTATCTTGACGGAATGAAGCTTCACCACCATCAAAGGTTTCAACACCATCCATAATCGGATGACCGGGATCGAACACTTCACCTAATGTTTCTGGTGGTCCCCAGTTTACCCAGGAGACAGGGAAAGCAAAATACTCTTCTGCCTGCCAACGTCCACCGAGCCTGAGATCACCAGTTTCGAAGATAGCGGTAACAACACCGTAACCTTCATCAACATAATCTGCGAACACATTACCGATTGCAGTCGGATCAACATAACCCCAGTCACTCCAGGAAAGAACCGCATCAAATTCCATCAGTTCTTCGAGGGAAGCGACGACGTTACGAGCGTCAAGGATCGTAACCGATTCAAACAACTCTGTTCCTTCAAGTTTTGCAACAACATCAACACCGTGTGTATTTGGGTCTGTCGCTGCATAAACCAGAACATTCATGTCATCGAGTTCGTTGTTTCCAAGACCTGCATCTCGGTAAACAGTACGCGCGATAACTGAAGGATCAGTAATGGTTTGTGGTTCATTTCCGCTACGGGTATTTTCGTTCGGATATACTGTAATCGCATGGTCAAGAACGCCGGAACGTTCGATCCAGGCATCAACAGTACGTTGAATTCTATCTGCACGGTTATTGCCAACCGCAGCCATCTCTTCTTCGATATAGGTCACTGTAGCAGACCAGTCACCTGGAAGACCAGCATCGATATTTGAGAGTGTGATAATATCCGCATCGTTGCCGAGCCAGGGAACTTCGAAGTCCAACATTTCAGGATCGACGACGAGGTTTTGCGGAATTTCATGGTCTAATGGAATATCCAGTACCGTTACTTCGCCTTCAATGAGGTCGGCGGTAAGCATATCTGAAGGATAGTAACCAGGTGCATTCGACCATACAGTCCATTCACCAGTTCCCAACGGATAGACATAGTAACCATTTTCATCTGTTTCAAGCTCTGCTACTGGTTCTTCAAGGTCGCCCCAGATAACAACTTCAGCACCCATGATGGGATTGCCACTATCTGAATCGTAAACAATACCTTCCAATGTGCCGGGATCGCCAACTGTCATTGTGATCCAGACTGTTTCCATTGTAGGACCTTCATCACCACCATCATAGATAAAATCAATGGAAGCTTCGTAGACACCAGGAAGTTCAACTGCTGAAGCATCGACAATAATGTCAATATCAACCAGTTCGTCAGGTGCAAGAACGCCGTCAGCAGGTTCAATAGTCAACCAGCCACCATTTCCAGCTTCGAGCACTGCATAAGCAATGGTATTAATGAGGACATCACCATTACCCCACATCGGGTTCTGGTTCCAACCAATTTCCCAGGTCATGGTAGAGAGAAGAAGTGTACCACGTCCAAATTCTGTTTCGATCAAGGTTGGGTTACCAACGCCACTTACTGTGATGACATTTGCATCATCGGGAACATTATTAATGTAATCGTGACTGTCCCAGTTTCCTGTCCACTCTTCCGGCATACCTTCCATGATAGGATGATCAGGCATATTGTTGACGCCAATGCCATCACCACCATAGGTGTTGCTCATGCCCCAGAGGTTCCAGTTGTAATTCTGTGTACAACCACCAAAGATAATCCAACCACCATCTTCCATGAACTCTGTGAAACGTTCTTCATTGTTCTGTACAGTATTCAGGAAGTTCTGGCTCTGTACACTTGTAAAAATAATACATGTGTATTCATCGAGCTCATGATTAGCCATCTGTCCTGAGTTAATCATGTCATAAGGCACCATAAGCTGATCGAGAATCGTCTGATGAGCTGGTGCGCCCCACGCATTACCATCTTGAATGATCAGGAAATAAGGATCATCAAGTTCGCTCGCTTGGGGAGTAGTTGGAGTGTTTGGGTATGCTGCAATTTCTGTAGTTGCTGGGAGATTTGGATCAAAGTTTCCAGCCTCAACAATACGATTTCTGAGATAAGCGTTCGTAAATTGACGCATCGCTGTAACTTCTTCATCCTCAACATAGGTAATCTCACTGTCCCAGGGAACATCAGCTCCGCAAGCACTGAGATTAGCCAAAGTGATAATATCAGAATCGGAAGCAAGCCAACCAACATCAAAGGTCAGTTGTTCGGGATCAACAGCAAGTTCTGAGAAGGGTTCGAGTTCGAAGTCGACTGTATTATCGCCTTCGACAAGGTCTGCACCCATCACGACGTCAGGATAACCATCTGCGAAGATTTCAACATTATAGTGACGGTTATATACGCCTTCCAGCATATAGTAACCTTCACCGTCTGTCATCGCCATGTTGTTGGAATACCAAACTTCAGCACCTTCAACAGGGTCACCAGAACAAGCATCGGTAACAAAACCATCAACATTTGCATTCGGATCACCGAATCCACCTTCATTGATAGTGAAGCCTACTGCGGTTTCAGCTTGGGGTGTATTACCGGCATTGTTGTAGCAATATTCGAGACCGTCAGTACCTTCAGCATTTTCAATTCCGATGGTAACAAAGTCCCGGTTAAGGTTGGGAGTCATGCTGTGGTATTGAATCACGATATCGCCAGATTCATACAGCAGGATTTCTGCATTGATATTTTCTTGATCCGGACCACCGGGGTATTGATCCCAGTCGACCAACTGAATAACGGTAAAGTCTCCCATGTTTTCCATGTAAGCCATACCATTTTCACCAGCACCCGGATCCATATCACGCCACCACCAGGCATTCAGGTTGTTTGGTGCACGGTTTGTCGGCAACTGCTGGTTGCCAAGGTCCCACATGGCATCTTCAGAAAAACCGATCATACCATTGGAGCCGAGGAAAAACTGATCGTATGTGTTGCCATAAAACTCAAAATCAAATCCAAGTGCGAAGGGACCTGTATAGTCATCGTCAAATGGAATGGCCAGTGCTTCACCGGTTTCGGTGATATCAAGCCAATCATAGGCAGGACCATTTGCCTCATCGCTGTCGAAGAAATAATAACCGTATTCATCTGGGCCGCCCATGCGGTCAAGCTCATTACGGCTTCCACCAATGACACCTGCAACAGTGAGAATTTCATGCTGACGTTCAGTCAACTGATTCCCAAGTTTGTAGGAATGTATCGCCTGCTTGTGTTCATCGTAACGCGAATCCTTCAGGGTAGTATTATCTACCGCAAAGGCAGCCGTTACAACGAAGGCAAGAAGGAGTAAAATTGAAGCAACTCTCATTAGAGAATCTCCTTTAGTTGTCAAAATCTTTGTGTCCTTAATTACATACCTCTAAATTCCTGCATCTTGAGGTATGGTCGTTCAGTTGTGATTAATGAGTGCTTCCCACTTGAAAGGTATTCATGCGAATCTATGCCTGTAGATCACTCTCCATGACTACCTCTCATTTTGTGTTAAAGGTCTATAAACCCTCCTTATTCATTGTATTGCAGGTAAACGTAGCTAAATTAAATGCGATCAAAGTATAGAACATGCATTTACAATGCACTATTATCGCGAAAATTATGGAAACATAAATCTAAATAGGCTGAATAAGGGCAAATGAAGGTCTTGGTCAGAATATTCCCCATCAGGGGTTAGAGGGGTAAATCGATGAAAATTATTCACGGTAACCGTCCCAGTTTAGCTTAATATCATCGGGGCTGTACTGAAGAACCAAAATTGATCCAACTTGAATCGAATAGAGTAAATTATTAGCAAACCCTCGAATAGTCAAGTATCTCCCTGAAAAATAATAATTTTTTATATGCTGCTCGAGAGAATTAACCGCAAGATACAATTCTATAATTCCTCCCTGGTGTGACGGCAATCAACAAAAAATTACGGTCTCTTGTGTGAAAAAATACTGATGATTAATTTGGCTACCTAATAATCATCAAACAACAGTCAGTTAGAATGAATTTTAATAAACCTGAGGTTGATTATGAGGAACATAAAAATTAATTCTTTGCCAGGCTCATTAATCACTTTTCACTTGACTGCTTTTTCTACTCTGGGAGGTTAGAACGTGACTGTTTATCCTGAAATCAACAACTTCATAAATACGGTGGAATCAGAACAAAATCTTATTCCAGTTAAAAGAAAATCTGCTTTGGAAGAACTTGCAGATTATGTCACCTCGAAATCAGAGAATAACCAGCCTATTCAACTGACTTTCATCTGCACTCACAACTCCCGACGTAGTCAGTTGGCGCAAATCTGGGCGAAGGTTGCTGCCGACTATTGTGGTATTGTTAACATCTCTTGTTATTCTGCAGGCACTGAAGCAACAGCGTTTAATCCTCGTGCTGTTGCTGCAATCAAACGTGCAGGATTTAAAATCGAAGTTTCAGAACCCGACAACAACCCACGCTACCTGGTGTACTTCAGCGAAAAAACATCTCCAGTTACTTGTTTTTCAAAAAAATTAGATGACCAGTTTAACCCTCAGAAGGATTTCTGCGCGATCATGACCTGCAGTGATGCCGATGAGGCTTGTCCCGTTGTCTTTGGGTGTGATGAACGAATTGCGCTGCCGTTTGATGACCCCAAAGCATTCGACAATACAGATCAGGAAACTAAAAAATATGATGAACGCTGCCGTCAAATCGCACGTGAGATGTTTTACGTGTTTCAGACCGTAAAGGAAAAACCTGGTAGTTAAAAATGCTTGTCTTTATACCAATCTTGAGGCGGTCAACTCCGCTTCAGGATTTTTTATTTCAGTCTCTCCTGATATCCTCGTTCGCCCATAGCTATCACTTTCCATACTGAACATAATTTCATATAATCCTGATGGATCGATTCAAATGCTTTGACTGTTGGCATTGGACTTGTCCAATGTTTAATAACTCTAGTACTGGTCTATTAAACCCTGGATAAATCCAGGGCCAATCTGTCATTCCAGGTGAGTTGATCCACCAGCGTCATAAGTCTTGGATGAACGAGCAAACAGGATCACAACGAATGGATATCATTAAACGAAGAGCTGAATTTGAGCTGGTCAGCAACTATGAACCACGAGGCGATCAGGAGCAGGCAATAAAAGACCTGGTTCGCGCTTTCAAAGAGGGATCTGACTCACAGGTTCTCCTCGGAATTACAGGTTCAGGGAAAACGTATACCGTGGCAAATGTTATCCAGCAATTGGGCTTACCGACCCTTATCATGAGTCACAATAAAACACTTGCTGCACAATTATTCGGTGAATTTCGACAGTTTTTCCCCAATAACGCCGTCGAATTTTTTATCAGCTATTATGACTATTATCAACCGGAAGCGTATGTCCCCTCGACAGATACCTATGTTGAAAAGGAAACCTCGGTAAATGAGCAGATCGACAAGCTCCGTTTACGCGCAACCGCATCCATCCTGGAGCGCGATGATGTCGTGGTTGTCTCTTCGGTCTCTTCCATATATGGTCTCGGCAGCCCCGATGATTACAAATATCTCTACGTCTATCTTGAACCCGGTCAGGTGATCGCACGTGAGGATATCATCCGTCGCCTGGTGGACATTCAATACGACCGTACCAATACAGACCTGAATCGCGGCACTTTCAGGGTACGGGGTGATACACTCGAAATTCAACCTGCGTACGATGATGATATCCTGCGGATTGAGATGTGGGGCGATGAGATCGAGAAAATTACTCGTCTCCATCCTGTCACCCTGGAGGTTAAAGCGGTGCTGAAGGGCGCAGCAATTTATCCTGCAAGCCATTTTGTTTCAACACCGGAACGTACTGCAAAAGCACTTGAAACCATAAAAGTTGAGCTGGGAGAACGTCTCGAAGAACTGGGCAAACAGAACAAGCTCCTCGAACATCAACGTCTACAGCAGCGCACCAATTTTGACCTGGAAATGCTGGAAGAGGTTGGTTTCTGCAACGGTATTGAAAATTACAGTCGTCATTTCAGTGGCAATGCTCCCGGGGAACCGCCACATACCCTGTTCGATTATTTCAAGGGAGATTTCCTGATCGTCATTGATGAATCCCATGTAACTGTCCCCCAGATCGGCGGGATGTACAAGGGAGATCGTGCCCGAAAGGAAACACTTGTTGACTATGGCTTCCGTCTCCCTTCTGCGCTGGACAACCGTCCCTTGAAATTTCATGAATGGGAGCAGCGTGCGAAAAAACTCTTGTTCGTGAGTGCCACCCCTTCAAACTATGAGCTGGAACGAACTGGCGGAGTGGTCGTGGAGCAGATCATCCGTCCCACTGGATTACTCGACCCAAAGATTGAAATTCGCCCCACAAAGGGTCAGGTTGACGACCTGCTTGAGGAGATCAGGGGGCAGGCTGAGAGGAACGAAAGAGTACTGGTGACAACACTTACAAAACGTATGTCCGAGAATCTCACTGATTATCTGCGTAAACTGGATATCCGTGTCCGTTATTTACACAGTGAGATCAGTTCGTTGGAGCGGGTTGAGATATTACGAGATTTACGGCTTGGTCATTTTGATGTTCTGGTTGGGATTAACCTCCTGCGTGAAGGGTTGGATTTGCCGGAAGTGAGCCTGGTTGCAATCCTTGACGCCGACAAGGAGGGTTTCCTGCGTAGTGAGACCAGCCTGATGCAGACTTCGGGACGAGCGGCTCGTAATGCGGCGGGACGAGTGATTTTTTATGCCGACAATGTTACCAAGAGCATGAAGAAAGTAATCGACGAAACCGAACGTCGCCGTAAAATCCAGATCGAATACAACGAAGCGCACGGTATCGAACCAAAAACCATCATGAAAACTGTGGAGGAGATACTTGCTTCGACCCAAGCGGGACGTGGGAAACAGCTATCGGAGTTTAAACTTCCAGCTATGGAAATAACCGATCTTTCTGAAAGCGCGAAAGAGGAGTTGATAAGCCGTCTGGAAGAGCAGATGTTCCGTGCCGCGGATTCACTCGATTTTGAACGGGCTGCTCAGGTACGCGATGAGATCAACCGCATTAAAGGCAAAGTTGTGGACACGACGAGCTGAATTGTCATTGCGAACGTATGTGAAGCAATCCGGTTTTGGAGCGCCACTCCCCGAAGTGGCTATTCAACTCGGCGTCATGCCAGCATGTTGTTAGCTGGCATCCAAGAGGGTATTGATTTTCACAACTGCTCTATTCAAGGCTGGGGACACGGTTATGTTAAGTGAAACCAAATCTCACTTCACAAAAACAGCACGTCGAGTTTGCTGCAATCCCCCCGCTTCAACTTCAATGGTATACATCCCCGAGGAAGCACGTATTTCCGCGGGCAGTGAAAGATGAAATTGATGTTCACCCGCCTGTGCGTGACGTTTGCCCTCGAGCACAAGTTGCCCTAGTATATTCCGCACGGTATAGCTCACGATGAGGGGTTGATTCAGGGTGAAAGGAACAGTGACTGTTGAGTTGAACGGATTGGGATAAGGGGAGTGAACTTCAAATGCTATAGGAAGAGGTTGAATCAGATCCTCTTCTTGAACACCCAACGCTTGCGAAATATTATAGATTTCAAAGCTCTGCTGTTCAATAACGAAAGCATATTGACCTCGAACATCTGAATCTATGTACGTTGTTTTCAGTGGATAGAAACCCGAAATTCTGACAGAGTCAAGGTTTTCAACATCCCAGATTGTAAATCTGTCGTACTCACGATCCTCACCGTACACATGCTGATCCTCAACATTCCAACGATCTACCGCAAATTCATGCTGGATAATTCTTCCTGATTGAACGGGATTGTCGGGTATACTAATATCATACACCATTACTGCCATCGAATTGAAAGGATGAGAAAAATAGTTGATATAGAGCAGGTTTTCCTCCCTCTCAAGGTTTATGTAATGTCTATTCTCAGTGGTATCTATCAATGATATAAATTCAGGCTCATCAGGAGGATGGTTCGAATAGAGAGTTAATTCTCCACTTTCAGTCATTGAATAAGCATATTCACCAACTACGATGAAACCATGATAGCAATCGTAAAACCTGCTCGGTTCACCAGGATCGCCTGGAGTCTCCACATTTACGGCAAATGCACGTGCATGTCTTGCACTTCCATACAAATACCCCTCATCAATAAATAGTTCACTCGCAACTATACCACCATCCGCAGAAGGTGCCAAAGGGATTGAACTGTCTATAAAAGGTGAGTTCAGGTTGGTGATATCAATCAGTACAATTTCTGGCAAGAAATCAGCCTCCCAGTGGGTTCGCGCCACATAAGCAAGGTTACCATCCACGGTCATTCCTCCTCTAGAGAGGTTTTGTAGAGGGAGACGAGCAACTTCTTCGGGCTGATATGGGTTTTGAATACTGACAATCCGTATCCCTGTTTTACAACTGAGTACCGCATGCTTTCCAACCAGTGCCATATCCTTCATTTCATCATGATTATTGAACGAGGATAGAAACTCAGGATTCATCAGGTTATCCGTTGAGTAGAGTGTAAGAGCTTCATCATGTGTTACTATGTAGTCATCAGAGTATTTTCTTTTTCCATTTTCTAAGTCCAATTCACCAACAACAACAGGCGCAAGCGGATTAGTGAAATCGACTACAACATCACCGAACCATGTTATCCCATTCTCGAAGAAATGGATATTTTCAGTATAATCAGCCCAATAAATATAGTTGTCCCAATCGCCAGGAGGTGGTGGTTCAATTTCTGTAAGAATTTCAATATTATTTGGATCGGATGCATCAGCGACAACGATACTCATGTAGTGCCCAGGGTACGATTCACGCCAGTAAAGATAATCGCCATTCGCCAATGGAAATATTGGATGATGTGGGGGATTCAGGTCTTGCAATCTGCAAACAAATTCAGGATTCACAGGATCAGTAAAATCATAGATGTAGGTGTGGTTAAGGATCAAGTAATTATTCCCAAACATGCAATTGTCGAGATGATACAGCACCTCTTCAAAAATATACCGTGTAATGTGGGTTGGGTTATTCAGGTTCTCTATATCATATATATCAACAAGTACATTTTCACTGGGATATCTTTCCTTGAAAAAATTATACAGGTAGTTTCCTCTCACGAATATAGTAGGTGATTGAATATAATACGCGTGGTATTCCAATTCGATTTCGCCCAATTGAAACGGATGTGGCGGATCAGCAAAATTGTAAATATGGTTATCATAAAGACCGAGTGAATCGTGAAAGGTAAAGCTTGGGAATGGCGCATCGGGATCACATTCAACTTCAACGAGCTGATTGTTTTCCAGTTGGAGAATACGATTGCGTGGAGAATTATGTGCAAAAATGTAATCCCCTATGATATGAGCATTCCCTGTTTCACTCCAGAAGTCATAGAGCGTACCCACTTTTGAGATATTCAGGCTGTCCTGCGCTGTTGCAGGTAAACTGAACAGCAACAACCCCATCATGGCAATGAGTATTGGAAATAGAATGCTTTTCCTGTTCAGGTGGCTGTAGCGCACGTGCGGATTGGAATTATTTAACATGGACAGCCCTCACAATTTGTCTGGTATCGCCTGCTTCAATTTCAAATGTATAGATTCCGGTAGCTGGAATAATCTCAGCACCTTGCAGTATCTGCAAACGATTGTGCCCTTCAAGACCCTGCTGTTTCCCCTCCAGTATTATCCTTCCGAGAATATTCCGCACTGTGAACCTCACCGTGGAGGGTTGGTTCAGCTTGAATGGGACAGTGACTGTTGAGTTGAAGGGATTGGGATATGGGGATTCGAGTTCAAAGTTAAGAGGTAAGGTGGTAATTCTTGATTCATCCAATACTTCGAGAGCAGCAGAGATATCGTATACGTCAAGGAAAAACTCGCTTAATGCGTAGATATAGTTGTTGCGTTTCTGGTACGACAAATAAATCAGATAGGGATCATCTGCAGGTTGAAAATATCCTCTGGTAAATGTCTGATCTAAGTTTCTGATATCAACAACTTCGATACAATGATCAGGATAGTTATCTGTAATCATGAGGTCGTCTTGAAATAATCTGAAACGTGAGTCTCCTTCTAAAGCACCTATCAACGCTGGATTAAACGGATCCTGGATATTATAAGCTAGCGTATAAATATTATCATAGTCTCCTGGCGCATTTGCAGGGATAAACATTTTGTTCTCCATGAAATGGAAAGAGTCATAGGGATGATACTTTACCAGAGGTTCGGGAAGTGTAAACTCGTCCACAATAAAAGGAGTTTCTGGATTCACAAACGAGTAGATTTCAACCAGGTTGGTCTGGTCAGGATCAATTGAGTACGCCACATCACCAGAAAAACAAAGCAACCGTCCCTCCATACCCGCATACACTTCTGGATCGCCTGGGTGATACGGGTCTGACAGATTGAGGAAGTATGGATTATTTCTTCCATGAGGAGAATCGCAACACACCAGGTAATCATGAACTACATCCATTGATAAAGGACTTGGAACTCCCCAATCCCATCGATTCAATGAGTCTGTAAGAACAGGTGCATAAGGATTTCGTAAATCAACAACCCCAAGTCTATTGGGCGATAATTCGATGTATGCAGCTTCGCTATTTACCGCAATCCTGCCCGTGGTTTGAATCTGCAGATACCCTATTTGTTCTGGTTGAGAGGGATTGCTGATGTCGACAATACGCAAGCCCCATTTTCCTACCACCAGTAGGTATTTCCCCCAGAGTTTAGCTGTTTGCAAAGCTTCATAGGGAAAGTATTTCGTAATTAATTCAGGATGAACCGGGTCTTCAACGGAAAATAGTTGAACACTGTCGTCATCAAGGTTGATAAAAAATTCATCTGATATAGCATCTATTCCACCCAACCCCCATAGCGTGCCAATACTGTCTGGTGCGTGAGGATTCGTGACGTCCAGGATTTCACTCCCACAATACATCAAAGAGTCACCAAAGTGCTTTATTGATCTCAAAAAACGGTAACCTTCATTTTCGTAGACTCGCACCGGATTTGCAGGATCGGAAAAGTCTGTGATAACAAATCTGGGACCCCAATGATTCTCTTCGCTTTCATTCCAGTATACACAATCTGAAAAGCATGTATCGGTTTGGACCAGTATTCCTGATGTTGTACGTCCCAGTTTCCGATGAAAACTGGATCAACGGGATTGGATAGATCGTAAATCCTTTCGCCGTTGTAAATCATGAAATTATCGCCAATGGATAGTGCAGTATTGTAATTTTGCTCATACGACACACGTTCCAGCAAGGATCGATGCACCAGCACAGGAAATTCAGGTCTGGAGATATCGTATATTCGCAGATATTTCTCCCTTTCCCGACCCTCATAATAGGATATTTGTTCAATCAGGTAGAGATAATTATCAATTACTTGATACCCACCAAACCTGCCACGATCAATTGGATTTCCCAGATCGCCTACCCGAACCGAATCTAAAGGATTTGATAAGTCGAGAATCCAATTTCGATCAATTCCCATGGTGTCCCTGAACACGTACGATGGCAGATACGGGTCAACCATTTCCGTGCGAGCTAGTGAATCACCTTCGATATGAAACGCTTGAATCGTTGTTGGACCATGCCGAGAAAACATCACCAGCACAGTCTCACCAACGATTTCGGCTGCCTGCGCTACCTCATAAAAATCGTACAGCTCACCCACTTTTGAGATATTCAGGCTGTCCTGTCCGGAGGAATTGTTTGGAACGGTGATTAGACTGATTGCCATCAGGAGAATGGATAGAATACGGGATCGTGTGAAGAAGTGTCGGTAAGGCATCAGCACCCTCGTCGCAGAGAACATGGACATTCAAGACGGTTAGCCTGAATTTGTTGCACGGGGATGCTTGAGTAATGTAAGATCGTCCCTATAGATAACGCAATAACATGTTTGAATTAGAGTTTGTTTTTTATGAGTGCGTGTTTTACGAGATATGCGAGATTGAAAAACATCCTGCAAACCAGAAAAATCGGAACAGGAAAATTTAACACCTATAATATCAATACCTTCCTGGATACCAGCTTACATCCTGCTGGCATGACGTGGGCAGAAACTGCGTGTATTTTCTAACATTAATAAGATCAAATTCTTCCTGGATCCCGGCTTAACTCATCGCCGGAATGGCGCGGGCGGAAACTGGAACATTCACCGCCAGTTAAGCATTTAAGAACTGTTTCGAAAAACTTGAACTCGTTTGATTTATTGAGGCATTAAATGACAGTTAGATCGTATTTAAAACTATCTGTACTGCTGGGGTTGCTTACCGTATCCACTTCCTTTGGTCTGGAACCGCCTCGTTACGGCATCGGTCTTCACGCCAGCACTCCCCTCAGTGGCATTAGTGGTTATATAGACTTGAATCCCTCCCTTTCACTTCAGGCTATCCTCGGCGCAGACCTTGACAGCCCTGATTTTGCGGGACGAGTGCTTTATGACCTGCGTCAGGAGGAATATTACCATATATACGGGTACGGTTTGCTCGCCTTCATGACAAAATCTAATGCAGCCGGTGACAAAGATACTGATGTAGGACTCGGTATCGGTGCTGGTGTTGAGATGGACTGGCGAGTCCTCGAGCCCAAACTACCACCCTTCTACTGGAGCGCGGAAGTTGGCTATGCGATAGATGATTTGAGCATTGGGGTGGGGATTCATTACCGGTTTTAGTTCTGAATCAGCTCCATTCACTTTGGCTGTAGAAAATCCCCTGGTTCTATAAGCAATGAGTACTTTTCTATTCTGCGCGGATGTCATTGCGAACGCAGTGAAGCAATTTCTTGTAATCAGAATGAGATTGCCGCGTCACTTCGTTCCTCGCAATGACAACGGGAGCGCTTTTGATTCAACATCCACCCATACAATATAGCGAAGAGCCAAGATTGTTCTCTTACTCGTTCTTTAAGTGTCGCCCTTACCAGTACTTTTAAAAACATTAAAATCTGAAGATTAGCAGGAACTACTGTAAACCACTCCTTTATAATTTCATATTTGTATAATTCCATAATTTGCCAATGCCTATTCTATCCCTTAGTCAACAAAACCATCCTGGTAGAAACAGTGCTCTCAATCTCATATTGAGAGGGAACCCCTTGACAAATTCAGTGTATAAGATTATCATTCGCCGTTAGCACTCCAGTATGGAGAGTGCTAAGACGCTTAACAGTAAATCTTTGTAATATAACAATTTAATTCTATTAGCAACCGGTTCATTTTTACGAACCGGCACCATTCAGAATCAAAGCCGCCATAATAATGCGGCACGATAAAAGAGGAGATGTACGATGAAGGTTAAACCGATTGATGAACGTGTGCTTTTGAAGCCCGCTCAGTCAGAAGAGCAAAAAGTAGGGAGCATCATCATTCCGGATACCGCGAAGGAACGTCCACAGATCGGCGAAGTGATGGCACTCGGTGATGATGTGGTCAACAAAGACCTGGATCGTAAGGCACTTTCCAGTTTGATCAAGGTTGGTGACAAGGTTCTGTACGCCAAGTACGGCGGAACAGAAGTAAAAGTCGATGGCGTAGAGTTCCTGCTTGTAAATCGCAGTGACATTCTCGCCGTGATTGAATAAGACAACAAGAACTTAAAAAGTAAGGAATAGGGAAAATGGCTCATAAGGAAATTATCTTTGATCTCGACGCCCGTAATGGGCTGAAGCGTGGTGTGGACAAACTCGCCCGTGCTGTCAAGGTCACCCTCGGACCGCGTGGACGTAATGTGGTCATTGACAAGAAATTCGGTGCCCCGACTGTCACAAAAGACGGCGTAACAGTTGCCAAGGAAATCGAACTGGAAGACGCTATCGAGAACATGGGCGCGCAGATGGTACGTGAAGTTGCCTCCAAGACATCCGATGATGCTGGTGATGGCACCACAACCGCAACCGTACTCGCCCAGGCGATTCTCGCAGAAGGTCTCCGTAATGTGACCGCTGGCGCGAACCCGCTCATGCTCAAACGTGGAATTGACAAGGCTGTCGCACTGGTCGTTGAAGAACTTCGCAAGCAGAGCAAGGAAATCGGTGGCAGTAAAGACCGTATCGCTCAGGTTGGCTCAATTTCAGCGAACAATGACAATGAAATCGGCAAGCTCATCGCTGATGCGATGGAAAAAGTCGGTAATGACGGCGTCATCACAGTTGAAGAAGCAAAATCAATCGAAACCAGCCTCGATGTCGTAGAAGGTATGCAGTTCGACCGTGGTTATATCTCTCCATATTTTGTAACCGATTCAGATAACATGGAAGTCATCCTGGATGATCCAATGATCCTTATTCATGACAAAAAGATCAGCGTCATGAAAGATCTGCTTCCTGTTCTTGAGAAAGTTGCCCAGAGTGGACGCAGCCTTCTGATTATCTCGGAAGATGTTGAAGGCGAAGCATTGGCAACCATGGTTGTCAACAAGCTGCGCGGTACCCTGAAAATTGCTGCTGTAAAGGCTCCAGGTTTCGGTGACCGTCGCAAAGCCATGCTTGAAGATATCGCGACCCTAACAGGTGGACGTGTTATCAGTGAAGAAGTTGGCTTCAAGCTTGAAAACACCCAGGTGGATGATCTCGGTACTGCAAAACGTGTTACCATCGACAAAGACAACACAACAATTGTCGAAGGTGCTGGCAAGCCGGAAGATATTCAGGGACGTATTGAACAGCTTAAGAAGCAGATCGAAGCGACTACATCTGATTACGACCGCGAGAAACTGCAGGAACGTCTCGCCAAGCTCGCTGGTGGTGTTGCGGTTCTTTATATCGGTGCTGCAACTGAAATTGAGATGAAAGAAAAGAAAGCACGTGTTGAAGATGCGCTTCACGCCACCCGTGCCGCTGTCCAGGAAGGTATTGTCCCTGGTGGTGGTGTTGCATTGATTCGTTGCTTAGGTGCGCTTGAAAATGCTTCCTTTGACGGTGACGAAGATACGGGACGTGCGATTGTCCTGCGTGCCATCGAAGAACCACTTCGTATGATTGCCCAGAACGCCGGTGTTGAAGGTGCTGTGATCGTACAGAAGATCAAGGAAAGTGAAGGCGATTTCGGTTATAACGCCATGACCAATACCTTCGAAGGTCTCTTTGAAAGCGGCATTATTGATCCGACCAAAGTCACACGTACCGCGCTTGAAAATGCTGCGTCAGTTGCAAGTATTCTGCTGATGACTGAAGCGGTTATTCATGATGCAAAAGAAGATGAACCCGCCATGCCCCCGATGCCCGGTGGTGGAATGGGCGGAGGCATGTACTAAGCCGTACTCAGAATTAAATCGTTCATCTCGAAATAGTTCAGATGACGAAAAGATAGATGAATACCCGGCTCAACTTCTGAGTCGGGTATTTTATTGCTTTATCAGGTGTGCTGAATCACATCATGTGGAAATTGTCGGTGGTACATACTGTTTTTCGCTCCGGGCGTACTAAATCAAAGTAGACTTTAGTAGATGGAAACATTAGATTTCCCGCTCAGAGAAAATAGTTATTTGTCCTGCTGGAAGTTCCTCTGGTCAATCACAATTAGATTTCAGCAGATAATCTTATAAATAAAAGAAGTAATTAAATCATGCAAAAATTTATCATTATTGGTGCCGGACCTGCAGGTATCGGTGCGGCATTATCGTTGAAGGAAGAAGATTCGCTGGTACTGGAAAAACGTGCGGATATTGGTGGACTATCGAGTTCCATTGAGATTGATGGTGCAGTATTTGATATTGGGGGTCACTCGTTCCATACACCGCACCCACAGGTACGTGACATGGTGTTCAACGCCATTGAGATGTACGAGCAACGTCGCGATGCACGCTGTTTCAGCTATGGAAAGATGATCCCCTATCCCTTCCAGAAACATTACCGTAAACTCGACCATGTTCAGGAAGTGGTAGACGAATGCTTAAAAGGGTTGGATGAGACCGATGACGGACAAAATTCGGTTCACTTCGAGGAGTTCATTAATCGACGTTTTGGTCCCGGCATCGCCAAGCACTTCATGCTACCTTACAACCGTAAGCTATGGGGACGTGACCTCAAACGTCTCGCTGCGGATTGGGTGGGAGAACGTGTTGCTGCACCGGAAGGAGTGAAAGAGAAATTTGACCTGGCAGGTGGCAAACGTAAACCCCTTCAGGGTGACACACTGGTTGCGTATCCAGCGAAAGGCGGGTTTGGGGAAATTTATACGGCACTCGCACGTGATATCCCAAAGATTGACTTCAACACCGAAGTGCAGCGAATTGATCCGAAAAAGCATACAGTCTATACATCGAACGGTGAGTATCAATATCAAAACCTCATCACCACAATGCCGATACCGGAATTACTGAAACGTGTTGAAGGTGTGCCGCAGTATGTTTTTGATGAAGCGTCTCACCTGGATTGCCTGGCATTGAAGCTGGTTCTGGTTGTGATCGGTCATCCTGTGGACACCGAAATACAGCGTGTCTACTGTGCCGATCAGGATATTCCCTCGCATAAAACAGCGATCAACCATAATTCTTCGGATTATTTGCGCTCGCTGAAGCATCACGGCATCATGGCGGAAGTGGCGGTATCGCCGGAAAAACCATTGTTGCGTGATGACCTGGAAAACTGGGTGATCGAAGGACTGCAGAAGATGGAGATCATTAAGAGTCCCTCCGAAGTCAACCAGACACGCATTGTTGATGCGAAGTATGCTTATCCTGTGCCAACAGCCGATCGTGATGATCGCATGAAGGTAATCAAAGGTTGGCTGAACGAGAATGATATTTACCCTGTCGGACGTTTTGGTGACTGGGCGTATGTGAATTCCGATGAATCAATCTATCGTGGCTTGTTGCTTGGTTTCCAGTTACGGGAAAAATAGCGTTATATTTTTTTGATTTTAAAGGCTGGAGAATTGGGCTATCATCATTTCTTCAGCCTTTTCAGGTTATATTATCGACAGGGATAATTGCAGCACATTTTCAGGGAATTTAGTATGAGTCTCGATCCCATTTTGAAAAAACCGATAAAACTTTGGGTTGTAAACTACTTCTTTTATCCGCTATACGCCGGCCCTGCTGAACGGTTTTTGAGGTATAGTGCAGGATTTCGTGAACGTGGTGTCGATACAACTTTTGTGACTTCCCTTCAGCCAGACTTGAAGCAGGAGGAAGTAATCAAGGGTAACCAGGTCAAACGTCTTGGAAATCCAAGCTCCATCCCTGAATCTGTTAATTTGTTTATTAAACGAGTAGTTGATCTTGCTCTGAAAGAAAAGCCCGATATAATACTCTTTTTGGTAATCTCACCATCAGATGTTTTTCAAGTATTGAAATTGAAAATGCGAGGCTTCAAGTTAGTTTTTACCAGTGGTTTTTCGCTAAATAGAGAAAAACTTAATCCGATTAAAACTGGGATTAACAACTTCAAGCTGTTTCTTTTGCATAGCCTGATTGATGTTACGGTTAGTAGCAGTGACGCGTTATCTGCTGATTTTAAGAAAATTGGACTCCCTGCACGGAAATTAAAATCGATTGTTAATGGGGTTGACCTCAATAGATTTAGTCCACCCTCAAATGAGCAGGAAGTCATTGAGTTTCGCCAGGATTTAGACCTTCCTCAGAAAGAAATAATCGCTCTCTTTGTAGGAAATCGTATCGACCGCAAAGGAGTCATCGAGCTTGTTCAAGGTTGGAAGATGTATCGGAGAAATGGCGGTAAAGGCTATTTGTTGCTTGTGGGGCAAGAGTTACGGAATAATCCTGAATACAATTCGTTTTATGTTATTTGGGACGAAGTATTAAAAACAATAGAAGATAACGACCACATTATCATGCACGGACCATCAGACGAAATTGAAAAATATTACCGTGCATCCGATCTCTTTGTATTCCCGTCGAAATTGGAAGGATTGCCTAATTCTATCCCAGAGAGTATGGCAACCAGGCTTCCTGTAATCACTAATCGATTTACCGGATTTTCCCCTGAACTTGGCAGAGATAAAAAGGAGCTGATTATAACAGAGTGTCGTCCAGAAAAAATTTGCGAGGACATCGAAGTTTTGATGAACGACGAAAATCTGCGTTCACAACTGGGGAGAAATGCCCGTCGGTGGGTAGAAGATCATCACTCACTTGCTGGAAGCTTAGATAAATACGTCAACTTGTTTAATGAACTTTCAGGGTAAATAGCTACTCATAACTCTCTGATTACGGTTTTTTCTCTTTGAGTCTACCATAGATTTTATTCAAATCTCTTAAATATTCTGCATGATCTGGATATAGTTGATCAAGACGTACCCTCCATGTCCAGTTTCCTGATTCGATGGAGGGTTTGTTCATTTTAGCGACGCTTCCCAATCCCAGAATATCCTGCAAGGGGATAATCGCTGTATCGGCAACAGAGCCAATCGCCAGACGCATCAAAACTTCATGAGGTGCTTTTTGGGGTTGTCCGGCGTATTGGTAGACTGTCTCACGTGTCGCTTCATCAATCTCTTCTTCCCACCAACCTTCTGTGGTGTTGTTGTCATGTGTGCCAGTATAGACAATTGTGTTATTGCTGTAATTATGTGGCAGGAAAGCGTTGGAGGCATCATCGCTGAATGCGAACTGCAACACCCGCATTCCGGGCAAACCAAATGATTCCCGAAGTTTATCGACATCTTCTGTGATCACACCAAGGTCTTCTGCGATAAGCGGCAACTCGCCCAGTTCAGAACGCACCTGCTCAAATAGTTCATAGCCAGGCGATTCAACCCACTGTCCATTGATCGCTGTTTTTTCTTCAGCAGGAATTTCCCAGCAGGCGTGAAAACCACGAAAGTGGTCGATACGGATCATATCTACAAGATCGAGAGCTGCACGGATACGTGATATCCACCATGCAAATTTCTGCTTTTTATGTTCTGCCCAGTTGTAAAGTGGATTACCCCATCTTTGACCTGTTTCACTGAAATAGTCCGGTGGAACTCCCGCGACAACAAGCGGATTTCCCTCATCATCCAAATGGAATAGTTCACGTTCTGCCCAAACTTCGGCACTATCAAAAGCGACAAAGATCGGCATATCACCAAAAACCTGTATACCAAGACTTTCTGCATACAACCTGATATCGCACCACTGGTCAAAAAAGATATACTGAATCCATTTTTCTCGTTCTATGCTGTCTGCCAGCTCAGACCGTATTAGCTCAAGGGCATTTGGGTCACGATCACGAAATTCAGGAGACCATTCATTCCAGGGACGTTGTTCATGTTTATATTTGAGTGCCATAAACAGCGCATAGTCATCCAGCCAGATTGCTTTTTCCGCACAGAAACTTTCAAAACCTTTACGGCTCGCAGGATCACTGTTTCCTGACCACACAGCGAAAGCCTTTTCCAATAGTTGCCGTTTCAGGGGGATAACGCCACCAAAATCAACTATATCATTGGAAAACTCTTTAAGCTCTACCAAATCCTCTTTTGCCAGGAGATCATCCTCGACAAGACGATCCATGGAGATCAGCATGGGATTGCCAGCAAAAGCACTAAGGCAGGCGTAGGGACTATCGCCATAACTGGTTGGACCTAATGGTAGAACTTGCCAGAGACGAAACCCTGCGCTTGCGATCCAGTCCAGCGTGGTACGGGCATGTTCACCGAGTTCACCAATGCCATAGGGTCCTGGGAAAGAAGTCGGGTGTAGTAGAACACCTGAACGGCGATTTTCACGAAGTGTCATAATAGTGTTACCTAATTTTTTGCTTCCACATCTGGAAGATCATTCAACCAGATCACTTCCGCTTCTTGTAAATCGCTATCATATAGTACAACCGAAGGTCCACTGGTCAACCTACCAAAAACTTCACCCGGATTAATCACCATGGGTGGACGATTCTCTATGTGGAGTTCGTGGAGGTGACCGTAAATAATCAGGTCAGCGAGTTCAGGATGCGAGAACGCCTCAATCCAGTGCGGATGGTGCATAACGACGATTTTCAATCCTCTAATCTCGAAAATATGAGGCTCGGTATGGAGTTCTCCTCCTATCTCCTTAAACGTATCTTTCAGACCATCACGCTCGCCGTCACAATTGCCGAAAACCCCATACACCGGGCAATCAGCAAGTTTCAGAATCTCAGCCGAAAAGGGAGCGACAAAGTCACCAGAATGAATTATGACTTCGGCTCCTTTACGTTTAAGCTCAATGACAGCTTTCTTCAAATTGGTTACATGATCATGGCTATCACTGCAAATTCCGATTTTCATGGTTTCTCCAACAGTTTCTCTACCGGGGGAACTGCAATCATATTACTCATGACAACATTCACTCCCAATTTACTGAAGTCCAGGGCAGTTGGATCAAAGGGTACTGGGAACACAAATTCAGCACTATTCCCTGCCGATAGCCTTCCCGGTACAGGTCCGAGACGCCAGGAGCCCACCTTTGCTCTACCTTCTACCAGGGTAACATCAATCACAGGTGCAACATAAGCAATTTTGGAATCGTTATTTTGTAAAGTTACAACGATTTCCATTCGATCTTCATATTGTTTTGCTTTTTGATCGGTTACGATCACCATTCTTTGCCAACGATCCGGGATAAGTTTATCTGCAACCACGCTGGAAAATTTGCGAAAATCTCCATTTGGTCTCAGGAGGTCAAGGCGTTCTATTCCTGGAAATTTTCTCTCATATCGAGAACGTTCAAAATCATTACCAGAGGCTTTTACATCCCGTAGACCCAACTGTGAAAGAAGTCCAGCAGCATCTCCGTTATATGGAGGCAACTCGATCTCATAACGGAAAGTTCGCTTCGTAGTAGCGTCCACCCAGACTTTCAGTTGAGTAAAACGATCTGTTCCGAACCGGGTAGATCCGCTAGTCCATTGGTTGTTATAATGATAGATATACAACCCTGGTGCCATTTCCTCAACATTTGTCGGATGACCGAGAACACTAACTACCGAATCGATATTACGATACTCCTTTGCCTTTCCTAATATCAGCGATGGCGACATTGGATTTACCCGTTCATTGCCCAAAGAAGGCGACCAAATCCAAACCTCTCCATGAGTCGGATGCTGAATCTGCGTCCAGTTCCCTCTCCGCTGAACCATTACAAATGTTTGCCCCAGTTCTACTTCACCGACTTTGTCGCCGTTTGGATTTTGACGGAGGTTTTCACGTTCCACCTGAACTGAAACTGTCTCCTGAATCTCTTTTTCTTGTTGTTCCTCTAAAGCTGGTGGCTTTGTTTTTCTTCCTGGTCCCGCGCAACCAGCAATCAAAAAAATCAGTATTAAAGCGATTGATTTTACTGATAAATTTAAAGTCATAATTTTTCTCAAGTGTTGATTCTTCGACTTGAAGTTATCCAGTTTATATTGTTTCAGGTGAATTAACAATTGTTGCAAGTGAGTCGCAAGTGAATACTTCATTAAAACTCCGGGAAAGTTATTTCTAAGTGCTGATCATCACAACAACGTCTCTCGAAAAAGTTTTTCTTGCGTAGGTAAGATTCTGTTGTAATATCTGGCATTGAACATTATACTCAGAGAGATTGTTAGAAACACCTAATCTGTATCACAAATATAGTTTTAATATTAGTAAGGTGGGGTTAATTCTCCTGTTCTGAAGCTTTCTTGGAATCGCGAGAATAAATCCTAGTATTCTGATAGGCATATGTGTATAATATTTAAGAACTTAGTTCGTAATACATTGAAAGACTCGAAGAATATTCCGACAAAATTCTCCCTATAATTTCTGAACATTGCTCATTACCGACAACTTTGCATAGCTCCGTTTTTAATACTGTTTGAAGGCTATCGTTCCAGATAATTGATTTGCTGGGAGAGAATCATCTTTTCGACTAACAACTGTTGCTTCTGGTTGATGGAGTGAAATATGGAAGATTATAAAAAAGCGATTTTGAATTACAGCGACAATCCGCGTATAAACGGTCTGCTCAATTACATTGTAACCGAACTGAAAGATTTTACCGAAGAGCAAGCCGGACATATTACTGAACTTTCTGCCATTGGAAAGGCTTTATCTGCTCAGAAAGACCCCAGCCTAGCCCTGGAGAAAATCCTGGCTCAGGCGAGACGGTTTACCAACGCTGATGGTGGAACACTTTACCTTGAAAATGAAGATGAAACCGAGCTTGTTTTTCATGTGGTTCACACTGAATCGCTGAATATCTTCATGGGTGGAACATCCGGTAAAGAGGTGACCATTCCGAATGTTAAAATCATTCTGGAAGACGGCACCAAAAATATGCAGAATGTTTCTGCCTATGTTGCGAATACCAATGAGATTGTGAACATCCCTGATGTTTATGAGGCTGAAGGTTTCAACTTTGATGGCACGAAGAAGTTTGATAAGGCGCTGAATTACCGCAGTAAATCCATGCTCGTGATTCCCATGACCGATCATGAGGATGAGCTGATTGGTGTCTTGCAGTTGATTAATGCTCGTGATCGTATTTCAGGAGAGACCATCCCCTTTACCCACGAAACAGAGGAGATGGTTCAATCGCTTGCCAGTCAGGCGGCAGTGGTGTTGACCCAACAGAAACTGATACGTGATCTGAAAGAACTGTTTGAATCGTTTATCCGTGCGATTGCGACAGCGATTGATGAAAAATCACGTTACACCGGTGGTCATATCTCACGAGTCACCGAACTGACCATGATGCTTGCACATAAGCTCAACGAAATTGATGAAGGTCCATTCGCAGAATTTCAGTTTACCGCTAATGAGATGGAAGAGTTACGGATCGCGGCGTGGATGCACGATACCGGTAAAATCACAACCCCTGAGCATGTTGTTGACAAAAGCACAAAACTGGAAACCATCTTCGACCGTGTAGAACTCCTGAAGACGAGATGGCAAACCATCCGCACTCTGAAAAGAATGGAAGCTGAGAAGAGGAAAGTTGAAGTTTTAACATCCAACGGTAACTCATCTGAGGCGAAACTCCAGGAAATTGACAAAAATCTGGAAAATGATCTTGCACAGTTGAATGATGATCTTGATTTCATCGTCAGGATGAATACCGGTGGAGAATTTCTACAGGATGAATTTCTTGAAAGAATTCAGTCAATTGGAAAATTGACTTATGAAGAAAATGGAAAAACTTACCCGTATTTGACCGAAGATGAAATTGAAAATCTTTGCATCAGAAAGGGTACACTGACCCATGATGAACGTGAGATTATCAACAACCACGCAACCATGAGTATCCGTATCCTTGAGAAACTCACCTGGCCGAAGAAACTCGTACGTGTGCCTGAAATCGCCGGTGCGCACCACGAAAAACTGGACGGTACAGGTTATCCGAATGGTCTGAAAGAACTAGACCTCAGTTTGCAGGCACGTATCCTGGCAGTTGCCGATGTTTTCGAAGCATTATCTGCGAAAGACAGACCATACAAAGCGCCCATGCCGCTTTCCCAGGCTGTTAAGATTCTCGGATTTATGGTTAAGGATCGTCATCTGGATGGTCACATCGTCGATCTGTTTACAAGCACCAATATGCATCTCGAATATGCAAAGAAACATCTTAACCCTGCTCAGATTGATCTGGAATTGACTTCTGTAGAGGGGTAACAATCTTTTTCTTCAAATCATTTTCCTGAACGGTTGACTTCACTGGTTGACCGTTTTTTGGTTCTACAACGATAATTATCGATATTTGTCAATTATGAAACCTGCATCAACGCAACTCAAGAACCTTGACCACTTCAACGCTTTTCTTCATGTGCCGAACGAGCCTCTCGTTTCACTGAGTTCAGGGCGGTTAGCAGGGATAACTGTTGCTGTCAAAGACAACATCGCGGTTGAGGGTATGCCACTGACCTGTGGCTCAAAGCTTCTCGGTAATTTTATCTCCCCCTACAATGCAACGGCAGTTGCCCAAATACTTGATGTCGGTGCAGCCATTGTTGGAAAGACCAATATGGACGAGTTCGGAATGGGGTCGTCCTGTGAGTATAGCGCGTTCGGTCATGTTTTGAATCCTCTGGATCACACACGTGTACCAGGTGGTTCCTCTGGAGGTTCAGCTGCAGCAGTTGCGGCTGGATTGTGTGATGTTGCACTTGGAAGTGACACAGGCGGGAGTGTCCGTCAGCCTGCAGCGTTTTGTGGTGTCTATGGTTTCAAGCCGACTTACGGCAGGATCAGTCGTTATGGGCTTGTTGCTTTTGCATCCAGTCTTGACCAAGTCGGCATCCTGTCAGCTGATCTTAATAAGTTGATTGAAGTGGCAGAGAATATCTGTGGATATGATATTAATGACAACACCACATCCAGGAAACCGATTCCCAAGTGGTCAACTGACTTGGAAAAAAATGTACAAGGGCTGCGAATTGGTGTTCCCCAAGAATATCTGGATGGGATTGAAGAGAAGGAGTGCCGACAGGTTGTCGACAACGCCATTGAACAATTGAAGGCAGGCGGGGCAACCTGTGAATCGATCTCTCTACCGCTTACACCTCATGTTTTGCCCACTTACTATATAATTAACACTGCAGAAGCCTCCAGCAATTTAAGCCGTTTTGATGGTGGACGATTCGGCAATCGAACACCCGCAAACCGTTTTCATGATATGGTGACAGCATCTCGTGATCATGGATTTGGCGAGGAGGTGAAACGTCGGATTCTACTGGGCACCTATGTTCTATCTAAAGGATATTACGATCAGTATTTTGATAAAGCGACGAAGGTACGCATGTTGATCCGAAACGAATTCATGCATCACTTTTCAGACGGTATCGACCTGCTTCTTACTCCCACCACTCCAACTCGAGCCTTCAGGTTTGGCGAGAAATCCAAACCACTCACCATGTATGGCAGCGACCGATTTACTGCCGCCGCCAGCCTCGCAGGATTGCCAGCCATAAGTGTTCCCATGCCAGTAGATGGTCTACTTGCGGGAGTTCAGCTAATCGCACCACACTTTCGTGAGGACTTGATTTTTCGATCTTGCAGGTATCTTTCTTACTATTAGCGGATCGGTTCACCTGGAGTGATAGATTGGTCCTGGATTTATCCAGGGTCTAATAAGTCCATTACAGGAATTATTTATACGGAACGCATCAAAGTTAACTGACTCTTGGAATTATTGTCTCATACTAAACGGCTATATGTTTGTGTTAGGCGGACTGCCGCCTCCCTGGATGCCAGCTAACACCACGCTGGCATGACGCGTCGGACAATAATTTAGCGAAACGCTATCTATTCATCAGGAGCAGTTTCAACAAACTTTTGTTTCCAGGAAAAGATTTATGCCACACTGGAGAGTGGCGCTCCAAACCGAATAGCACTCCAAACAGATATTATTTCATCAACATCATTTTCTGAAGCTGTGACCGATTTTGGTAACGAACTTCCACAAAATACAAACCACTGGCAACTTCGTGACCGTTCCAGTTTGTTTGGTGATATCCTGCTTGCAAGGTTGATGAAACAAGGGTTGCGATTGATCTTCCAAGCACATCAAACACCTGCACTGTCACATCCCCTGACTTGGGAAACTGGAAACTGATGTTGGTCTGGTTGTTGAATGGATTGGGGTAGACCGGTTCAACCACAAACTCCAGTGGAAGATTGTTCGATCCTGCCTCGGCAACGTCATTTACATCGGGCTCCGCAACCCAAAGCAGAATACGTTCCATCAGCTCAAAACGGTCTGCTGAGTCAGCAATCGCCTCAAAAGGAAAACCGAGGACAATTGCTTTGCGACCAGTATCAGTTTCGTAACGAACTCCCGCTACACGATTTTCGTTATACCTGAGAAATGGAGTAGCATCCTCTGAAGGAGCAAGTGCCCACGGTGAGGTCGAATTATTTGCACCATCGCCACCGTTTCGTTGAAGTACAAAACCATTCCCGATCAGATCATCTTCCACACCATAAATTGTATCTTCATCCTGAATGGTGAATGGTGTGTAGCCTAGCTGGGAGGTAATAAATGATGTTGCACTGATCGCAACTGCGACATCATCCCCGCTGAGCATAAGATTACCGCCATCAGCAACAAATTGATTCAGCCCATTTCCATCGTAAGGACTGAAAAAGCCATCATTGCCGGTTGTCCAGATGACTAACTTGATCCCGGAATCGACCAAGTCGCCGTAGTTCATCTCACGTTCGAGTTTATCCCATGTACCATACGATACTACCCAATCATCCATCAATGCATCAATGGGCTCCATGAAATAGGAATAATTCTCGCCTTCATCCTGACCGTTGACAATTAATACTGTTGCGGCAGTCTGTGTCACTACATTCGCGGTATAGCTTAATGGTGCTTCTGCTGTTGAGTTGTATTGAACCCACACCTGCCCTTGTTCGCCTGGAACTCGATCTGTCACAACTCGAATTGAAGATGTAAAAGCTTCACCTGGAGCGAGTGTAAACTCTGCATGGTTACGGAATACTCCCTCCGGTGTAGAAAAAGTAAAGCTCCACTCCCTCGGTTGGGAGAAAGTCGCATTTACTTCGAAGGACTGATCAATTTCGAGGTTGTTGGTTATATCAACATTGTAAACTGCAGTATCACCAGGGGAAACAAAATGGTCTGAATAATCCTGGAAGATGGTAAAAGGTTGATCATTCGCAAAGGCAAGTTGCTGGGACTGAATCACCTGATAAGTTAACTCGTCGCGCACATAAGCAATTACTGTAATGCTATCTAAAGCGAAATAGCGATTTTCCCAGGGAATACCGATGGTATAGCTCTGTTCGCTATTTGCTTCGATATCGAATGCTACTCCAGAGGGTGAAGGTGCATATTGTAGAAAACTACTGTACCATTGATTCAAACCGTTCGGAGCTTCAAAATCTGAAAACGCCTCGGTTATTAACAGTTGCAGACGATGATCGGTTACCGCAGAATCCCCACTGGTGGCAGTAACGTGAACCATTAATGAGTCTGGTCCCCATTCTCTATCCATCTCCAATGCGATTGGACTTTCTAGTTGGAGCGCAACCTCCAAAGCTTGGTCCAGCCATGTTGAATCACCGGGAAAAGCCCCATTCATAACATCGGAATCGAAGAGTGCCCAAGGGGTCGGAGGCCACCCATACCTGATCAGAATTGAATCGTGATCGGCAATATTCGCCAAGTACCAGGGGTCAAATTGATCCGGGTAAGGCGTATGAACACTGAACGCCGAAACGTGATCTGAATTTTGACCCACCCAATCATGGAATGCGAGCGACGCCCACACACATGATGGTCAATTGATATTCGTAAACTCTTCTATCAACACTCTACGCGGAAAAGCATTTCCTAATTGTGTAATAATCAGAGTTGCAAGTAGAAGAGTTGTAAGCCGTTTCATCGTCAAATCCTCATGTACCAAGTTTAATCAGAATTCAGGTTAACCCTGAAAGTTAGGCATTCCTATTTCTTTGTTCAATACTCTGCATCAACTATGGAAAGTTCCCTTGGAGAGTGTGGAGCCAGAAATACTTCGGGATAATTGCTGAAATCGTTCTATAAATTCGTGGATATATACAATACCAATTTGTCTTCTTAACCGAATAAATCTACTATTCAAATGATGCGATTTCTACCGGGGTTAGTTTACGATACCCACCTTCTTTCAGGCGACCAAGATGAACTGAGCCAATTCGTATACGGATCAAACTGGTGATTTCGAGATTTGCAGCCTGGGCTAGACGTCTGATCTGACGGTTCCTTCCCTCTTTCAGCACAATACGTAAGCCAGGACCATCCGTCTTAACGGATTCCGCCTTAAAGTGTTTTCCATCCTCTTCAAAGGAAGCACTTTGCAATCGTTTCAGAGCGACTTTTAGCGGTACTTTTCGCACTGTAACAAAATATTCCTTGGTCTTGCCATATTTTGGATGCATCACACGATTTGCCCAATCTCCATCGCTGGTTAGAAACAGCAAACCACTGGAGTTCTGGTCAAGTCTTCCTGCAGGGAAGAGTCTTTGCTCTGATTTCACAAGCTCCCCGAGAAGTCTTCCTCGCTCTTTGCTCTTTTTGAAACTACTTAGATATCCAACAGGTTTGTAAAATGCGAGGTAGGTATGGGTTATATCATTGCGAACCAGATCACCATCAAGATAAATTACATCTTGATCCGGTAGGACATTTGTTGCGGGATCGGTTATAATTGCGCCATTTACCTGAACACGCCCTTCACGGATAAATTGTTCAGCTTCTCGACGAGACGTTAACCCGCGACTCGACAGGAAACGCGCGATTCGCATCGAGTACTGGTTGACTCGTTGGTTATTTCTTTCTTTATTCATAGTGGGACTATTATTTTACTTTGTAAATTCTTGATACATCTTTGAGAATCTGAATATATAACCAGCTTGCTATTTATAAAAGCATAAATTCATATAATCTAGTTCGAGAATCGTTGTTTCAACTTCATATTCAGCATCCAGGAAAGTGATGGTATGGCGATGGGCACAAAGGGCGAAGGTAAAATGCCACAACCATTTGGAGACGAAGTCGCACTCTCAGAGTGGAAACGTATTTTCCTGCATATCCTTAAATACAGTCCCAACCTCAACTTTTATGATGGCTCAGTGGATGTCAATCGTGAGCTGCTTCGCATTAACCTCCAGAAAGAAGATACTTTCGAATTACTGATAGACGAACTCCCATCTGGAATGAAGCATGATAATAGTGAACAATTGTTATTGGTGCGAGCTCATTATTATGAAGGTGGGCTTCACCATCGCATCTCTTTTAATGGCAGGGTGCAGTCTCGTCTAAACTATGAAGCCTATCCAGCCCACCGCATTAGAGTGATCCAACCCATACGTAAGGTTTCTAACCTGTTTATCAGTTACACTTCTGATGAAATGCCGGTCTATCTTGAGGTTCCGGTTGCTGGTATTCCTTCAGTAGTTGTTGTCCAGGAAGCGTCAATCGAAAAAATTAAGGCATACTCAAAACAAAAAAGCAAGTTGCAGTCGAAAACGCATTTTATCAAGGGTATGCTTTTACAGATGGGTGATATCGGCGCAATCAAGGTTGATGGCAGGCTGACACCTCAAGATATCCCAGACAAAGAAGGTCAATACTACACAATTGACCTTGATCCACTCTCCCCGGAAGCCAATAAATATTATGATCAGTTTCTTTTTGATGAGTTTCAAAGCTCCTATAACCCCAGGAAACACAATAAAAAGCAGGAAGTTTCCGAATCTATAAACAACGACACACTATCACATCCCAGGTTCACGCCTTCTGAAGAGCCGCCTTCAAGAAAACCAAAAGCATTCGCATTGATTGAAGACCCCTCCCTGCGTAAGAAAATGAAATCCATTCTGGAAGAACTTGAATGGGATATCACGATTCACGACTCATTTTCGCCATCCCGTCAGCAAGTCGACATTATGAACAGCGATATGCTCATTCTGGACAACACTTCCGGCGAAAGACACGCTGTAGATATCATGCGTGAACTCATTCGTGATGAAATTATAGTTCCAATGCGATTTGTAATAATGGGTTCGAAACTTTCGCTCGCACGTGAGTCCGAATGGGAAGGGATCGGGCAGGGTATCTTTCTACGCAGCCAGTTGCCGGACTCATGGTTGAGCAACAAATTGGCTACCTGGCTGGAAAACACGGAGGATCAACGTCGAAAGGTAAGCGACGAAAGCTCCAATAAACCACTGATACTTATTGCTGATGACGACAAAAATGTGGTCGAAGTGCTTGCTGAAGGCTTAATGGTACGCCAATTCAGAGTGATCACTGCTTACAATGGCGATGACGCATTACGCAGTGCAAGAAATCTCAATCCCGACCTGGTGCTGCTTGATATCAATATGCCTAAGTCGTCAGGGTTGGATGTTCTTCGTGAGCTTCGCAGCTACGACTCCACACGCTTAACGCCTGTCATCATGGTCACAGGGCAAAAACATCGTGAACAGGTTCAGGTATCTCTTCAATTCGGCGCGGAGGATTATATTGTTAAACCATTTGATCTCATGAATCTGATCGACCGTATTCAAAATATCCTTAATATCGAGTGACTAAATCCGGTTTATAGCTCCAACAATCTTTCTATAGCCTGATCAATTCTCACAGAAGGAGCAGTCACTGCTGCTCGCACAAATTTATCTGCATTGCTGCCGAATCCACTTCCCGGTGTGAGAATTACTCCTTTTTTCATCGCCTTTTCGACAAATTCAAGATCGTTGGCAACCCTCATCCAGACAAAGAATGTTGATGGTGATGGGTAGACTCGTTTTACGCCATGAACATCCAGCAGTCCAATCTCGAGCTTTTTCTTACGTTCGCCGTATTCACGGTGCGATTGCAAACATTCTTCAGGAGGATTTTTGCCATCGTACCTGCTCAAAGCCTCCGCCATGGCACGTTGAATAAACACCGGCGCACCACTATCCACTTGCGTTTTGATTTTTACCATCGCATCCAGTGTATCAGCATCTCCAACAGCAAATCCGATACGGTAACCGGTGCAGTTCATCATTTTCGACAGACTGTGCATTTCAACCGCTTTACGTGTGAATTGCAGGATGGAGGGAGACTTGAAATCATCAAAACTTAACTCGCAATAGGCTGCATCCCAGACCACAAGGGTTTCGGGATGGGTTTCAGCAAAATCCGCAGCAGCTTTGTAAAACTCTTCATCAGCAACCTGTCCAGTGGGGTTGTTGGGATAGTTCAGGAACAGCACCCTGCACCCGTCCGAATCTTCCAATTTCGGCAAAAATTGATTTTCAGGAAGGAGTTCCAGATAACGAGGCTGCGCATCATTCAGAATGGCGCAAGCTCCACCATATACAGGATACCCAGGAATTGGCACAGCTACTGTGTCATCCGGATTAACCACCGCGCGTGCGAGGTCGGTCAGTCCCTCTTTTGAGCCCAGGGTAACAACAATTTCACGACCCGGGTCGAGTTCAACCCCGAATCGTTGCTTAAACCACTTCGCTATAGCAGCACGAACTCCAGCATCCCCTCTACTGGTGGGATAACGGAAAGCGTCTGGATCATCAAGATGCGCTTTTACGGAATCGACTAGAAATTTCGGTGGTGGAAGGTCTGGGTCTGCAATGCCCAGGTCTATCAGATCAACACCTTCACCCCTCAACTTTGTGGCTTTCTCTTCCAGCCCGGCGAACAGGTATGGGGGCAGGTTTTTTATTCGATTTGCTGGATTCATAGTATTATTACTCTTCAATTCAATGTTGTAATTTTTATCGTTAGAGGGAATTGTCTCTCGCCCACTTCGCAGCTCCATGAAGCGCATCCATTTCCGGGTCAATTACATGGCCCTGTCCCAGTGATACGGTCAGGTTTTCCAAAACTATTCCGCTTTTCTCCTCAAATATGCTTCCGAGTGGTGCAACACGGAATGTGTCAGCTTCCAAGCCTAATTTTTGCGCAACAATCAAAGCGAATGTCGCCAGGTCACTTCCAGCGCTACTCAGAATTTTTGTGGCATGTGAATCGCCATTGGCGGCATGGTGTGCGACAATCTTACTTAACTGAGCAATCGTGCTACGCTCAAAGCCTGGGCTGTACACATAAGCAATAATCTCTCGGGGGGTATTCAGGTTTAATGCTTCAAGTATTTCATCCCTCCAGGCAAGAGCTTCACCGACCTCTTCACTTAGCAACAGGGCTCTTATCGCTTCTTTGCCGATCCACCAACCGCTCCCTTCATCGCCCAGCAGCCAGCCCCAGCCACCCGCTCGAGCAATTGTTCCCTGACGGTTTCTTCCAAATGCAATTGAACCTGTTCCGGCGATAACAATTACACCCTCATCGCCGGCAAAAGCACCGTAGTGTGCGATATATGCATCATGATGTCCCGCTACTTTTGCTGCAGGAAACAATTCACCAAGCCAGCTTTCCAGGTTGCTACGTTGCTCTTCACCTCCAGCACCCGCTGCTCCAGCAGCTACAGACACTGGATTAAAGGAAGCGAGCTTGATGATTTGCAATATTTCGGCAACAGCGCTGCTTATCGTTTGCTGGAACTGATCGCGATCAACTTGCAGCATATTCATACCAGCGGTTTCAACCTTTGCCAGTTCATTTCCATAACGGTCGGTCAGCAGTGCTTTTGTGCTTGTGCCACCAATATCGAATCCAAGGAAGAGCGGTTGGTCGGGAGATGGCTGACTCACGTTAATGCCTCATTTATTTTCTGTCTTCGTTCAATAGCACGGCTGCGTGCAAACGTTTTTGCGGTAATTTTATCTTCCGGACGTCTCAGAACATCAGTGTTATCAGCGTGACGACGATAACGGTACAACACCTCATGGATACGGTCTACATCATATTTTTCGCCAGCTTTCAGGACAAGATCGTAGTCCTCACCATAGTTGGGAAAATCAGTTTCATTAAATCCACCAAACTCCTCAAGTACCCCTTTTCTCCAACAGCGAACAGCACCGGCTCCATCCACGCGTAATATGTTGTTGACGCTGTATTCCAAGTGCTCAATGACACCAAACTCTTCCAGAGTTTTACCCTCTTCGTTCATAAGTTCATAATAACTAATTGCCAGCCCGCATTTTGGATGAGATTCAAAGTGATCGACCATGGATTGCAGCGTATTATCCGTATATTCATCGTCCGAGTCCAACTGGCAGATGTACTTTCCACGTGCTTTGCTGATACCGAGGTTCAACGCCTTTGCGATCACATTCTCTTCATTTGAATAAACATGAACTCGTTTATCTTTTGCCTCATACGATTTCGCGACTTCCAGTGTATTATCAGTAGAAGCATTATCAACGACAATAATCTCGAAGTTCTGCAACTTCCCGCGAAAGACTGATTCTATTGCCATGGGTAGATATTTCGCTCGGTTATATACAGGAATCACAACTGAAATTATCGGATCGCTCTCTTTCCATGGAGAATCGGGTGCAATATCATTTTCTTTGTCCAGAAAGGCATTACGACGCTTCAGGCACGCCAGAAGTGCATCTTCAGTCTCTTTCTCCTCTTCAGGATCCATGAAAAGATAGCTGAAACCACCAAATTTCCCACGACCCGGATAAAACAATAGATCGGAAGCATCGTTGTTTCCACCAGACTCTTCAGATTTTATTACCTGGAAACATGGGGTTTTGATGTGGGCTATTTCGCCAACCTCAGCCAGTTTCAACCGTAAGTCGTAAAAGGTAGCGTACCTTAAATTTGGGTCTGCACCATTAACTTTTTGCAATGCCCACGCTGGGAAAACGAGAACAACACCAAAATCTTCACGTTCAGTCAAATCATCTTTCAAAGGAAATAGATTCACACCCTGTGATTCAATTTGATAGTCGCTTACAATCAGGCTTGCCTGCGGATTTTCGGCGTACGCTTTCGCAAATTCTTCGATAGCACCTTCAAGCACTCGTACCCCGGGCGGAATCCAAAGATATAAATCAGCGGAGACTTCATTTCGCCCCGCTTCAATCATAGTGCCAATTGTGGCTGAGGAGACTGTGATCGCCTTTACATCCGGACCAAGGGGCGCCTCTTCATCTTCGAGATGAAAATAAGCAATGGAGGTTGCGCTTTTCCGTAAACTTCGCAGCGTACGTACAACACTTTCCGGCTGAGCATGAACCGCGGGAAGAAATGCAAAAATAGTGGCAGGTTGCACAAGATTTCCTTCGTAATTGTTGATTTGATATTCCAGTAATATTGAACTGAACTTCTATAAATCAGAAACCCACACCATAAGGTATGGGCTTGAGACAAGTATAAAAATTTTATTCTGCTCTTTCCATCATTTCTTGAGAAAATAAAGATTCTGTTGAGCTAGATGTCAAACGAATCTTTATCGTAATTACTTACTTCCGGCCTGGGAATGCCACGTTTTACTTCATTTTCCCATATTTCCTCAAGAATCGGACGTCCTATATCGGGTGAAATCCTGATATAGAGGAAAAACTTACTTCCCCACTGAGCAACGTTCTTACCGTCACGCAGAGCCGCTTCAACTTCGATGGTTGTTGATAATTTACGGTATGACTTACCAACCACATACACGGCGGAGCCATGTTCATTACGGCGGATAATATAGTTAACACCATACATACGTTTGTAATCATTGGTGCGAACGTACATAGGTTTTGGAAGCCGATTTTTAAGTTTTTCAAAGAGTTCTTTGGCGTATGCCTCAGAATTCTGTTTCTTGAATTCGGCTTCATATTCTTTGTCAGAATTCAAAGGTGCAGACTTATCAGAGCTGTTCATTGATGCCACCATTTTTTTTCCTCGCTTTCACTCCAAACATAAAAAAGAGAGCCTTCCCCTGCAAGAAGAAATATTTTCAAGCTCTCTGCACGAGTTCCTCTAAACCAGAATAAACTGCGAAGCTATATATTACTCCGGGAGTACTTGACAAGCATAACTGAACATTTGTACAATTGCTGATTATCAGTTCGACAATCCACTTTTGAGGGAAACATGACCATGTTCAAAATTTCTGTTCTGGAACAGTTAAAAATGTGCAAGCGGTTTTTCAATAATTCAATTTCAGTCCTGGAAGAAAAAGATGCTGATTTCAAACCAGCGGACGGTATGATGACAGTATGCGAACAAACTGCACACGCTGCACAATCAGTAGAATGGTTTATGAGGGGCATGTTCAGTCCTCAAGGGTTTGATTTTGATTTTGAGAAAGCTGAAGCGGAGGCGCAGAAGGTTAAAACTCACACCGAAGCGCTGGAGTGGATGAATCGTGCTCTGGATGAGGCAATGGAAAAAATTGAAGGCTGTTCAGAATCAGAACTGCTGGAACCGATACCTGCCGGACCAATGATGAAAAGCGAGCCAAGAATTGGTGTGATTCCCGCTCTTGTTGACCATACAGCCCATCATCGTGGTTCCCTTGTTGTTTATGCACGTCTACTTGGCAAAACCCCCAACATGCCTTACGGGAATATGTAATGATTTAGTCCGTACCACATACAGAGTCTACCTCCTCGCTCCGGGTACGTCTGCGCTGACGTCATGGGTGTGTGGTACGGACTGATTATTTAGTGTTAATGGAAAAGGATCGTTGAACGGTGGTTGAGTTATTCATCTTATCTGTGATAAACAGCTCCCAGGTATGGTCTCCATCTGGAAGATTTTCCCAGGGCTGGTAGTAGATTAGCTTCTTGTCAATATCATAAATCCAGATCACAGATCGACCATCAATCATCAGGTCACACATCTGAATATCGACACCTGACAACTCATCATCAACAGTTACACGAAACATCGGTTTTGCTGAAGTCAGAGCAGCTTTGTTTGCTGGTTGAAGATTAGCCAGAGTCGGTGGGATGGTGTCCAGCATAACGCTGAAGGTCTCGAAAGATAGAACTTCAGTCTGCAATGTTTTAGCATCCGGTGAGAGAACACTCTCCAAAGCTGTCCATTCATTATCTTTCGCTCTCTCCTGGTAAACGACCAACGCTTTTTCAGACCAGCTCTCATAAGCGTGGAAACGAACTTCAAATCCACCCGCAAATGGATGAGAGTGTGGGCTGATTTTATAGAGTGGGGCAATCGTTTCTTCAGTCTTGGGTAATTTCTCCATTCCTGCAAGCAGGTCGAACCAGAGCGAGTATCTTCCCAGATGAATTTCGAAATCTTTGTCCGGTGACTCCCAGGTTGCGGCTTTATTTTTGTCAAATCTGCCGATAAAAATATCTTTCTCGGCTATCGTCGACTTTCCCCCGCTTACTTCAGCGACCGCTCTCAGGGTCACCCAACCTCTATAAAAGCTAACTGGAACGAATCGACCAATCCAATGGTTTTTGCTCTCGGAGGAAAGGATTGATGAACCGAGAGAGGGAGTCGAAACAAGCTGGACAGAGGTGAAGGTTTCCTTCCCTGTGTTCAACTCTACACGTACCGCATTACCAGTGATTTCAGCATGTAACTGATATTGGTTTGCTGTTGAATCTATCGTTGGAGCATCAAAATTCACTATTTTTTTTGTGGGGGCTAATACTGGAGTTCCCAAGACATTCAGTTCCCAACTCTGTCGGGTTATATTTCCACCATAGTCTTCGGCAACAATCTCAACTGTGTGTTTCCCCGCTGTCAACTTCTTTGAATCAATGACCCCACCCGTTAAGTTCCTGTCGTAAAAATCCAGATCGTTTCCAGAAAGAATGTAGAGCCGATGAAACCTGCTATATCCAGCACGTTCCAACTCAAAATTGAAGTGCAGACGACTCTGGATATTCTTCTTATACTGCAGTGTATCAGGCGAAAAACGATGTATGAGTTTCCCATCCAGAAGTAGATCGAGCCGTTGCACCCCCAGCTTGAAATACGTGACATTCTGATAGTCAACAACTTCAACAGCCAATCCAACCTGCCCGTAAAACGAAACAGGATCAATTGTTTCCTTGTTCACACTACGGATGACCGGAAGGACATCACCATCTACTTCGCTCTGCTCATCAAGGGGATGTATCGCCACTCTTCTAATAATGGGCGGAGTAGCGTCTGTAACAGTTAGCCCTTCCAGGCAGGGATTATAGGGTTCGCTCATTGATTTGCGAAGCTCAAAATGCAGGTGAGGGGGTCCCGCACCGGTATCTCCAGTGTAGCCGATTACCTCACCACGTTTGAAGGAAAACTTACCTGGCGGAAAAAAGCTCTCTACTTCATACCATCCTCTATTCAACTGTAGTTTCCGTATCGCCTCTTCAATTTCAGGAGCAAATCCTTTCAGGTGGGCATAAACAGCGATACGTCCATCCTTCAGTTTCAGGTACAAGGCTTTACCGTACCCTTCAAAGTCGACACGCACACGAATAATATCACCATCATCAACAGCAAAACATTCATAGCCATTCACACCTGCTGTACGTATATCAATTCCAGCATGGAAGCGACTCGGTCGATGCTCCCCAAAGGTGCTTGTAAATACACGACTGGCATCTGTAGGCCAGCGTAGTTTTTTCTCTTGGTTCTCAGATGCATTCAATGGTAATGCGTTGAGTAGCAACGCAAATAAAAGTAAAAATAAAACAGATGACTTTGTCGTTTTAGGGGATCGAGTATGTTTCATTCTATGGTGGGGCTGCAATTTGTAAGGTTTAAACTCTGAAAAATCGCTAGTATTGCAATTCATCGAGTTTCTTCAATGCCAACTTTGAATAATCGCCATTTGGGTAGTCGGCGAGGTAACGTTTGTACATTTCCAGTGCTTGTTTTTTCTCACCCAAATTTTCATGGCAAAAAGCTATTTTGTAAATCGAATGTTCACGTTTGTTGTTGTTCGCGAAAAAGAGCACTTTATCAAATTCGATGATCGCCTGCTCAAACTCTTTCTTTGCAAAATAAGCCTCACCGATCCAGTACTGGCAGTTATCCGAAAGCGAGCTGTTCATATTGTCTGCAAGCATACCACGGAAATGTTTTATCGCTTCGCTGTAGTTTCCCCGTTGATAAAGAGCGTATCCCGCAGAATATCTATCTTGAAAACTCTGCTGAGCTTGCAAAGTTAGTGGTAAACTAAATAACAACACGACAAGAAGAACTGGGAGTATTGTCCGACTGACTTGTTTCACTGATTCCTCAATTTGATTTTCAAATACCCCGCAATATATCGCAGCGACCCCGGCTGTTCAAGCAACCGGGGTCGTATATGTGAGGATTCTATTTAACGATTCAGCGACTATAAAGTTGATGTTTACCTGTACAAACCAAACCGGAAAGTTACACCTGCAACAGCGCCGGAAGCATCGTCATCGCTATATTTCCCGAGGTTGACCCCATTGGTATACCGGTAACCGACACTACCCAGTACTCGGAACCAGTCGGTTACATTCAGTTCGAGATGTGCCATTGGTTGCATCACAAAAAATTCATCTGTCTGGTCAGACCAGTTGTCGCCAGAATCATGGTGATCGAAATCATTATCTTTGTCCTTCCATGCATAGCTTAGGCCACCGCCACCAAGTGTGATATCTGATGCAATGTGGAGCAGTCGGTCATTTGCGAGAATGATACCAATCGTCGGACCACCATACCCCATAGCCATGTGCTCTTCAAACCGTCCCTTCGGGACGACATCATAAGGTCGGTTGGTTTTGTCATTGCCAACCCCGTATCCACTTAACCCAACATACACCGCATCATTTACCAGAAGTGCGCCCTGACCACCAACCATCGCGGCATCTTCTCCCAGAAAGGTTGTGTAGTAAACACCCGGACCACCGAATGCCCCCAGCTTGAATTCTGTCAATTCCATTAAGGTTTGAGGTTTGGCTTGAGCTGAAAATGCCAGTGCCATTACCAATGTACCCAGAATAAATCCACGGAGGATTTTTGTTTGTTTTAATGCCAACATGATTTTCCCTTTCAAAAACAATTTTCAATCTTTAATTTTTTATTGAGTCAATTACTTCTGAAAAGGCTATAGCGAATGGTATGCCAAAAAAACAAGAGGAACAATATAGTAACGTAAGTCTTTATAATATAATTAGATAGAGATTCTTGTCGTGTCCCTGGGGAAATTTCACAATATCCGGAGAAAGATTCACTGTATGTGAATGTATACAGTTCTGGAGTGCAAAATGTTGATGTTCTCTGGGACAATTTCTATTGTTGAAGTCGTTCTGCCTTTTGCAAAGGTTTTGTCACCGCAACATCTTCGGATGTTGCGGAACATAGTATTAAGTGATTGTGGGAGTGTGTTTCAGAGTAGCAGTCGGTTGGCTGATTCAAGGTCTTCCAAGTCGAATTGGATCACGCAAAGTTCGTCGCCATCGTGGGAAGCGTTGAACATGTCTGTTTTTCCCTGCTTATCTCTCCAGGCGCCCGTCAATCTCGACGATTCGTGTATGTGACCATGAAGAGTCAGGAGAGGCTGTTTCGATTGTATGAAACGTTGCATGGCAATACTGCCGACGTGAACATCCAGTGGCACGTAATCGATCATCTTGCCATCCAATGCGGCACGGTCGAGTTTTGTCTTATAAGGTGGAGCATGAAACAGGAAAATGGCTTTCGTAAGATCATCGCCTTCAGTCAATTTTTCAAGATCTTCTTTTATGGTGCGATAACGTTTTTCATTATCTGCTACTGGGATTGAATACATCCCCTCCTCTGGTGAAACACAGCCCGGGTCCACATAACGAGATACATCATATCGTTCCCAATCTTTCAACTGGAAAGGAGAGGGCGGAACGTATGAATAGCCATAAATCTCATAGTTTTTGTACGTGAAGTGACGGTTGTGCGCATACTGCCACAGCCCTTCTGTTGCAATCCCAAGCATACTGGATTCGGGATATTTGCCGTCATCATTTCCGAGGATGATATAAATTTCAGGGTAGTTTTGCTTGAGTTGATCACGGAGTTGTGCCAGAGCTGGTGCGAGGAACCCATTCAAGAAATCTTTATGTCCGATATCGACTGTCATTTTTGAAAAGAGTCCTGATGGCATGATGTCGCCACCAAAAAACAAAATTTCAGGTGGTTTCTTGATCAGCAGTTTGAACAGTTTTTGGAAACGGTCTGTTCTGCCGTGCAGGTCACTTATGAAATAACAGGTAGTTGCCATGATTTTGAATGGTTTCTGAATTGTGAATGGTAAAGGTACTAAACAATTCACCTTTCACTCAAACATGAATGAAAGGTGAATGATACAATTATTATTTTCTGAATCTACTTCACCAGGATCGGCATACCCATAATTGGCCAGACGACGACGACGAAAAACGCCAAAACCAGCATCAACAGTATGCTCGCGGGCACACCTGCCAGGAAAAATTGTCCAGTGGAAAATTGTTTACTCTCATACGCAATTGCATTGGGAGCTGCACCAACAAGCAAAAGAAATGGCATTCCCGCTGTTACCAGCGATGCAAACAGTACGACTTCTGGAGCCACGCCAATATAAGGAGCAATCACGAGTGCAACGGGCATAGAAATCGCAATCGCAGCCACATTCATGATCAGGTTTGTCATGATCATCACGAACAACGCAATCCCCAGTACAAAAATTGGCCATGAGGCATTTTGAAGTATCCCCAACCACTGAATCGCTAACCAACTTGCTGCTCCGGTCTGCCAAAGACAAAAACCGATGCTCATCGCACCACCAAAGAGCAGGATGATATTCCAGGGAATAGACTCCAAATCATCAATATTGAGAATATTAAAAATGAAAAACAGGATTGTTGTTACCAGAATAACCGCACTTTTGTTTATTGCGCCCAGTGCAGGCACAAATGAACGAAGGCTCATCACCAAAATTGCGACGAAAACAATGACAATCGTTAAGATCTCTTTTTGAGTGATCTTGCCGAGCCGTTCGTTCAAGGCATGTACACGTTCCTGAAGGTGAGGGATTCGTTTTTTCTCTGGCTTATACACCAGGAGGATATACCCCCAGAGCAGGAAGACCATCACCCACCCAATCGGAAACATATAGTAAGATAGCTCGAAAAAAGAAACTTCGCGTCCGGTAATATCACGAAAAAATCCAAGTGCCACTGCACCTCTTGCGGCTCCGAGCAGGGTTACGATACTACCAGCTCCTGCCACGAATGCCATACCGATAAAGAGCCCTTTTCCGAAACGTGTCGGTTTTAATTCATCTTCCTCGTAAAGACCATAGATCGCGAGCAATAGTGGATAAATTGCTGCTGCAACCGCTGTGTGCGCCATGATATGCGTAAGCAATGCGGTCATGACAAACGCACCCAGGTAAATCATACTGGTGCGTTCACCCACCATCAGCAGCATTTTATATGCCATTCTTTTCGTCAAACCAGTTCGACTGAATGCCATCCCGATTACTATGGATCCGATGATAAACCAAACAGATGGGTCCATAAAATCTGTAAAGGCATTCTGAGCAGGACGTATCAAAAATAAAGCCTGCATCACACCGATAGTGATACTTGTGATGCCAATCGGTACTACTTCAAAAACCCACCACGTTGCTGCCAACAGAAACAGTGCAATAGCAGCTTTACCCTCACGTGTTAAGATAAAGTGTTTTCCTTGAGGATCAATCGCATCATTCCAGGAGGGTGAAAAGAAGACTGCGGCAAACAAGAGCAGTCCGAGAACAAGAAAGATGAGCCGCTTATAGTCGATTCTCCTCCCCCGTGGAGCGACATGGATGTCACTGGGCATTGGACCCAGTTCTTGCTGAACAACATCATGCAGAGCATCTTTGGTCTTAATTTTAGCCACGCTTCACCTGTACCTAGTGGAACCTGATATGTTGGAGTACCCCATTTAGAGAATTATTTCAGCGACCTCATGAAAAACATCCACACTTCGCACAACCCCGACAACATTGTCACTTTCAACAACAGGTACTAGATTTTGATCGTGATGAACCATGATATAAATGATTTTCGCGAGGTGGTCGTGTAGAGCGACACTTTCTTCAATTGGAAGCATTACTTCGCTAACCAACATTTCTGCCTTCTCGCGGATGATACGAGATTCTTTCTCGAAGGAAAATTCCGCAAGATTGGTGTCGACCTCCACATCAAAGAGTTTTTTCTGGTGGCGGACTGAAGTGTGCAGATATTCCGGCTCCAATTTCTTCAATATATCCCTGCGTCTCACGATCCCCAGAAGCTGGTAAGTTTCATCAAAAACAAGGAGGGCACGTGGAAGAGATCTCCTTCCATTAACTTCGATATCAGAATGCTCCAATTCAGCAACCGCCTGACGAATTGTGAACCAGAAGGGAATATGGGGGTATTGGTCCAGTGGAATCATGATATCCCCCGCCTCCACATCCATCATTTTGCGATCCTTAGACACGTTGTTCTCCCCGGATATACATCCTTATTTCGAGTTTTTATCTCATCTGCAATATAATTTTCTGAAGAAACCCTAAAACTTTGCCATGTTGATTGAGTCCACAAAAACTGCGTTCTCCTTGTGAATATAGGAACAAGAAAGTCAACTGTAAAGTGATTCAAGAATACATTCTATCTCGTTCTCCTTCTCAGAATCAGTGAAATTGCTCTTACACTATACAACAGCAAATCTTCACAACAATATATTTATTGTCCGAGTTTCCACTCTGCAAATTCGGAGAGAGTCACACCCTGGAAACGTTCTGATGCGATAACAAATAACTCTTCGAGATCGACGTACAACTTTTCGATGCTGCTTTCATTTGGAAAATTAGGGCTCCCATTGGGCATAAACTCCGATGAATGAAGCATGAACTCGACGTACTCCAGGTTGCGCGCTTTAGCGAGTTCGAGTATCCAAAGCATTTGATGAAGATTTCGTCCATTGGGACGCAACCAGACAGGCGGCATTAATCGTTCGACATATCTTTTCAACGGTGTTTTCATCAATATTGACCGTGGAAAAAAACTTGAAAGCCATTCACGCAGGATCATAATCGTCATTGGTACTTCGAGTAGTCCTTCCCGCGAAGTTTTTTTCAGAGAATCCTTTGAAATGATATAAGACTCTTCGGGAAACTGAGAATAATCTGTTCCTCCGTTTTGTACCGGATCACCAAAATTATTCCGCCAGGAGACATGCGGGGTTACACTGCAATCGACCTTATATCCTTCCTCCAGAAGCATTGAGGCATAACGTAAATCGAAACTCCACCTCCCAGCACGGTGGCTCTTCATTTTGCAAGAGAATGTGGTTTCCAGAATATCAGTAATCACATGAATCTTTTCTCGCATGATCTGATCAGGGTATTCAATGAGATAGGGGTGATATTTGTAATCATTGTCTGTTAACACTTTGATTGGAGGGTTATTCCAGGCATGCAGGTGCATGCCTACCTCTCCAGCGTTGCGTTCAAGTACATCTTTTGCAAAATCGACATAGGTGTCGCTTTTTGCCATCTCATAGTTTGTCAGCCAGGTGGGTTTGAAGCCAAATCTTTCACATAATTCTTGAAAGCGGGGCAGATAAAGGGCATTTTGTGTCGTAATTTCCCTGGGTTTGCTCCAAAGGTTATCACCTTCTGTGTCTATGGTTATGATGAAAAATGGTTTTCGAGGCTTCATCTCACTCTTCCCTGGTGATGCACTCGTGGATCGACCAACATTTTACAATTGCTGGCTTATGATTTGCCCAAAGTCTAATAACACCTATCGTCGTTCCATTAAACCTTGGATGAATCTAATGCTAACCCCTCAGATCATGAGAATTGGACTTTTAGACCATCCCTGTACGAGTTCGGATAAACCACTCGACTCCCAGCAACAAGGTAATAATAATCAGTGTACTCCAAATTCCAAAGGGTCGCCAGGAACCTTTAATGGTTTCTTTTCCGGCTTTCAGTGGAAGAATTTCGGTCAACCTGCCAATTTCATCCGGAAGAAGAAACTTTCCGCCACTCGCTTGTGAGACAGCCCGCAGACGGTCTGGTCGCATACGAAGTTCTGACTCTTCAAGATTGAATGCATCAACAACAAATTGCGACTTCAGTTCGAGACCTTCATCTTCAATTTCTACGTTCGCATCAACCTGATACTGACCCTCTCCCCAGGGTGCAAAACGAACGAGGTAACGTCCGCTGCCATGTGGTGAAAATTCTACTGTTTTTTCAATTTCACCATTACGAACAACAGCGGATACATGCGCATTATCGATTGGGCGAAGGCTTTGGTCACGAACTCGCGCGACAAGTTCGACCTCTTCCCCGCCTGTGAACAGCTTACGAGATGGTTCTACTGTGATCCGGTCTACATTTTCATCAGAGGTTGCCCAACGTAACATACGATCCCATAGTTGACGGTATCCATTTCCTCCGGGATCAAGGGGACGTCTGGCTAAGTCCCACTTCCAGAATTCTCCGGTATAAAAAACAAGTGTCTTGCCGGGATTCTCAAGCTCTACAACCACTGGTCGTTCTTTATCGTTTACCAGGGCAACAACGAGAACTTTACCTTCTTCTGGTGAGATTGCGGGTAGATTAAGTGGCGGGGGAGTTCCTGTGGCATCCTCGAACCAATCGCCATCGATTGTAAATAGAGGGTGAAGTGTGTTGGGTAACAGTTGCACATTGTTAACCAGAGAGGTTCGAGAAAACTTGCCGATCCGTGTTGCAAACATATTCAGAGTTCGACTGTTTGGATTTGTCCCTGTGAAAACGATCAGGGGAATATCCAGTCTATCGAGGCTTTCCAGGACATTTATTATTCTACCCTCAAAGCGACGTTCAAGAAAAACGACAGCCGCATCCAGATTTTTCAATTCTTCCACTGAAGGAAGTGAGCCACGCAACAATTTCCCCCTTGGACCGCCTCCAATCAGGACAGTTGGTTCCGTATCGGGATCATCTTCAAGGATCCGTGCAGCAAATGAGGCGTCTTCCAATGGCCCACCTGCCAACAACAAAACTTGACGCCTTCTATCAGCAACATACACAGCAGTATGACGAGTGTTATTTTTGTCATTTACTTCACTATCAACCGACGATGTTTCTACACGAAAATCACGCATCCCACTGCTTTTAGGGTTGATTTTCATTTCGACGGTCATTTCCTCCCAATCACTCCGGAAGCTGATCGTGTCTACAGAGAGAACTGCACCTGATTCATCGATCACACTTATTACTGTCTTCTCTCCTTTGACCCCGGTTCCTTTAACAGTCACGTCAAGTGGCGATTCCTCACCGAGGTAGGTTGCTCCTGGTGGTAGGATATCGGTAATAACGATATCACGTGGTGGAAGGCTATCGCCGATTGCTACACTAAAAATCGGCACTCCTAATTTCCGTGCAGCCTCTGTTGGGGAACCACCGCGATTTACCGCACCATCTGACAAAAGCACAACCGCATCCGGCAACCCTTCCGGATTTCTCGAGAGCAGTGAAAGCGCAGCGTGTAAATCCGTTGAACTACCATTCGCCTCTGGGATTTTTTTGAACGAGGGGATTTGCTTCAGGTCAGAACTGAAACTGTAGCTTTGAATTTCCGTCTTTGGAAGTAGTTCCTCCCAGACAGGATGCTCCAGCAACATAGCAACCGTATTTCCTCGGTCTCCTTGCTGATCAACCATGCCCATGCTTGAGCTGCGGTCGAGCATGACCGCAATATCAGTCTGGCGTGGAATTTCATTTTCCCAATGAACCTGTAATTCACCTACGAGAAACCAAACAGAGAGTAGTGCCAAACCACGTAGGATGGCGAGTATAAGTTTTGCCCATGTTGGCAGAGGGGGGCGAGTCCAACGGTAACTCCAGACAGCGAGACCAAGTAGCGCTACGGCAACGAGAATGGTCCAGCCTATCCCAAAGTTTGTATGCAGGGAAATTGACAGGAAAGGAAACAGGTTCATGCAGTGTACTCAAAGTAGAGTTGTGTTAAATTCATTTAGAATAGTTGCTCTTCCGGTAGCAAAACAGTTGATTCAGACAAGTGATAAATTTGGGTCTGCTGGTGTATCCAGAGTATCCGCTCCTCTTACCTTAAGTTGTTTCCAGCCCAGCCAGGCGATCATACCACCGTTGTCGGTGCAATATTCAAGAGATGGGACATGCAAACCGACCCCGTGACGCTCTGCGATGCTTGTTGCTTTTTTACGTAAAGCGTTGTTTGCTGCAACTCCACCAGCGAGCACAAGACTCTGGTATTCTTCATTCTCGAGAGCGCGATCCAGTCTGATGGCAAGTTGCACAACTACCGCCTCCTGAAATGCGGCTGCAAAATCCGCCTCCCAGTTGGTCAGCTTTTTCTCTTTGATTTCAGTTATGCTGCGTAGCGCTGCTGTTTTTAACCCACTGAAGCTGAAATCAAACGGATTGTTTAGTTGTGCGATTGGCATCTGGAAACGATTCGGATCACCTTGTTCTGCGAGTCTGCTTACACCAGCTCCAGCGGGATAATCTATTCCAAGCAATCCTCCGACTTTGTCAAATGCCTCACCCGCAGCATCATCTACGGTTCCGCCAAGGAAAGTATAACGTCCAAACCCATTTACCCTGATTAATTCTGTATGACCGCCACTTACCAACAACGCCAAAGCAGGTAATGGTAAATCCTTCCCTTCGGCAACTGTTGACCAGAGATGCCCTTCGAGGTGGTTAACCCCTGCGAAGGGTATATCGCATGCGACAG
>JAIOHU010000288.1 GCA_019912845.1 bacterium
ACACTTAATAATGCCGCAAATAATGATTAGCAGAAAATAGGTGAATTTGAAGGAAATACAAAACTGGATAAAATGATAAGGGAGATACTATGGTCAACAAGGTAATCCTGATTGGGAATCTGGGACGTGATCCTGAGTTAACGTATACGCAAGGTGGCACCGCTGTGTGCAAAGTGTCGCTTGCCACAACAGAACGTTTTTCAAGTGATGGTGAGAAAAAGGAACGAACTGAGTGGCACAACCTGGTGTTCTGGAGACGGCAGGCTGAAATCGCCAATGAGTACCTCCGTAAAGGATCTCGAATTTATGTCGAGGGAAGAATCTCCTACCGTCAGTGGGAAGACCGGGATGGCAACAAACGTTACGGCACTGATATCGTGGTACAAAACATGCAAATGCTAAGTTCTCGAAGCAGTGAAGGAGGCGGTGGGTACAGTGGTGGTAGTGGAGGAGGTGGGAGCAGTAGTGCATCGCGACCACGCCCAGAGCGTTCCGAAAGCCAGTCATCTCATCCTGCTCAGGACAACAAGGAAGATGATGGACGCCGGTACGAACCAATCCAGAATAATGATGAGGATGTTCCCGATAATTTTGACAAAGATGATTTGCCATTTTAATTTGAGTGGAATTGAAAGTTTCAATTCAGGCACGTGATTACGTGCCTTTGCTGTTTAACCAGTTATTACCAAGTCTCCTCTCGTAAGAATGACCTGTTGGTTCGTTACAAAAAGCTGGTTAAAATTTGGAAATTTGATTCTCATTAGTGTATTTTATCAGATTAGAATAAATATGGCTGCGGGATGAAATTTGATTCAGATTCCCCGGCTTGAACAGGGATTTTTTACCCGGAGTAGACAGCAATGCTGGAGGAACGATGATTCGCAAACTGCTATTGCTTGGAATGTCATCACTGCTCTTTATCAGTGTGAACCTGGCAGCAAATACTACACTTCTTTCCATTTCCGACGCTTCCATTGTGAGAGGACCGATTGCTCCATATCCGGAGTTGGATGAGGAATATCTTGATCGCTATGGCGAACAGCCTGCCAGAATTCACCTCGGTGATGGACAGGTTGGGGATACAATCGGAACTATCTTTCAGGCAGTAGCACCATGTTCACTCTACCTGGTTGAGCAACAATGGTTCAGTCCGGGGAGCGTAGAATACTTCATTGCAATTTATTCTGATGAGGCAAACGAGCGATTTCAGTTCGGACGAGCTCCTGACCGTGGGAGTACAAATTTTTCTCCCATCGGAGAGATTCTTTTTTCAGCAGATACTGTAACTGTTGAAGGAACAGGTGAGTGGGAGACGATTTTCACATCCGAAGATATGAATGGTGGTATCCGTATTGGAGATCCCGATCTGGTCACCAATCCAGCGTTTTTTGTCGGGTATGTCAAGCAGAGTGATGATGGCGAACCACGTGCCATGGCTGCTGATATGGGTGATCTCGATTACACCTATACCTGGTTTGGCGGTCCTACTGCTCAAAATCAAACAGGACACCCCTGGGGAGCCTATACACGCTATCTTGGACGTGAGACAACTGTCGAGCAGTATGTGCGAGTTCAGATAGACTACCCGTGGGGGCTGCCACCTGATGTGCTTGAAATATCACAGGTTCGCAATACATTTGATCCCAATCCAAGTGCTATAGTAACTGCGGTAATTGTGGATGACAGTGAGTGGGGCGAAAATCACGAAGCACGAGTAATGGTTCGTTCCGGGCTCAATGGTGCAGTTAGTGCTTTTGTGATGGATGGTCCGGATACAAATAATGTGCTCTCGGCTGAGATTACAGCACATTCTACCTGGGGTGAGACCGTTTATTATTGGGTGGAAGCTACCGATGATGCCGGGATGCTGAGAACCACCGAAGAGAATCCCATGTCCTTCAATATTATCCATTTTGAAAACCCGGCAGCAAAACTCCTCGTAGTTGATGATGGAATGGGAGAACTTATTGAACCATTCATCGCTCAAATTGAAGAAGCTGGCATTAGCTATGAATATTGGAATATGCAAGATAATTTTGGCTTGGATCGTATGACTGTTCAAGGCGGTACGTGGTCGTCAATCTTTGTCTTTGCTGATGGTGGATCAACAGTACCCACACGTGAATGGGAGAATTCGATTTATGCGCCATTTGTAGAAGGAGGCGGGGATTTCTTCCTTATGGACCAGGACTACTTCGCAGCAAATGGCGAAGGTGATTCACTGGTTTTTACAGAGGGTGATTTTGCTTTTGATATCCTTGGTTT
>JAIOHU010000289.1 GCA_019912845.1 bacterium
AACCAGCCCTTGAGGGAGATCAGGAACATCTCAAAGATACCATTGGAAAAATTTCCAGCCGACGTGACCTTACAGTTGAAATGATGAATGCGATTGATGGGATTTCCTGTGTCAAACCGGAAGGCGCGTTTTATGCATTCCCACAATTGCATATCGACTCTTCAGATGAAAGCTGGGTGAAGGAATTGATCGCTGAAACAGGGGTTGTCGTTGTGCCCGGTTCAGGTTTTGGACAGGTACCAGGAACTCAACATTTCCGTATTGTTTTTCTGCCACCGGAACCGATTCTCGAAAAAGCGTATAACCAGATCGCAAACTTCATGAAAAGATATTAAGTAAATATATTTCACCTAACAACAGCTCAAGTCCAGTTGGGTGATAATCTTGTCCTTGCGTCTTTCCAGCCTGATTTTAGCTGGAATCCAGAAAGGATAGTTCAGATATCTTTCTCCAATGTTTAATCGTTAAAAATGAGATATTCTTTTGACATCATCATTCAAAGTTCAAATAAAACGTCTCCACCCGGAACGTGATAACGACATCCCTCTCCCGAAGGTGATGTCTGAGTTTGCTGCCGGGATGGATGTTCACGCCTGCGTTAAAGCAGATATTATCTTAAATGCAGGCGAAACGGTTGCGGTCCCCACTGGATTTTCTATGGCGATTCCGCATGGCTATGAAGCGCAAATCCGTCCCCGAAGCGGACTGGCAATGCGTCACTCGATTGGTATAATCAACAGCCCCGGTACCATCGATTCCGATTTTCGTGGTGAGGTGAAAATCCTGCTCACAAATTTCTCCAAGAAATCGTTTACAATTAAACGAGGGGAACGTATCGCTCAAATGGTGGTCTGCCCTGTGATGCGGGTTGAATGGGATGAAGTTACAGAGTTACCAGAAAGTAAAAGAGGTGCTGGAGGATTCGGGCACACTGGAAAATAGCAGTTCCGAATCAAGCTACGCGTCATTGCGAACGTAGCGGAGCAATCTTTCGTGGGAGCGCCGCTCTTTAGCGTGGCATTTGGTTTGTTCACCTACGTTAGATGGCCCGACGATTCGCGTCGGGTATAATAAACAGCTACAAGGATCACCTCTCAGACTATCACGGGAAAATACTTTAAAGACAAATTCACCTTGTAAATCTAGCATTTGCGCTAGTCTGTGTTTTAAACCCGATGCAGAGCATCGGGCCATCAACCAGTAAACGTATCACCAGTTCTCGAAGAATCCTTATCCCCGTGATACAAGATCACGGGCTACGTTTGCTGACAACCGCCATCTTGATCGACAATATTCATGACCGTGACGGTCATGCTACGAAAACGTCAATCCCTAAACCAATGTAGAACGGACGTCGCGCCCGTGATACAAAATCACGGGTTACGTTTGCTGACAACTGCTATCTTGATCGACAATATTCATGACCGTGACGGTCATGCTACGAAAACGTCAATCCCTAAGCCAATGTATCACGGTTACGTTTGCTTTTTCTTTCGCCAGGGTACAATCCCCTCATGCAGGTAGGCGATCCCGAGGCTCAAAGGAAACGCTTTTACCTTGACCAGACCGATTTCATGGAAGAGATCCACCAGCTCCATCGGTGTCAGAAATTGTTGAATCGACTCGGGTAGATAACTGTACGCTTCTCGGCTGCCGGAAAGAGTTCCACCGATCAAAGGTATGACATTGCTGAGATACCATTTGAAAAACCAACGCAGCCCGAGGTTTTCCGGAAAGGTCATCTCCAACACCAGTACCTTCCCACCCGGTTTCACCACCCGCTTCATCTCGAGAAGTGCCGCTTTGCGATTTGGAATGTTTCGTAATCCGAAGGCGATGGTAGTGACGTCAAACTGATTCGAGTCAAAGGGTAACTCCAGTGCATCACCTTCTACCAGATGAAGTGTTGCTGGAATCTTGCCACGTTGCTTTTTTTGTTCAGCTACCTGGAGCATTTCAACGGCGAAGTCGAGTCCGTAGACCTCAGCTTCAGGGAATCTTTTCTGGATGTCAGCGGTCAAATCGGCGGTGCCACATGCGATATCGAGGGCTTTGGTTGTGTTCTCAGGAAGTCGTCCTGCGCAGAATCGTCGCCAGAAATAATCCTGACCCGCGGACAGGAGGTGATTCAGGAGGTCATAACGGCGGGTGATGCTGTTAAACATCCTTTGAACCTGCTGTCCAAACTCTTCTGCTGACAATTCAGATTTATTCATGGGAACAATTCTCTCTCTACAGGACTTTTATCTTTATACTTCGATGAAAGGTAAGTAATGAATCAACTTCAATCAGACCTGGAATATGGACTCTCGAACTTATGAAGAGCATCTACTGGATCAGAAACGACTTACGACTGGCAGATAACCCTGCTCTAGTTGCTGCAGTTCGATCTGGCGAAACAATTCCAATTTACATACACGATCCAAAGACAACATACAAATGGCGTGCCGGAGCTGCCTCAAAAGTCTGGTTGCATCATTCCTTGAAAGCTCTTGAACTTTCGTATGAGAATAAAGGGGGAAAGCTATTCTTTCGCAAGGGTGATCCCTTGAAACTATTCCCGGAACTTGTACGATCAGAAGATATCCAGGCTGTCTACTGGAATAAATCGTATGAACCCGAATCTCAGAGGATCGAGAATGAGCTGGAGAAGATTCTTAGTGAGATGGGAGTTCGAGTTCGCTCCTATTCTTCCTACCTGTTTTTTGAACCCGGAACAGTTCTCACAAAACAGCAAACTCCTTATAAGGTATTCACACCCTTTTACAATACAGCGTTGAAACAACTGGAAGCCAAACCACCGCTTCCACCTCCAGTAAAAATAGACACTCCAGAAACGATCCATGGTGCTGTACAATTGGATGAATTGGAATTACTACCTTCATATTTATGGTGGAAAAAGCTGGTAGATCATTGGAATTTCGGTGAAAATGCCGCTGGTAAAATGTTGGATGAATTTCTGGATGCCAAAATTATACGGTATTCAACAGAACGTGATTTTCTGGCTTCACATACCACCTCCAAACTTTCTCCCTATTTGCATCATGGTGAAATCAGTCCCAATCAACTACTCTGGACAATCCAGCAACAGGCAAATAGTGGCGTCAGCGTTGAAGCAAGAAACTCATCTGATGCTTTCATCCGTCAACTGATCTGGAGGGAGTTCGCCTATTCTTTACTTTTCTACCATCCTCAAACACCCGACGAGCCATTGCATGCACAGTTTTCCAGCTTCCCCTGGCAGGATAATGACAGCCTGTTCGTCAAATGGAAAAATGGCGAAACTGGATATCCAGTTGTTGATACAGCAATGCGTGAACTCTGGGAAACCGGAAGCATGCACAACCGTGCACGGATGATTGTCGCTTCATTTCTCACTAAGGATTTGTTAATTCCCTGGCAAAGGGGAGCTGAATGGTTCTGGGATACTCTGTTTGATGCTGATCTTGCGAACAATACATTCGGCTGGCAGTGGACTGCAGGTTGTGGCGCGGATGCCTCCCCATATTACAGGATATTTAACCCGGAAACACAGAGTAGAAAGTTCGACAACTTGGCAGAGTATCTCAAAAAATGGCTTCCTGAATTGAGAAAATTGGATCACAAGGCTATTCATGCGCCGTGGAAAATCTCCTCATCACAATTGGAAAACGCTGGAATCAAGCTGGGGAAGGAGTATCCCTATCCAATTGTTGATCATTCTCAAGCACGCGAAAAGGCACTGCAGCTCTATCAACTTTGGAAATTTGGACTCTCTTCGGCTGATTGATTCATCGATTTGGTGGGAATTTTATATACTCACTTGACTTCAAAATCTGGAGAACAACACGAACCCAGTTCATGCGGCAGTGTTCAGTGCAGATTTTCAAATTGTTTTTTTCTGAACAATATCCCTGGCAGGAATCAGAATTATATTTCAGGTCAGTGTAGTGAGGACCATCATAGAGGACACGAAAATCTCGGGCGTAGAGTGATAGAGTAGTGCTACATCCCGCACGGGTGTGCGTAAAGAGTAATAACCCTTTGTCGGCATTCGGAATCGCAGCTTGATATCCTTCCAAAAGGAGTTCTGGATCATTCACGAACTCTTCAAGCGTATCCCATCTGTTTTTGCACATTGCACATTCTTTGAACACTACTTACCCCAGATATCCACTTTCTTAAATAGCAATAAAACGATTACAACCGCAATAGTTGCCATTCTTTATAACTAAAAACTGAGAGCGTGGAACTTGGAGCTGCAAGATTCCCAAATTTTGAGGAGAGACTCCTCGCTACGGCGGTTCAAATCCTCAGCTACATTCAATTGCTCATGGTAAAAACTGTTTTCTGAACCGAATTGTTCCCTATCTCGCCTGTAACTCCCTGCTCAATGCAGCTTTTGTGAATATCCACTCCTCTGGTTCAACATCGAATGCTATTTTTTTATACTCCATGATGGTGCGAGAATTTTCTCTGCTATTTACCATCTCCATTTTCATTGGTGTTATTCTACCATCAATGGTTTGGAAGTTGCTGAGTTGTAATGTTTTTAAATGACCCTCATCGTCATAGTATTCGATCTTACGCGAGAGAAAATCATTCTGGGATGCCCAAAGGATTAGATGATCATAGGAAGGACCGTCTTCTGTTGGGGTTAGTTCAAGTTTAATGCACTCTTCACCGTTTAGTTTTTCACTGCCGAGAAGCTTTGCATGATACTTCTCTTCCAGATCACCGCCTGCCATATCCTCGTAGGAAAAATCACTTCCCATGGCACTTTGACGACGTAAATTTCCGGTAAAGTGACGAGAGTAATCGCGGCGTTTCATGTAGTACCAGATGTTTTCGCCATCATCACGCATGAGAATCTTATCCCCCTTTACACGTGCTGGAGACGTATAGCTCATTATGCTCACTTCACCGCCCTGGGCTGTCCAGGAAATCGCCTCGAGAACACGTTCATCACCGGATGAGGTGGTAATCGTCTGCTGAACCACCGCATAGGAGGACTCGACTGATTCCGCTTCATCAATCTTACTCAACCACTCCTGAGCGTTCAGTCCTGCATTCGCGATAGAATAAGTCGATGAGAATATCATTAGTAATATTGCGAGATTTATTCCTGTCACTTTTATTAATTGCATTTTGATCACTCACTTTCCTGGGACAAAACTATAAACGAATAACGTGTATACGTTTCAAATATAATGCTTAATTCATTGCTTGTCAATGGTTTGGGGATTTCAGAGTGTATTTGGATAGTTTTTCCGAGAATGTTTGAGATCAGAATTTTTGGGAAGTCGCTGGTAGTTTTTCCTAAGTTTATAGTATCAAGAACCTACTGGATACCAGCTTACATCATGCTGGCATGACGCGTTTTCAATGCCTCCTCTATACCAGCTTACATCATGCTGGTATGACGCGTTTTCAATGCCTCCTGTATGCCAGACTACACCCTGCTGGCATGGCGCATTTTACATACCTCCTGGATGCCAGACTACACCCTGCCGACAAGACGCATTTCGATCACTTGAAACACCCGAAAAGAGAGAGTATCTTAAGATTCTGTTGAGGAAATTATGGGATTCATTTCTCAACGAAATAATCATCCGAAAAATACCTACAACCTCAAACTCGAAGGGGGTTTGGCACCTATGAGCAAGAACTCGTTTAACACCAAAACCACAATGTCTGTCAAGGAAGGTGAAGTCACCTACTATTCTCTCGCCAAATTGGAAAAAGATGGGGTGGGGAAAATTTCCAAGCTGCCTTTCTCAATCCGTATCCTGCTGGAGAATCTCCTCAGGAACGAAGATGGCTTTGCGGTTACCGCTGATCATATTCAAAACCTCGCGAAATGGGATGCGAAAAATCCCTCAAACTCTGAACTACCTTTTAAACCAGCACGTGTTATTTTGCAGGATTTCACTGGTGTACCGGCAGTTGTTGATCTTGCTGCTCTGAGATCCGCAATGAAACGTTTGGGTGGTGATCCAAACAAGATTAATCCGCTTGTTCCGGTAGATTTGGTTATTGACCACTCGGTTCAGGTGGATCGTTTTGGAAGCCAGGAGGCATTACATCAGAACGCAGAAATCGAATTCGAACGTAACAGTGAGCGATATGAATTTTTGCGTTGGGGTTCGAAGGTATTTGATAATTTCCGTGTTGTGCCACCAGCTACCGGTATTGTACACCAGGTAAATCTTGAATACCTCGCTAAGGTTGTCATGATGCAGGAAGATCATGGTGAGAAAGTTGTATTCCCTGACACTCTGGTTGGTACTGATAGTCACACAACCATGATTAATGGTCTTGGCGTAGTCGGCTGGGGTGTTGGTGGTATTGAAGCTGAAGCGGTTATGCTCGGACAACCGATTTTCATGTTAACACCGGAGGTGGTCGGTTTTGAACTGACTGGAAAACTTCCTGAGGGTGCTACAGCGACAGATATGACTCTCACCGCGGTCCAGATGTTACGTCAGCATGGTGTCGTTGGAAAATTTGTTGAGTTTTACGGAAGCGGTTTACAATCACTTTCTTTAGCAGATCGTGCAACACTGGCTAATATGGGCCCAGAATATGGTGCCACAATCGGTTGGTTCCCAATTGACAAAGAAACCTTGCGTTATCTGTCGTTTACCGGTCGTAGTGATGATGAAGTTGCTCGTGTGGAAGCCTACTGCAAAGAAAACATGCTGTTCCACGATGAAAACACCCCGGTTGCCGAATACAGCGCAAACCTCACACTTGATCTATCCACTGTTGAATCGAGCCTTGCCGGACCGAAACGTCCGCAAGATCGTGTAGCGATGAGCGACTTGAAAAACAATTTCAACAACTCACTTGCAGCTACCGTCAAGCAGGGAGGTTTTGCTGTTGATGCTGGCAAACGTGACGCTGTCGGCAATTACAAGCAGAACGGACATCAGGAGGAGATGAAGCACGGCAGTGTGGTCATTGCTGCAATTACAAGCTGCACCAACACCTCCAACCCTTCGGTGCTGATTGCCGCTGGTCTGGTCGCGAAAAAGGCGGTTGAGAAGGGTTTGACTGTTAAACCTTATGTTAAAACCAGCTTGGCACCTGGGTCTCAGGTAGTAACTGAATACCTGAACAAATCAGGCTTGAGCGAATATCTCGACAAATTGAAATTCAACCTTGTAGGATACGGCTGCACCACTTGCATTGGTAACAGCGGCCCACTACCCGAAGAAGTTGTGGATGCGATAACAGAAGCTGATTTGATCGCTGCTGCGGTGCTATCCGGAAACCGTAACTTTGAGGGACGAGTCAGCCCGCATACAAAAGCAAATTACCTGGCAAGCCCGCCACTGGTAGTGGCGTACGCACTGGCTGGTACTGTAGACATCAACCTCGCTGAAGATGCTATTGGAACAGGTAGCGATGGTAAGGATGTCTACTTGAAAGATATCTGGCCAAGCAACCAGGAGATCAAGGAAACCATCGAGAATAATCTTGATCCTGAGATGTTCCGCTCACGATATGCCAATGTCTGGGATGCGAACGAGATGTGGAACAAAATTGCGATTTCTGGTGGCGATCTCTATGAATGGAAGGATGAATCCACCTACATCCAGGAGCCACCATTCTTCACCGAAATGACTCCTGACCTTGAGCCATTAAAAGATATTACAGATGCGCGTTGTCTCGCACTGCTCGGCGATTCAGTGACAACCGATCACATTAGTCCTGCAGGTGTTATCGCCAGTGAATCACCTGCTGGTGAGTTTCTAAAATCACATGGAATTACAAGACGGCAGTTCAATTCATACGGCAGCCGTCGTGGAAATGACAGAGTGATGGTACGTGGAACTTTTGCAAATATCAGGCTTCGAAACCTGCTTGCTCCTGGGACAGAGGGTGGTGTTACTGTTCACGTCCCATCAGGAGAACAGATGAGTATCTATGAGGCTTCGCTGAAGTACAAAAAAGAAGCAACACGGCTTGTTATCTTCGCTGGTAAAGAATATGGCACAGGATCGAGTCGAGACTGGGCAGCAAAAGGGACTTATCTACTTGGTGTAAATGCTGTTATCGCCGAATCCTTTGAAAGAATTCATCGTTCCAATCTGGTGTTTATGGGTGTACTCCCATTACAATTTAAAAATGGCGAAACATATTCCAGTATCGGCATAACCGGGAAGGAAAAGTACAGCATCAAGGGATTGTCTGGTGATATTAAAGCTGGACAGGATGTTACCTTGGTAGTTGAAAGAGAAGATGGCAGTAAAAAAGAGGTCTCTCTGTTGCTTAGAATTGATACGCCTGTAGAGGTAGAATACTATCGTAACGGTGGCATTTTACACACAGTTCTACGTAATCTGCTGAAAGCATAAAGAACTGGCTTACTGAAATACTTGTTTTAATCAGATCACCCTATAATCCTGCATCATTTTCTGGTGCAGGATTATTTCATTTTTATCAACCGCTTGTCCAATTATCATCCTGCTGGGTTTTGGATAAACCACTCTGTTTGAATTTCATACGTATTCTGTTGATTCCAATTCTGTAAAAAGCTAATTTGCACCTGAAGAATAAGTTTCTCTGTTCGATGTGCTGGATCAGGCTAAAGAGAACAGGAAGATTCGAAAGAAGTTTTTTAACCATATTTCAATCTTTAATGAATTGAGGAATGCATGCGCCAATTTATACTGTTTTTGTTGATGCTAATCGTTTATTCTTCAATCTCATTTTGTAATTTTGACTATAACTACGGCTACCTTCCTATCACCTCTTTTACCACTGATGATTATGATGGTGACGGTCAGTGTTTTGATATTGCTATCACCTCTGATAACCTCATTTTTGTCGCAAATTCAAGTGGGATTCTCCTGTATGATGGACATTCCTGGACAACGATCTCCGGGACAGAGGGTATGATATTTTTATCAGTTGCGGTGGACACAGAGGACAGGGTTTGGGTGGGAAGCAGAGAAGGTGCTGGAATCATAACGAAACAGGCGAATGGCGAATATTACTATAGTGCAATTAATACGAGTAGTGAAGAATATCCCGATATTATAAGCAGTGTTTACCGAATTGAGACAACCCCTCAGGGTATTTATTTTCAATCCCCTTCACTTTTGGTTCGATATACAATCCAAGCGGATCAATCCCCTTTTGACGGAAAAATCACTCAATGGAAAGCCGAGGGGCATTTCTTTCAAATGTCACTCTCTGTTGGAAATAGAATGCTGCTCGGAAGGCATAAGCTGCAACTTCAGGAAGTGATTGGAGATTCACTCCTGCCTTTCCCCGGTGCTGCAGAGACAGCAGAACTGACCCTGGTACATGCGATTCAGTTTGATGAAAATCAGATTCTGCTTACAAACTACAAAGGTAGCCTTCACCTCTTGGATGAAAATGGGCTGTACCTTTTTAATAGTGAAGTCAATCGGTTTATCCACGGTACCTTTGTGTATGGTGTATGTAAAGTAGCACCTGACTATTTCGCCCTTTCATCATTGCAGAACGGTTTGATTCTTTTTGATAAGCAGGGAAGAATTATTGATGTACTAGACCGAGAGATGGGTTTACCTTCAACCGTTGTCAATCGCACCGCAGTCACCGATGCGACAGGTGGAATCTGGGCACCCCTGGATTTTGGAGTTACGAGGATCAGTACAAACCCTCCACTTAGATATTTCGACAATAGAAATAATCTCAGTAGTTCGATCATAGATGTCACCTGGATCAATGACAGACTATATGCTGCAACCCCGACTGGAGTTTTTGTATTAAACAGACAGCAAGCAAACTCATTTCGTCCTCCGGTTTTCACTATCGTAGAAGAGATACAACATGCAGCATGGGAATTTGTTAAAACTGAAAATTATACCTGTGTGAACACTCTTAAAGGACTGTATGCGATTGACAAAAGCGGAAAAGCGCAACGTATCGAGGGTATGAGTGGAAATGTACTTGCCACGGCTGTCAGTTCTGACCAAAACTATATCTATCTATCAGCAGAGCAACGTGGCTTGCATTTATATAGTCAAAAAAACAACAAAGTCACCTATGAAACAAAGTTAGATGCTCCTGCCGATCTCATACCAAATATAATCATTCATAATGGTGATCTTTGGATACAAGCAGCTGAGAAAGGTGAATTGACGCTATTCAGGTCAACACTTGATCCTGGAAAAGCTCAAAGTCTGAACTTTACAGCATACGGGGAGGATAAAGGTATATTATCACCGATAGGGGAGAATAATTTTGTCATCTGGCATGATTATCTTTTTCTGGGAACCAGGGATGGGTTGCTGGGTTATTCAGAAGCTGAAGATAAATTTCTTCCCGCGTCTGAAATACTGAATATTTCGAATGAACTTCCTAATCATCTAAGTTCTGTTGGATTAGATGAGCAAGGTCGCCTCTATGCTGTCACCAAACCATACACACTCGCGCGCTATGATCTGAATTCTCAGGGGAAATTGGTAGTTGATCATCCTGTTGATGGGGTACGTATCAGACGAATCCTCGGGATGGAGTATAATGCGGATAATGGGTTTATGGCGTTGGGGACAGATGATGGACGTGTGCTGCTCTATAATTCTGCTGCTGATACTGTTCGTAGAAAAATAAATCGTTCAATGATCAGTGCAATTGTGTTGAATCAGGATTCGACGGTTGCCGCCTGGTTAGATGCAACCTCCACACCTGAACTTACGCTAAACTGGCCTGTAGATAATCTGAGAATAGAATACACCCTGCCATCGTACGATGCAGTTGATCAGAATAACTTCCGGTATCGTTTGATAGGATCGTCCAGCGATTGGTCAGAGTGGTCGAATGAATCATATCATGACTTCAGCAATCTCATGGAAGGTGACTACTGCTTTGAGGTTGAAAGTCGTGACGCTTATGGCAATATCAGCGAAGCAGCAATTGTTAATTTCAAAGTCTTGCCACCCTGGTACCGAACTATATGGGCTTGGTTTCTATGGGTTCTCTTGATAACGGGACTCATTTACACACTGATAAAGCTGCGGTCTAATCGTCTCGAAAGAGAGAAAAAACATCTTTCCGAGCAGGTTAGTGCGAAAACTGCAGAGTTACTGGTTGCACAAAAAGCAGAACTGGAGCTGGTTGATGCACGACGTAAGGCTGAATTCGAGGCTCAGAAACTAAGCACTATCTCCCAGTTGAGCAGAGCAGTCGCACATGAATTCAACAATCCATTAGCGATCATGCAGGGTAACCTGTTTCTCGCGCAGCAAAATCTTGAGAATACAGAGAAACTCAAATCCTTTATCAAATCAACCGAAGAACAGGTAATGCGTATGAAGGATCTGGTGTCTAAAATGGAAAAGCTGGACAAAATCCAGGAAGTTGATTATGCTGCCGGGATAAAAATGTTGAACCTGCATCCCATGGAAACTAAAAATCCTGAGGAAAACCAGAAGAATCAGCCATAACTCAGTTGCACAGCCTGAATAGCGCTCCAGCTCTGCCTGTCCTACAATGTGGCTGTCCCAGAATGCGCTATTTACCGCCACATTCCGGTGATGAGTTGGGCTGGATCCGAAGAACCCGACCGAAGGTTGAGAATCCAGGAAGGTATTAATAG
>JAIOHU010000290.1 GCA_019912845.1 bacterium
ATCATGTATTGTCCCACTCTCTTTTGCATGACTGAAACTGAGCCTTAATAAAAGTAGAAGTAGAATAGAAATGAAAAATATCGCTTTTCTATTATTTAATAATTCTGGTGCCTTCAAAGAAATTCCCGAATTGGATTGAACAGTTGACCTGTAAATGATAAAATGAAATATCAGGCATTACACATAAAAAACGATACGCCCGAATTTAGATTTATTACGCTAAACCAGTGATACTTGCCGTGAAAGTAGTTTCAGGAATTCTCACTCGCAAGTGCGTCATTCTCATCTTCAGGTCAGGATACCAGCACACTCCCTCCGATAAACTCCCTGGCAATGCTGGTCGGTGGAATGTGTTGTCTGGAAAAGGCTTTTGGCAATTTACGGACACTGGCGAGCAAGCCAAGCAACCGTTCAGCTTCACGACCATGCGTCTCGTCGCCAATTAACCCATTCAACAACTCAACCGCAAATGGTTTTAACACACTCAATTCGTAAGGTAGCGCTGAGTTGAACATCATATCCGCCTCCTCCTGGTATTGGTAGATGTGTTTTACCTCCCCAATACGTACTGAAGCCCAACGCGAGAGGGTCTCTTCGGGTGGATATCCACGTGCGCGACTGTCTCGTACCATTCTCCTTAATAATCTAAGATCGGTGGTAGAAACACGATTGAGTGCGTCAAATTTCAGATGAAACAATGCAGAAATATATACTTTGAATACGCTTGGTGCAGTTAGTGCGGGGGTTAAACGTGGGTTCAATCCATGAATCCCCTCAATAATCAGTATACCATTCTGACTTAGTTGCATCTCCTCACCAAAAATTCGCTTATGTGTGGTAAAATCGAGTTTGGGCATTTTTACGGATTCACCGCCTATTAATCGCAGCAGTACTTCGTTAAACAGCTCGATATCCAGTGCTTCCAACGCTTCAAAATCATAGTCTCCATTCGGGAGTCGAGGTACTTTATCACGAGAAAGATAAAAATCATCAAGGCTGACAGTTCGGGGGCGAATACCCAAGAGTCGTAAATGAATTCGTAAACGTTTGGAAAATGTAGTCTTACCTGAAGATGATGGGCCGCTAACGAGTACAACTTTTGGGCGAGGCCGTCTGGCTATTAGCGTATCAGCGATTTCAGCGATCTTTCGCTCGTGTAGTGCTTCGGATACTTGAATGAGACGTTCGATTCTATTTTGTGTTTGAAATTTGTTAACATCTGAGATATAGGAAGCTCCTTGAATTGCACCCCAATGTTGTGCGTCAAAAAATGCACGGAAGAGCGTGGGTTGTTCTTCATAAGCGGTCAATTTTCCATCACTGGGTGGTACCTGGTGGAGCATGATTCCGGGAGGGTAGGGGATTAAGTCCCAAGTGCCTGCCTCACTACTCTTTGAGCAGAGTTTGCCATTGAAAACGTACAGCCGATCGTTCCATTCATAAACAGGTGGCGTTTCAGATTGCAAACCTTGAATCCAGTCATGTGACGATTTGCTCCCTTGATTAGCCAATTTTCGCAGAAGCTTCTCTTTTGAATAGTGAACAGTAAGAAGTTCTCTCTCCTCACCTGCGAGTTCGATCATCCTGGTTTTCAACGCAAGCACATCTGATGGTAGTAATGGAGTGTCACGGTGTACCATGAAAAATGTACCGTTTCCCACAGTATATTCCTGGGTGAACCAGACGTCGGGGTAGAGGTCTTTTGCAGCGACAGAAAGTAGCAGAGCTAAGGTACGCCGTTTACTGTGCCATATATTTTGAGTGTTTGGTTGGAAGTCGCTTAAACTGTATGTTTCATGTGGCTGGTTTGGTATGGTTGGACTGAACTCTGACATTTTCATTTTTACCTGAAGTTTATTGCATCCAGTATTTTGCAAATCAATATACGTAAAAAGGGACAGCTTCAGCCGTCCCTCTCCGACCATTCCCTGCGCTCAAGGGGTTGATCTATCTCTTCGTCCAATTAGGTTTTCTATTCTGCAACTTTGCATTGATACCTTCCATTGCTTCAGGTGTTGGGAGTAGATCATTCAGGTAGATATCCTCTGTAATATTCACTGCCAGGGTAACTCGTTCATATAGAGATTTTTCTATGGCTCTTTTTGTCATGTGCAGTGAATGTGCATTTTTTGTTTCCAGGGCTTCATAATACTCATTTACCTTCCCTTTGAATTCCTCCTCATCCCAAACATGAGTTAGAAGATGCATATCATAGGCTGCTTCAGCACTCATGATTTCACCAGTGATCAAAAGATCAATAGCACGGTTTCGCCCAATGAGATGTGTGTACAATGCTGCTGCAACTGGTGGGAAGACTCCAAATTTTACTTCGGGATGTCCGAATGTAGATCGTTCGGAGGCGAGGATGATATCACTATATGCACCAAGCTCTAATCCACTGCCTGTACAGACCCCATCAACCTCGACGATGGTAATCGCTTCGATGATGTTGAGCAGTGAAAGCAGATGTCCGAAGGCTGCAACGATGCCTCCTACTCGCTCCTGAGTCAGATCCTTGAAATCGAAACCGTGACTGAAAACCTTATCTACAGCGGAACTGAAAACAATACACTTGAGATTCTCATCACCTCGAACCTCCTCAATTTCATTGGAAAGTTGATGGATCACTTTCTGGGAGAGGTAATTGTTGGGTGGATTGTTCAGCCTTAGTTTGAGAATGCCACCCTCTCTTTTACTGATGACCTGTGGTCTTAGGTCCATGGTTTTCCTCGCTTTCGGAATGTTACAGTGATTAAAATTCCTATGACAACCTGATGAGGTTTCTCATCAGTGCATTATCTGAGGACACTTCCATGCTGCAGTGCAATAATAAAGTTCAAGTTGGAAAAATTTCTGGGGTAACATAAATTACAGGTGGCTTGATTACCCCATTCCCCGGCATCAATACAGGACTGATGGACTCCCCTTTGTTACTTTTTAAAATACTGAAATGAGGCTGTCAATCCAAATGATTCCAGTATGATTGTCGGTCAACAAACTTCTGTAAATAATCTAAAATTTTTAATGGCTTATACCTCTTAAACCGTACTTCTCAATTTTTTCCAACCTTGCGATATTCAGATTTATAACGCAGGATACGATCCACTACCACTGGATCGTCAGGCAATTCAGGACGTATTGGAATCAGCTCCGCACGCACACGAGAACGTCTGAACTGTGCCACCCCCAGATAACGTCCCGCAGACCCAGCTTCAATGTAGGCTATGCCATTTGTAATTTTAACTTCCTCGGTTTTTTCTTCGGTATGCCCACCAATAACCAGGTCAATACCTTTCCACTGTTTCATATACTCATTTCGAGCCTGGAATGAACTATGACAAAGCACAATTATTTTTGTGTCCGTATGGATGCTGCCGGCAATTTCATTTATAGTTTGAACTGGGTCAGATACTTTGAATTTGCTTGAAAGATTTCCGGGTAATTTTTCAATGAGGGAGGGTTCGATGACACTAAGAATCAGATATATTTCATCGCCGTTATGCAATTCGATTTGTTGTTTAGCAAGTGCAATCCCATTGTTGTACATCAGATTTGTTGCTACAACAGGGAGTCGTTTTACAATTTCTGAGAGCTGCTTTTCACCCTGCAATAGTTCCTGATCCCCGAGAGTAACCGCGTCATATCTGGTGTGCTCCATAATGTCAAGTGTTGCAGATGCCTTAATTGCGTCAACCTCTTCAGGCATAAAATCTCCGCTGTCCAACAGGAAGAGGTCGCCGAGCTGACGTCTGCGGTTGATCTCATACGACCGTTTTTCCATCGCCCCAAGCGGGTCAAACGGGCAGTGGCAATTTTCTATCTGCGCATCACTGGAGGTTGTGAAGAGAATCTCCACCGGTCCGGCATTGAGCAAATTGCTCAGTATGAATGTCAGTAAAATTGCTGATGCAAAAATTCGCATAAATCACTCTTTCACTTTTGTTACTGCGGGGATATTCTTCTTACTCATCATCTTTGGATTTCGTTTCAAGACGGTACTCCTCAAGAAATACCATCTGTTTTTTTACCTCTGCCCAGGAAACCGGTTGCTGTCTTCCTTTTAAGAATGCCTTCTCATACTCCTCGTAAATCTGAATAACTCTCTGATCCTCTGTTTCAATATGGATATCTGAATTATTGTTATGTGCGATATGCAGCAAGCCGGCATGCCCCGAAAGATCGTCCAGTAATGGGATTGCTTCTATACCAGTCAACTTATCAGGATTAAACGGGAAAATTTTCTCAGCACGACTGGATATTGTTTCCGGCTTTGCGCCACCTTTTACCTCAAAGGCATTTATTCCGGTGAGGGGACGGTGTGTGTCCCGGTGCTCTTCAGTCACTCCGAGAAGTTCTCTCATTCCAACCAATGCAGCGAGAGAAGACTGTCTTCCAAGCGCTTGAACCAGCAGCAACTCCGTCGCTGTCCATCCGCTTCCAATGCCAGTGCCGAACATACTGGAGACCGGTTGAATCCCAGCGGGCAATAAAGCAAGCAGGTTTGCCAATGAAAGCCCGAAAGTGTCAGCAACTTGTACTGAGATATGGTTGATATCAATTCCGCAGCGGTGGTGGAGAAATTCCACCCAGAAGTGAAGCGATCGAGCAGTCATTCGTTTTTCAAATGGATCACCCAGTCCGAAGCTATCCGCCAGACGCCAGCAAACTTGCTTACCCCTTGCTTGAGCCTCCGCTGTGATGTTTCGAGTAAGATTTTCAACGTAGTGAAAATCCCCGCGAGTGATATCGGTCAGTGCAATCTCGATATCCAATCCCTCCACGATGGCTGCGATCGACTGGCTTTGGCAAAACTCAAGGCCACGATCGAAACCATCCTCGCCAAAGGCTGCCATAACAGACATCGCACTAACTGGATGCTCAAAAACAACTCGTTTACCACCCATTTCTGCAACTTTGCGGAAACGGTCGCTTCTGGGACGAACTCTGATCAGCGATTCAATGCTACTGGAGTTCTTCTCCAATTTCAGCAGGTAATTTGCGGCTTTCTGGTCATCATCGCTCTCGTGATAACACTCAAAAACGATCTTGAGATTGTTTGTTCTGGAAAAAGCGTGAAGGGTATCAATGCACGCTATTTGTACTTGTGAGGATAATGGTGATCTGCCCCAACTTCCCAATGTGAGTGCCAATTCAGTGAATTTCAAATTGCTGTCCTTATGAATGGTTTTCCATTTTCTCCCTGAGATCAGGATAGAAAAAGTTCAAGAAAATATTAATATTGCTGGCAATTTTTACCTGATTTTTCTATAATAAATGTTGGACGGGTGCAATACAAACCCTGCTATATGCGTAACAACGTTTCATGGCCATTATGAAAATAGATAAAAAAACACACAGATTATATAACGATCTTTCATGGCTCTGGCCGATATGGGGTAGTGCTGAGGATTATAGCTCCTATGATGAATATGTCCATCTATTGTACCAGAAGTACAGTAAATCACCTTCAAAATCGCTATTAGTTCTCACCTGTGGACAGGGCAAGAACATTGCAAATCTGAAAAAATACTACCAAATCACCGGAATTGACATTAGCAAGGCAATGCTCGATCTGGCGAGAGAATCCAATCCTGAGTGCGAATATATATGCGCGGATATACGTAACTACCATCTCGAAAGGCAGTTTGATCTGATATTTATTGATGATGGTTTATCCTACCTTACTAAAATTGACGATCTACACCAAACTTTTCAAACAGCATTTCACCACTTAAAAAATGGTGGTGTCCTTGTAGTTTCCCTTGATACAACAAAAGAACTATTCGAACAAAATAAAACGATGGTTGAGCAGGGCAAAACGATTATTGATGGCGAAAAAATCGATGTGACATTCATTGAGAACGACTACGATCCCGATCCCGAAGACAGTAAGTACGAGGGTACAATTACCTACCTGATCCGAAGAAATGGTAAATTGACGGTAGAACTGGATCATCACATCCTGGGTGTTTTCCCAAAAGCAACCTGGATGGAGGTATTTACGGAAGCTGGATTTAAAGTTATCGAAAGTAATTTTATTGAAAATGAAATCGAATATCCTACCTTTACCCTGATCAAACCTTTACCTTAGCTGTAGCATAAAGAAGGTTCAGTAAAGTCTACTTCGGATAAATTCCGAAGATATGGAGGAGAGAGAATATGAGAGACGTTACATTTATCATCTTAGCGTTGCTCCTGCTGGCACTTCCTGTACTTGCTTCTGAGCACCATCAAACTTATTACCCCATCGATGTCGTTGTGCCCTATCCAAGCATGGAGAATGCCCCACAGTTACCTGACAACTTACCAGCCTTCCAGCCTCATCAAAATGAACTCGATGAGATGGTCGGCGAATATGTTCAGATTGGTACTACCTGGTGGGAATCGCAGCATAATGGCACTGTTGGCAGAATGATCGGATTCTGTCCTGAAAATGAAGAGGGAATTCCTACCGTCCACATGGCATGGACTCGTCTGATCGCTGAAGGAGGGGACCGTCACATACAGTACAATCGAGTCTTGTTAAATGATGCGGATGAGTGGGAGGAGGAGGTTTTTCAAGGCTACCAGGTGGATGCTGGACCTCGCTCCGGTTATACAACCTTGGCGATGGATGCGGTTAATAACCGTGCCTTCCCTAACTACCATTCAACAACCGACCTGGCGTTACCCTACGACTCTTATGTCGCCACTGAAACTGATGAGAATGGCGAATTTATCGAAGACCTGCTACCGGATCATAACGGGCAGGAGATGATCTGGCCACATTGTGCCTATAGCTACTTTGAGGACACACATTATGTTCATGTTGTGGCGCACGACCACCTTGTCGCGAACACCAATCCCATGGAGGTGACATACAGCCGTTCGGTTTATGATCCCGAAACTGGTGAATTCGAAATGGGTGATCAGCAGGTGGTTACCAATGTTGGGATGAACATCGGAGCTGATGTCGCAGCATCCTACGATGGGTCTCGTATCGCCATCGCAACAACCATCTCGCAGGACTTCACCATTCGTGGACTTGAAACTGGCAGCCAGTACAACAATGATATCTATGTCTGGGTCAGTGATGATGGAGGTGAAACCTGGGACTGGGATGAACCTTTCAATGTGACCAATTTTGCTGATGTGGATGACACATTACGTGCTTACACCGACTGCAATGTCTACTTCGATCACAATAATGTGCTTCATGTTGCCTTTACCGCTCATCCATTCGTTGAAAATGTCACATCAACCATGTCGCTCATTTACCACTGGGATGAGGTTTCTGACGCCTGGACTGTAGTTGCGAATGGGTTGTTTACCAACGGTGCCAATCCTGGTGTCTGGCAAAGAATGGCGCAACGACCGAGTATGTACCACGACCCGGACACAGGAATCCTCTATCTCGTATATCAGCAATTTGGTGTACCCGGAAATGAATTTGACCAAAATGAGGCTGGTTATGCGAATGCTGAGATATTCATCACCGCTTCACCCCCGCACGAGCAGTTCTACGGCAGACTCTGGACAAAAGGGATTAACATTACCGACACACAGTGGGATAATCCCGAACCACCCCGTGCCGGAGATTGTATGAATGAACGTGAACCGAGCATCGCACTCAACAATGATGGAGATGATCTCTTCATTATGTATGTCCAGGACAGGGATGCGGGGTTTGTAGTCCAGAATGAAGGAGTATATACCGATAATCCGGTTATACTGCATATTGTCCCGAAAGATGAACTGATGGATGCCATCGAAGATCAGGCGATCTGGCTGGAAAATTTCGCGCTTCATATTGACTCTACGCAGCATTGGGAAGATCCCCTGGCGTATGATTGGGAAGAGCATGGTGGTTCATTCTTTGTCGATGACCTGCCACCTGCCATGATTGATATCCCGGAGACTGAGTATGACTTCGGTGAAGTAATTATCGGAGAGGGCGGCTACTGGTTTGTCGACATCAACAACGTTGGTGATGAAGACCTCATCATCCATACCGCAACCACCACGAATGATGTATTCGAACCTGAAATCATCGATGATTTCCTTATCCCGGCTGGCGAAGCGGATATAATCGAAATCGGGTTTTATCCCGATGCTGAAACTCATTATAATGGAATTATTCGCTTGACGACTAACGATCCGATTATTCCCATTGTCGCATTGCAGGTTCAGGGTGATGGGGTAGAGGGAAATATACTCGATATTCATTTACAGGCGAACTATTTCGAGATGATCTCAACCTATCTAGTTCCACCAGACCCGGATGCGATGGTGCTCTTCGGAGGAGTGGAAAACCTGGTGATCGCCTATCAGAATAACGGCGACATTGTCATCCCTCCATTTATTAATACCATTGGTGATATCACGCAAACACAAGCCTATCGTCTCTTCTGCACTGAGGCGTCCAATGTTCAGTTCACTGGCGAATTGATGGATGTCAACACGGAATACACCCTCCTGCCCAACCAATGGAACTGGATGGGTTATCCATTCGACCATGGTGTGGATGTCGCAGATGCCCTTGTTGAAATTGAGGATGTTACGCAGATTGTGATGAATGATGATGGGGATATCTGGATTCCGCCATTTCTCAACACCATCAATGATATGCAACCGGGAGAAGGTTATTTTGCCTTTGTCACCGAAGAGATCACCTTCCAGTATACTGATGAGGCTCTATTGCTAGCAGCGGGTGAAAAGTATCCTGAACAGGTGAGACTCACTCCCGAAAATGAGATTCAGCCGACTGGTTTACCCTACGCTGTCCTTGTCCATATCGACAGTGAATTGCAGGATCAAAACTCCGCAATAATCGAGATTTATGATGGTGACTTGTTGGTTGGCAGGGAGAATGTTTTTGAGGACTCACCATTTACACCGGTGATCGCATGGCAGGGATCAGAAGAATATGGTCTGCCTGGTTTTACTAAGGGACATGCTATTCGTCTGAAGGTGCTCGATAACGCAGGTAATGAGCTGACCTTGAAGAAGTACCGTGATTTTGAGGATCATTTTGGTAAGCAACCGTACGCGTCACTTTCACTGGAATCATCAACCTTGCCAACTTCCTTTGAGTTTGGACACGCCTACCCGAACCCATTCAATCCTTCAGTGACAATTCCGTTCGCACTTCCAAAGGGTGGCGATGTTGAATTTGTCCTGTACGATATTCTGGGACGAACCGTGTTCAATACTACTCATCACTACCCAGCCGGACAACATCGCTATCTACTGGATGTTTCGACTGGGCAATATGATCTGGTGTCGGGTGTCTATTTCATAGGAATTGAGTTTAATGGTGATAAGAAGATGCAAAAGCTGATGTTATTAAAGTAGTGAGTAAGCAGAGATTAGAATATATTGTTCCGCAACATCCGAAGATGTTGCGGAACGATCATTTTTAGACGAGAGCCACTTAGCGGCATTTTCTTCTGGCTTTGGACTTGTCCAAAGTCTGCTATTGCCGTAGCTGGATACGAGCTCGTCATGTCAGCGTGTTGTTGGCTGAAATCCATTGACCTCTTTGTTTGTGAATCACACCTCTTGTTTTGCTGTGAAGGTGGCTGAAACGCCCCCTTTCAATCCCCTTTTTGATTCACTGGGGTTATCATACACGAAATCATACTGCCAAAATTTCCGGAAAGCTGAAGTAAGATATAGACAGATTTACATCAAGCCTCCTATTGAAACGAATTTTATTGTCGGAATTTATCCCTATTTCAGATACATGATTCTTTGTGAGACAGTCTGCCCTTTTATATCAAGCCTAAGGAAATAGACTCCACTGACAAGATTGTTTCCAAATTGATATGTGCTGATAATCAAGCGATGTTGTCCTGCACTATATTTTAGTGATAATTCCAGTTGGTTTATCCCCAAAACATTGCATATACGGACATTGATATTTCCATTTTGCTGAAGAGTAAGGGGGATGTTTAGAGCAGAATTGAAAGGATTCGGATAAGCAGGACCAACAATACTACAATTAGGTAATTCAGGTGACATTTTGTTGATTGAAACTTCTTCCCATCCAATGGCAGCCGAACAATCGAGAATCTTGAATCCATAATGATAATATGCAACAAATGCATGTGGAGGATCTACTACGACATCATACGCAGATTCTGGTGATTCATAATAACCAGTTTCAATTGGACTCTCAGGGGTACTTATGTCAACTACCCGTAGACCTGATCCTTGAGTCGCTATATAGGCAAAATCTCCATAAACAAAAATGTTTCTTGCCTCCCCAGCGGTTAGGTGAAAACCAGTTTCAAAGGGAGAATTCGGGTTTTCGATATTAATTATCTTAAGTCCTGATGACCAGTCTGCCAGATAAACAAAGTTCCCAAATATAGTGATATCCGAGGCAGAAACTGGGAGGTCGTAATTTCTTAAAACAAATGGATTTTCTAGTTCATTGATATCAACAATAACCATTTTAGAACGATTTGAAACTAGATAGGCATACGACCCGGAAACAGTAAGGTTCGTAACTAAACCTTGAATATCGCAAGAACCAACTTGGATTGGATTCTCAAGATTGCTAATATCAACTATCCGTAAGCCTTCACTCCCGTCAGCCAAATAAGCAATATTTCCGACAATCTCGACTGCATAAGCATAGCCTGGAGTATTAAAAGAACTAATCTCCCTGGTATTGTCGACATCGGATTTATCAATTATCCTAAGACCCGAAGCACCATCAGCGATGAATACATAGTCATCTCTAATTGTTATCCCTCTGGCATCGGTCGGTGGATCTAAGAAACTACTGACTACGGGGTGTGACAAGTTTTCTATATTACAGCTAACCATTCCTAAGGTTTGGTCGAGTAGATAAGCGTGTCCATCTGATACTGATACACCCCGAATGTCATTTGGAGAATCGTAAAAACTTAAATTTTCAGGATTTGAAGGAGAACTTATATTGATCACACGAAGTCCAGAATATCTATCAGCTACGACTGCCAATACTCCTTGAACAGTTACATTGCTAGCATTGCCAGGTGTACTAATATGTCCTACTTCATACGGATTTGCAGGATCGCTAATATCAATAACACGAAGACCAGAAAGATCATCAGCTACGAAACCATATCTTCCTGAAATATCTATTCCAACTGCGTTGCCAGGAGTGTCACAGTTTCCTGTAATGAAGGGATTGGATGGATCAAATAGGTCAATAATAGTTAAACCACTACCATGATCTGCTACATATGCATATCGACCAATTACCTCCACATCGAATGCCGAATGATATGTAACACATGCTCCTGCTTCGGTAGGATTTCTAGGATCGCTAATGTCAATCACACGTATGCCTGAATCCCTGTCTGCTAAAATTGCATATCCATCAGTCAGGGCAATCCCTGTAGCAAAACTAGGAGTATCCAATACTCCAGCTTGAACAGGGTCCATTGGATCGGTGATATCTATAATACAGAATCCTGCCTCATCATCTGCTATAAAGACAAAATCTCCACTTACCGCGACATCTCGTGCATAACCTTGAGTATCAAATGACGTAATTTCTCTGAGGTTCTGTAAATCAGTTCTGTCAACAATTCTAAATCCATATAAAGCAGAAGCGATATAAATATAATTTTCAGTAATAGTTAATTTTATTGCTGGACCTTGAGTCTCACAGAAACCTATCTCAACAATAGAACTTGGGTTTCTGATATCAAGGACACTAATACCAGTTCCTGCAGCCACAAATGCATAGTCGCCTTCGATAACCACATCCGCCGCCTCTGACCAACTTCTAATTTGACCTATCATAGTAACATTATGGTTATTTTGAGCTTGTAGTGGTATGGTAGTTAAACAAATTATGGTTACAGTGAAGGTAATTCGAAGCAAATACATAATCATATATACCCCCATATTTGAAATGTTGTGCGTATTATCAGCTTATACAAATATAGATGATGGCAGATTTATTGTAGTGCGAATTTCTTAAAATAGTTCATCGAGCCGAAGCTAGTCAAATGCAGGATCACAGAGGGTGTAGCTCCTTTTTATTCATCGTAAGTTCTTGTTAATACGGAGTCTGATTTTCGTAGATACATAAAATCGCCTCAAGAATTCCCATACATTGTTTTTTCGCGATAGTGTTTGAGAACTCAAGGAGGCGATCATGCAAA
>JAIOHU010000291.1 GCA_019912845.1 bacterium
ATCGCACCATCATCCTGTAACTTCCTGAACGCTCCAATGATATCCATGTTCAGGTCGTTACGGAAATCATCTTCAATGCCTTTATAAAAATCAATCCAATATTCAGCTATTTTACGCATTGAACTGTCTTTTTGACGTGTAAATTCTTCACGATCAGCTTGTGCTGCCTCTTGCTTCATGTGAAGATATTGAAGGAATTCGGCAGGGAAGTCAGGATCACTGAGTTGTTCAGCGAGAACAGGAGTAATACCGATAGTTACAGCCATATTGATTTTACGTTTCTGTAATCTGCTGAAAACACGCCATAGTGGGATATATGTCTCAGTGGCAGCTTCGGACAGCCAGACCATTCCATGGGGCCATTTCCCATGAGACATCACGTACGGCAGATGTGAATGTAAGACGAAAGTGAATTTCCCTATCGATGAGGTCATGTTATTCTGTTGTTTCATTTTCTATGTCCTTGTTTATATTAAGCGATTCAAATTGATAAGGCTGAAGATAGGTTATCGTGAATTGACCTCAAGATCAAGCTGAGTATACAGGAATGACTCCCTCAACTACAAGGCAATTCGGAGCGATTCAACGATAAAGGTATTGAAAGATAATTCACAAACACAGTAAATTGAGTACTACTATTGATAGAAATATCTACCAATGATTTACGTATTGGAGACTCTGTGGCGAACGCAGATGAATACAATAATCAGGTTCAAATCGGTACCCTTACAGAAAGCCTCGAGGATTATCTTGAGATCATCCTCCGGCTTGTTCAGACCAACAAAGTAGCACGTGTTCGCGATATCGCTAAAGCGAAAGATGTGAAAACCTCCAGTGCGATTTCGGCTTTACAGCGTCTGTCAAAAGAGGGACTCGTTGATTATCGGGCGAGAGAGTATGTCGATCTGACTGAAGCGGGACGTGAGCTAGCATTTCGCTTGAACCAACGTCACGATTTCCTCAAGCGTTTCCTCATGGATTTACTTCAAGTTGATCCGGAAACAGCAGAAGATGACGCCTGCGCGATGGAGCATGTGATCAGTGTTACAACTCTGGATCGAATCGTTTCACTTTCTGAATTCCTCACCTACTGTCCCAGGGGAGGCGGTGGAGATACGATTTCTCAATTCCGTGACTGTTGGCTGAATCAATCCAACGATGGTGGTACCTGCAAAGATTTCGATAATTGCGGCTTATGGAGACGTAAATTTGCTCTTGAGAATACTCTTGGGATACGGGGCTTGCGCGAATTACTTCCAGGTGAAGAGGGTTATATCGCTCGGATTATGGGGAATGGGGGAGTTCGAGAAGGACTGATTCGCCGGGGATTCCTACCTGCAACCGGAATAAAACTAGTTCATCACGCCCAGGACAATAGTAGCGAAGTAGTGATTTCCAACGAAACTCGAACGTTGAAGGAAGAAGAGGTTCGAGCCGTATTTGTATGGGTGAGAACAAAAGTAGACGCCAGATATACGAAAGGAGATAATGATACTGCGATTGTGCCTTTATCTGACCTTGCGCCAGGTGATCGATTTAAAGTTCGTCGAATCAGAGCAAAAGGCGAAATCCGTCAAAGATTACTGGATATGGGTTTGATCCGTGGGTCAACGGGACAGGTTTTACGTGAGGCTTTATTGCGTGATCCAATTGAAATTCGACTCAAGGGATATCTTCTCTCCCTGCGTCGTAGCGAAGCATCGGACATTCTGGTAGAGGAAATCGATGAGTGAGAATCATCAGCGAAATCGTCACCGATATCGTGGGGGAAATGGGGAGAACAAACCACGCAGTGGACGTGGGTTCGGCAACCATGAGCAGGAATCCAGCATGCCTAAGATTCGTGTTGCGCTCGCCGGAAATCCAAATGCGGGAAAAACGAGTCTTTTTAACTCCCTTACCGGACAACATCAGCATATCGGCAACTATCCTGGTGTAACTGTTGACAAAAAATCCGGGTACGTAATCCACAAGGGATGGAAGATTGAACTCGTTGATCTTCCCGGAACTTACAGTCTGTCAGCGTACTCGCTAGAAGAAGTCGTAACTCGTGATTTTGTATTGACAGAGAAGCCAGACCTGATCGTTGATGTGATTGATTCGACCAACCTGGAACGAAACCTCTATTTATGTCTTCAATTTCAAGAGCTGGGAGTCCCGATTGTTGGTGCTTTAAATATGACAGACGAGGTGGAGGCGGATGGGTCATACATTGATGAAATTCAACTAAGCTCCATTCTTGGAATCCCATTTGTCAAGACTGTGGGTAGCAGGGGGCAGGGGAATGAAAAATTACTTGATCTTATCATATCAATTGCTAACAATGAACTTGAGAGTAGCGGACGTATCGTTAATTATGGACGAGAGATAGAAGCAGAACGTTCAAAGCTGATAGAACTACTTCAAAGCGATAAAAAATTCGCCGAAAATTATGCAGTTGCCTGGATTGCAGTGAAATTGCTTGAGGAAGATGAAGATGCGATTGAAAAGGTAAAAAATTATCATCCGTTAGCTCAATTAATATTACGGAGAGCCGAAGAATCACGTAATGGTTTATACCGTCATTTTCACGAAGACAGTGTGGTAATTGTCAGCGAACAACGGTATGCATATATCCACGGTGCAGTGAAAGAAACCCTGAAACAGCCACTGGGTAGCGGTAGAATTCCATTTACAGAGTATGTGGATCGTATTATTCTAAACCGTTACGCCGGTGTGTTCATCTTTTTCTTTGTTATGTTTATGGTTTACCAGTTGACTTTCAGCATTGGCAACCCCCTCTCGGATTTACTGGATAGTGCTTTTTCTAAATTTGGTGCGATGATTTCTACAATAATGCCAGATGGCGTCTTACAGGACCTGATCGTTGATGGCATTATTGGTGGCGTAGGTGGTGTATTGGTGTTTTTTCCAATCGTGATGTTGCTTTTTCTCGGTTTGTCGATACTCGAAGATTCAGGGTATATGGCACGTGCAGCC
>JAIOHU010000292.1 GCA_019912845.1 bacterium
GGGCTATTTCACCCGATGCTCTTGGACCTTTATTACTGATAGGTTCTTTGGTGATCTGAACAAATATTTCCTGGTTGGTGTGCAGATTGATGTTGGTACGATGATCGCCATTGTCCGAATCAGCCTCGTCAGTAGAATAGAGTGAACCAACGTCATTAAAATGCAGGAATGCATCTTGTGCCCATCCAATATCAACGAAGGCAGCAGACATCCCCACGAGCACTTTTCGTACACGACCGAGATAGACATCCCCAACATTGCGTTCATTTTCAGGGCGTTCCACGAAGAGCTCCGCCAGGTGCCCCTCTTCCATGAGTGCAATACGGGTTTCAGTAGTTGAAGAGTTTATTATCAGTTCTTTGTTCATATTCCGGATGTCGATTCAACCGTGGATAACACAACAGCCTCAAGTGAGATAGCTTCCATGGGGGATGTTACCGTTTCTCCCGAATGTACAAACATACCAGTACGATATGCACCTCCGAGGAGACGATCCTGCAAATTCCATTGTTCGATAAGTTCACCAAGTCGCGCTGTCGGTCCATTGCCTAAAGAGAGCAAAACCTTGATCTCATTTTTGGAGGTATCAACGGTAACTTCTCTTACACTTGAACGAATATCGACCAGTTGTACTCTCTCTTTTTTTGTTCTCTCCACCATCACATGCTGATTCATCAGCCAGTTTGCTATGGTTGCCTGAATCTCGCTACTCAGGCTAACCGGTATACGCATCTCGGTAGAAGAGACAACGGCGTTCAGGGTTTTGCACTTACCTTTAAATATAGATACTGCAAGTATTTCCAGACCGTCAATGGTAGATGTATTCAAGGTGTTACGCAACTCTTCAGCGTGATATTCATGGGCGAGGTCGATATCCAGATATTCAGAGGTGGATTCACAACCTACCGGTAGAGGCGGACCGAAACTCAACCTCGGATGCGGATTAAACCCCTGTGAATAGGATACCGCAGCCTCACTCCAACGTAACCATCTCCCCCAGAGACGAGTCAAATCCAGGTGGCTGGTCCATTTTAGACCGGCACGCCTGGCATACTTTATCCGGGCTGTGCATAAAACATCATTCGGATGCTCGGCAGTGAACCGTGATGAGATGGGAATATCTTCCTTTACCGCCAGTTGGCAAACCTTCGCTCCCTGGGGAATCATACGATAGAGTCCACAGGCGTCACATTTCCCAAAACGGCAATCCTCCCTGGTCTGAGCACCTTCCGCCCGTTTCCATTCCTTCTCCAGAAAACGTGTGGTATGTCCTTTTGATATATGCGACCAGGGCAGTTTGGCACTATGTGATCTGGCTCCATTGAAAAGTTGCGGAGTCAGGTTTTCTTCGATAAATGCCTGCTCCCAGCGTCCCGGATTAAATCGATCACGCCATGCTTCCAATGTTCCACCCATTCGCCAAACACGCTCGATGATATTTCCCAGGCGACGATCCCCTCTCGCCAGTGTCCCCTCATACAATCCAACACTGGGGTTGTGTCCACTATATCGAATAGGGGAATGTTTGAATTTTTCTCGGAGATAATTTATTTTTTCACGTACACTTTCAAATCCTTCCTGCCCGTACCACTGGAAGGGAGTATGAGTCTTGGGGATCAGTGGACTGACCGAAACATTGACCTTCTGATTCTTCTGCTGTCGTACTCTTGCAACCTTCATCGCCAAGTCGAAAATACCATCCAGATCAGCTCTTGTCTCGGTGGGTAGACCAATCATGAAGTAGAGTTTTATCCCACTGTAACCCAATGAAAAGGCAAGCTCTGCTGCTTTGATCAAATCAGTTTCACTGGAGTTTTTGTTGATAACATCACGCATCCGTTGAGTGCCTGCTTCCGGAGCAAAGGTCAGGGTGCCTTTTCGACCCTCTGGAAAGGCTTCTGCCATCTCTTTGGTGAATGAGTCGGGACGGAGTGATGGGAAGGACAACGAAATGCCTTTGCCACGTAACGCATCGTTCAATGCTGTCATCAGCTGAGGTAATGAGGTGTAATCTGAGGTTGATAGTGAGGAAAGGCTGATCTCCTCATATCCGGTTGCTTGAATCGCATCCACCGCCTGCTGAACAATATCATCAACGGTTCGTTCACGAACCGGACGATAGATCATGCCGGCGTGACAGAAACGGCAGCCTCTGGTACATCCCCGCATCACCTCCAGTGCGATACGGTCATGGGTGATTTGTTGAAGTGGCAGCAGTGGTTGATGAGGAAAATATTCCGGTTTCAGCTCTTCAAGTGTCCGGGACTCTATAATCGAAGGAACATCGTCGCCGTTACGTACAACTGGATGCAGAAAACCATCGTCTGATTCTCGCAGATCATACATGGAGGGAATATAGAGACTGGGGATTTTTGCGAGGTCATCCAGTGTTTGAGAACGTGTTTTGTTCTGCCGTTTCGCTTTCAGTACACATTCGGTGATCTCACAGGCTAATTCTTCACCATCTCCGATTGCAACGACATCCACAAAATCGGCGAATGGTTCCGGGTTGAAGACTATTGGGCCTCCAGCAATAACAATCGGATCGGATTCTGATCGATCCTTGCTGCGAATTGGTATCCCACCAAGATCAAGCATCTCCAGCATTCCAGGCATCGCCATTTCAAACCCCAGCGATATACCAAGAATGTCCACTTCCTTCAAAGGTATCCGACTTTCCAAGGTGAACAGTGGGATGTTCAGCGCACGTAAAACTCGACAGGCGTCTTCTTCCGGGAGATAAACCCGTTCCGCAGAAACTTCAGAAAATCGTGAGTTTAGGATATGGTAAAGAATACCCATCCCCCCGTGGCTCATCCCGATTTCGTAAAGGTCGGGGAAACCAAGAGCCCAACGTACCTCAGGCTGCTTCTTAATGATTCTATTCTTCTCGCCGCCGCTGTATCTGCCAGGACCCTGCACTCGGGGCAAAAATTCTAATTCTATTTTTTGTGATAGTGTCACTCTATTCCATGGTAATTTGATTGGGGCTGGAATATAAGCGAATTGTGAACACTAAAACACCTTGCTATGAAATCCTGAATATACGGGATGGAGTGTTTTTCACAGAGGAAGAAAGTAGTTGGTGAGGAAACTCATATATACTTGCCAGTCTGTCCAATAAACAGTATTATATGATATAGCAATAAGTTCCGAAGTGCTCATGGTGTCCTGTTACTTCATAACCGATGAGTGTGTCATGAAAAAGTCTCCCTTCCTGCTTTTATTTTCCGTGTTGTTCATTTTCTCTGCGATTTCCAGTTCACTGGCTGATGAGTGGGTGCAATCGAATCCCTGGTACTCACCAATTCATTTTATCGAATTTCATTCTGCAGACTCGACCTTACGGTACGCCTACCAGACTACCCTCTGGCGTACAGATGATTCAGGAGAAAACTGGCAGAAGCTGGATGTTGGTTACCCGGAAAACGCTGCCGGAGTCCCCGAACTCTTCTATGACAGAAACGACAGCGACCGTCTCTGGATGCTCGCCGGTTCCTTCTTCTATAGCGACAATCGCGGTGAGACCTGGGAAGAACATGCGCGAGGACTGCCCATCATTGAAGGTTTTGAAGTATATCAAGGGACAGAACATCAATCTTTGTTTTATGCGTTTGTTTTTGATCCTGAAAACAATGATTGGAATCTCTATCGTTCAAGAAGCGGCGGTCAGTACTGGGAGGAGCGTAGTGCTGTCATTCACCTTTCAAACCTTGGGGTGAATCCAATTAATGACAGGCACATCATGTATTTTGACAGTCACATGGGACGTACCATCTATTTCAAGGAATCGTACGATGGCGGCGCAACCTGGGACTCAACACGTATTTACAATTCACGAAAAAGTACGCTGTTGGGAATAAATCCGCAAAATCCAGAACAACTTTTAGTCTTACAAAGATATACATATTACAATGACATACATCCTAATAGAGCGCTTCGTGTCATATTTACGTCTGATTTATTGGAATCTGAAACTCGTATAATTAATTCCAACGGAATTTTCTGGGGTAGTCTTGATATTCCTTTATCAATCTTAAGTGATGGTACACTTCTTATTGCCCCAATGGGTGGCTCTCGAAGTCTTCACCGGTATCTTGGTTGGGAAGAGGAACCTGAAAGGATTGAAACTGAGTTCCTATTAAGCGATTTCGATTTGGGGAATACGTGGTTTAACTTGAACGACATATCAGTGAACCCAGAAAACCCCCGCAATTATTACCTTACTTTAAATTTCCCTGAATCTTGTGTTTACATGATAAACGATGGGGAAGTGGTTCTGCCACAAGAATTAAATTTCGATACGGAGGTGCCTGAAGATGGATTCGCAATCCCCTCAACTGAAGAGCTTGTAAGAGTCTACCCCAATCCAACCAACAGCGAGGTGATTGTGCAGTTACCTCAGTCGTTTGGACGAAGAGTAACAATCCGGTTATACAATACGCTAGGGCAGGAGGTTTTGACAGAGCAGTTCAGCAATGAAAATGCTGGAGCTGGCGAGTTCCGTATTGCCATCGCAGAGCAGCAGTTGCCGAATGGGATTTATATTCTTCAGGCTGATAATGGCAGCGAAACCATCTCACGGAAGATCAGTCTTTTAAAGTAGTCGAGGGAGTTATGATCACCTTAAACATTACTTT
>JAIOHU010000293.1 GCA_019912845.1 bacterium
AAAGGAAGCAAGGGGCTGAGTAACTGAAATTTATTGTTTTTCCGTTTCCTGATGGCAATACCCAGGCAGACAGCTAAACCACCGTACAAAACAATTGATGTTGATATCATAAAAATCATCGCTGAAAGATTCACCTTGTCCTCATGCTGATTTTTTGTGGATGTTGAACACTTTGCGTGAAATTTCACGTTGGGATATTGGTGACTTGTTTTGCAGAATGATTGAGGTAACGATTAGCAAAGCGACTACCAACCAACCTCCAAGAATAACCGACCATAGCGGATAACCACCATATACCGATGTAAATTCATTGATGAATGCCTGGATTGTCATCACCACCAGCACTCCGGGAGTGATCCATTTCAAGCACCAGTTCCACCAGCGTCCGATTCGGAAATCACTTACTTCATTCATATAATCACGTAAGAGATCGGTGGGGAACATCCAGCCTACAACAATGCATTCCAGCAATCCGACAACCGCCAATCCCCAGGTAGAGACCCAGTGATCAACGATATCCAGCCAGTGAATTCCGCCGTTAAAACAGAAGGGCAACCCGAATAAAAATCCGGCAACACAGATAATCCGGGTTAGCATAACCTTCCGTTTTTTCCAACGGTCATGCGCTGCGGCGATCACGGCTTCAACCATCGCAAAAGCGGAGTCTATTCCTAAGGTCAGAAGCATCAGGAAGAATATAACACCAATCAGTTCACGTAACACCGGCATTGCGCTGATGGCAGTGGGATAGGCGACAAATGCCAACCCAAAACCTGATGTCACCGCATCGGGAACACCAATTCCTTGCAACATCGCGAGATAGCCGACTATCGAAAAGACAGCAAAACCGGAAAAGAATGATATTCCACCATCGATCAAGGCAGTTATGAATGCATTGTTAGTGATATCTGTGTTTTTGGGACGATAGCTTGCATAAGCGACCATAATCCCCCAGCCAATACCGACACTGAAGAATACCTGACCGTACGCTGCCAGCCAGACTTTTGGATCGAGTAATTTGCTGAAATCGGGGGTGAGATAGTAAGATAATCCATCAATTGCACCTGGAAGAGTAACACCCCGTATCACCAGAATGGTCAAGAGCAGGATGGGCAGCGGTACTGACCACAACACAATGTTGCCAACACTTTTCAGCCCTTTTGCCAGGATGAGATATATCGTTGCCCAAGTTAAGATCAACCCTGCGAAGATCGGTAAACGTAATCCACCCATCGCAGATGGTCCATCGCTTACCTGCAGGAATGAGGTGTTGTAGAATGTTTCAGCGTCTGTGCCCCAGGAAAGTCCAAACGAGTAAAAGAGATAGTCCCACGCCCACGCCATGATAACAGCATAATAGATCACGATCATGAAGCTGATACCAACACCCCACCAGCCAACCCATTCCATTTTCGGATGCAGACTGCGCATGGCGCCAGGACCAGATTCCTGGGATTTCTGACCAATCGCAAATTCGAGCATGAGCAGGGGAATACCGGCTGTCAGGAGCGCAATGAGATAGGGGATCATGAATGCACCCCCACCGCTGGTATATGCGATATAGGGAAATCGCCAGACATTCCCCAACCCCACTGAACACCCTACTGCAGCAAGGATAAATCGAGTTCTACTTTGCCACCTCTCCCTCGACTCTGCCATTTAATGCCTCATTTGGTTCGATCAATGAAGTTTCTTCGTAGGGAAGATAGCGGTATGAAAGCGGATAATTCAATGGAATCCAGAAAATCAAATCAATCTTATCTAATCGATTGTGTTCAACCAGGAAACATCATATAAGAAGATTGATCCCAGCGACGACATCTTCAACAATCCAATCTGCTTCAGGTGGGTTGGATTCTGCCAGTTTCGCGCCATAGCCGGTTTTAACCAGAATGGTTATTGCGCCCACACGTCGTCCAGCTTCCAGGTCTGCCATTTTATCGCCGATGATCACAGTTTTTTTCAGGTCGACCTGGAATTTTCGGGCAGCTTCGATCAGCATACCGGGATTGGGTTTACGGCATTCGGCGTTGTCTTCAGGTGCATTGGTGCAATAATAAATCGCATCCAGGTAAGCACCATAAGCAGCCAACAAGTTTTGGAGATGATCGTGTACTTTGATCACATCTGTCTCGCTGAACATCCCTCGTCCCACACCGGACTGATTTGTAACCAGCACCACGAGAATCCCCGACTGGTTTAATCGAGCGACAGCTTCTCCGGCACCGGGAAAGAGTTCAACCTCTTCCGGTTTGTGCAGATAATGTTTGTCGATTATCAGCGTACCATCACGGTCGAGGAAAACAAGTTTCGGACGAAATGGAAGATAATTATCAGGCATGGTTGAGTATCCTGTTTACGATGCTTACAAACATCTTAACCCCAGTAGGTAGAATCTCATCAGGAAAGTCGTAAGTTGGATGGTGGAGGGCAGGTTGATGTACTCCTGAACCGAGACCGAACAAAGCACCCGGTGCGATCTGTGTAAAATGTCCAAAATCTTCAGACCAGGGGAAAGCATGTTGACGATCCTGAAGATCAAGTTTATTTTCCAGTGCTGCCAGACGGACGTGAGTATTGCATCCAGCATCATTTATTGTTGCTGGAAATTCTTCAACCCACTCGGAAGACACGTCCAGATCCGCACTACTGGCAATCCCCGCGATCATCCGAAGTGAACGTTCTGAAAGGGTATCCATTGCTGCCTTTGAGTGTGTACGGAAGGTTGCCATAACTATAGCATTACCAGGTGTTGTTCCGAATGCAATTTCCCCAAGTTTTGCGTGAATGACAGTTACCTTTGCTGACTCTTCCAGTGGAACATAAAGCTGAGGAGCTGCGCTCAATCCCTGGATGATCTGCGCCATTGCAAGTGCTGGGGTTCTTGCATTTTCAGGTTGGGCGGCGTGCGCAGTAGCACCCTGCAATTTTACAATCAATCCTTTTGAAGCTGAGGCAAAAACATTGTCTTTGACAATAATATGATGTTTTTCAAAGCCTGGTAGATTGTGTAGGGCGAACACATAATCTGGTTGAATCTGATTGAAATTAGGATCGTTGATAACACGGGAAGCTCCCTCACCTGTCTCCTCGGCTGGTTGGTATAGTACAACAATCCTTCCACGTTTCGGGCGATTTTTGCTAAGTAGTTCTGCCGCACCGAAGAGCATTGCCATGTGTCCGTCATGCCCGCATTTATGGGAAACTCCTTCTGTCGTAGAACAGTACTCCAATTCAATATCTTCATTTATAGGCAAAGCATCCAGTTCTGCGCGAAGCAGGACTGTCGGTCCTTCCTTTTTTCCATTAAATACTGCTGCAACACCTGTCCCACCAAGATCAGAAAGAAGATTGTCCGGATGAATGGATTTCAGGCGACGTATGATCCGGTATTTTGTACGCGATTCTGTATTTGCAACTTCAGCAGCACGATGAAGGCGATGCCGCATGGCTGTCCAATCGGCGATTTGAGATTTACTTATGTGCAATGTAATCCTTTCATTTTATCTGAAAGTTGTTAGCAAACTACAATAAAACAAAACTCCGTTCCAAAGCAAAATGCTCTGTCCAAACGGAGTTTATATATTGCAAATATACTGATTTTTGGAATTATTGTCTCTTAGTAAACTGCAAAGTGTTTGTGTTGTCTGGATTGCAGCGTTCCTGTCTGTCCTAAAATGAATAATATCAACATCTTCCTGGATGCCAGCTAACACCATGCTGGCATGACGCAATAGGACAAAATCTTCAATAACCGCTCAATATTCAAGCTGATGTTGCTGAATTATTTTGGTTTTGCTTCCTCGCGAATCTTTAATGTTGGCTCGTGATATAACGCAAATTTCAGCCAGTCATACCCAAATTTCAACAGTTCAACATCATCCTTTTTGATCGATTCGATTCTCTCCTCATCAATCTCAAAGCGATTCAGGAAACTGGTTTCGAACACGAAGAGACGGAATTTATCCATGTTATAGCAGACCATGTGGAACATTTCCATCTGCTGTGGGGTCAGTTTACCGCCATCACCATAAAAATCGTGCAGGGTAACTTCTTTGAAGAGCTCGCCCATTTCATCATAATCATTTACTTCCTGGTCCTCCATCCAGCCACGGACGCTCAATACCTGCTCTTCTTTCCAACCTTCGCAGATATCCTCGTGCATTTCAAAGTAGAATGGCTTCGCTTCTTCCATCTTTGGTGAGGCTTTTCCGATTGGGAACATACGACAGGGCCAGGGACGATCTTCATAAACTGTGCATCCCTTTCCCGGCTCAACAAAGTAGCAGGTCTTCGCTTCATCATCCTGGAGACGCATCATCACTACGGGATAGTGCTGATTGTTGTCCATGGGCATGATGGTATAACGAGTGAGAAACTCATCTGAGTCGATTCCGAGACGATTTTTCAGACGGATGATATCATAAGGGGTGAGGAATATGTTTACGTCGGTGCAGCATTTATTGAAACAGGTTACCCCTGGATGACAACGAAATTTAAAGGTGTCATCCTCATTCATACGTTCATATTGATCAAAAATCTCTTTTTGCAGTGCAGCATAGGCATTTTCAGAAGAGTCCATAATTCACCTCAACTTCCTGTTTTTTTGGTAATAATACCTTCTCGTAAAGCATCTTCCGACCAGACTGGCAGTGGACCGGTTTCGCCGGTTTCAGGATCAAGCTTGTGACGATAGGAGACATGTTTGGAGTACTTTTCTTCCATCCATTTCCACCCACGCTTAAAATAATCGCACTCATCATTAAAACATACCCAGACAAATTTGGATGTCCAGTTGGTCATATCCGGTGTTTTCCAGGGTAACATTTTTTTGTTGCAACGAGGGCATTCGGGTGCATTTTCAAACGGCGACAACTCTTTTCCGTTCTCAGTCTGATTCGTCTCCATAATCGCTTTACCTTTCCTCCACACAGCTTCTAAATCTGGTCATACGATGCAAACATTGTGAAACTGTGAACAAGTTAATTGATCTCTTTTATCGAAGCAATTCAATCCTGCCAAAGTTATACTCTACTAACATTCCAACAGCCATTTCACGGCAAACTTTGAAATAGTCCTACTACAATTTTAGGATATTAGACTCTGAATTGGCAACCCTGCTCAGTAAATTATTCATTGCGCTGATGCATAACATACTCTGCCATATATTGCAACCACAACCATTCAGAATCGCCGTCTGTAAGGTCAGACCCCCACTCACTTCCATCACGTAAATCATTTTCTTCAATTTCAGGCTGGCATGAAGTTAGTGCAACCCTTCCCAGTCCATACTCGAATAGATATGCCGCACCAGTGCTGTCAACAAGACTGTTGAATCGAGCAAGCGTGATATAATCGCCTGGATATTGGATATACATACGTGGTCCCCCGTAATATAGAGTGTTTAATGTGGCGACACCCTCCGGGTTGAGATAACGTAAATCCAGATTCAAGAGTGTTATTGTATAGCCGGTTGGTGATATCTGACTGATGGGACCCACCGCCGCACCTCTGAACAATGCCAATGAAGAGTCTACAGGCGTTGATTGACGGTAATGGATTGAATCTGATGCCAGGTACGCACCACCTCCAAGACCGATGTAGCCGCCACCAGTTTCCACTAGATTCTTAATGTTCGCTTTACCTGTATAACCGAGTACAGAAAGCATATCGAGGGGATTTCCGCCGGGGATCACTATTGACCCATACCCATCCAGGGATTGTTGAATCTGCCCTTCATCTACAAATCGAACAGTCCATCCAGCGGCTACCAGACAATTACGTACCGCTACTGCTGAAGTGTCCCATACACCATAGCCATTGTAGACGGCAATTGTTCTACGCTCCTCAGGATCGACGGGCGTGGTCTTGCAGGAAAACATGAACAAGCTCAACAATGCAAACAGAATTGCAGTTGAATATTTGAAGGAAACTGTTTTGAATATTTCTGAATTATTCCTGCTTTTCATCTAAATCACCTGTATAAATCGTGATGTTCTTTGTAATTCTATGTGGGTAGATATAGAATCTAAGATATTACGATTGTTATTGCGAGGAAGCGAAGAGACGAAAAAATCTCCCTCTGACCAGCAGGAGATTGCTTCATTACATTCGCAATGACCTCTAATGGGAGATGCTGATTTGCCCGTTCTTACCAGTGAGGAAACAACATTGCCGTTCTGTAAAACCTTTAGATATTTCAGCCGTAACTTCTACGGATGTTGCGGAACTCAGACGGGGGAACACAGTCGGAGGGTAACCGTCGATAGCGATCATCTAGAAATAAACATCTTCGCGAAATAGAAAGGTTCATCAAATTTATAAAAAACGCACAATTCAAGTATGATGTGTGCGTAATCTAAAATCGAGAAAACAGAACTAGCCAATCATTCCATCTTTTCCAAGAAGTCGTCTCATCAAGCCCAGTTGTCCAATGTGATACGCTTCGTGGAAAGCATGAAAATGAAAAGCCTCGCCGAGATTGGAACCACGAAAGTCATCTTTCAATTCTTTATCCAATGCAGAAGAATCAATCTCCTTGAGATAGTTGAATAGCAGACGTTGTGCTTTTTTAAAACGGTCAACGAGCTCAGAGAGGGGTGGCATATCTTCAGTTACAGTTCCACCGCTGCCAGTTGTAAATTGTTGCATTTCTGCGTCTGATAAAAGAGCATCCAGGCTAACCATGGAGTGCATGAATTGTCTGGCAGCCAACAAATGCCCCACAAGCCATTGCACACTCTTATTCAGTGGTTCAATTGTTTTTCCTCCATCGACATCGCTGATGTCCGAGAGGTTTTTGTTCAGGGTGTCGTAGGTAATCATGAACTGACGAATGACGAGATTCTTGTCCATCCAGAAATTCTCCTTGTTTATTGGTTAAATTGCTAAAAGTACGATTCTTGTACTAAAAGCAGGTAAGGCGTAAAAATAGAAAATCCCCTGACCCAACAGAACAGGGGAGTAGAAGTTTTAAAATAAATGCTCCTCAATCGGGATAGATGCCGGTGTGTGAATCACCTTCACCATCCAGACCGCCGATGAAAATATCATCGAGAAGCTCTTCGTCGAAGTAAATAACTCGATCCGCACGTGTCGCCAAAGACTCTGATAACCCACGCGGGAAAAAGGCACTACAGACAACGATTCCCATCTCTTTGCCGTACTCGACGACATCTGCCAGGTCTTTATCACCCGATACAATAATCGCAACTTCACAAGCACGATTTATCGCGAGACGTACCAGATCAATTGCCAGCTTAACATCAAGACCTTTTTCAACAGCATAATGCTTACGTCCACCACTCTCTTCGCCACGTACCTGATAATAAACAAGTTTGCCGAGACGTAGGGTTAAGTGAGGAGTATGGGCGAGATGAGTAATAAAGCGTTGTTGTTTGTCGTAATTCTCAGGATCAAATTCCTGATCGACTTTAGCATTGTAATAATAAATACGGAGTAGTTCGCCACCAGCAAGTTCGGCAAGTTTGCGACCAAACCTGTGAAAATCTACATCCATACGTCCTACATTATCTCGTAATCCATTGTAAAAATTGCTCCCATCGATAAAAACAGCGACCCGATTCATTAGATACTCCATTCTACCAGAACAGCTCAGCCCCCTTAACCGAAGCATTCTCGTGTTATATTGTTGCCGTACAATAGCATACGGTCAACAGCGACATTGATATATTAGGAAAATTTAAACCTCTGATATTACCTTTAAGATGTAAAATGTACTTTCACTATGTCAAGGGAAATATCTAACTCAGTCTCCCTTGTGCAGTGTGGTCCAGATATCTAGAACTAAATATCATATCATACAGTTCTAAGAATTCGTAACAATTGAAGTATTGAAAGTATAAAAGCCTGAAATCACAATTGTAATCTTATATTATTGTTATACTGCTACTGTAACCCTTCTATTTGTTTTAATTTGATTAAAATCAGAAAAATTGTTGAATGTTGAATATTTGCTTATGTAACTACTTTGCCTGTGGAGAAGTTTCGTACAATTCATATTTATCTCGATATCAATACAATACAGTAGTAGAGTTACTTGTCGCAACAATGTTTATAGGTTAAGCAGTATGAATATTCCGAATTCCCGGGTAAAAAGCGTTAGAGGATTTTTTTAAGAAAATTCATAGATAATATAGGGAGAATCAGAACAAAGGAATTCTAACTCCGAATATCGTAACGGGGTTTTACTGGAAATACAGGGAGAATTTCGTTAGTTTGTCCTATTCACATCATTTTGGGGGAAGTTTAAAAATCACTCAAAATACAGGGATGTGAAGATTTTTGTATCAGCAATTGCCTCATCAAACTATGTGAATAAAATGCGTCTTACTGAATTACTCGATATCTCATTAGTTGAATCTCATCTGGTCGTGGACAGCAAAGAAGATGCCATTCGTTATCTCATCGATATCGTAGCAGCAAAAAATCTGATTCTCGACAGGGATAAAGCACTGCAGGCTGTTATCGAACGTGAACGTTCGCTCTCCACCGGACTTGGAGAAGGCATTGCGATTCCTCATGCGATGTTGAGCGAAATATCCAAACCTGTTGTTGCTCTTGGACGAGTCGTTGACGGAATCAACTTTGGTGCCCCAGACGAAAAGCCTGCCTTCTTGATCTTTCTGCTATTATCACCATCCCAAGATCTTTCATTGCACTTGAAAATGCTGAGTAGAATCAGTCGTCTCTGCAATAATCCTGATTTACGCCAGGCAATTCTGGCTGCATCTGATTCTAAAGCGATCTTTCAGCTATTACAAGAGCAGGAAGACATCATGCAGGACTTTTAGGTTTTGAATACCTCGGATTTTATCGTTATTGCAGGCTACCTGCTGTTGATTTTCGGGGTAGGGCTGGCGTTCACCAAACGTGCCCATGAGGGAACAGACAGCTATTTTCTTTCCAACCGTGGTCTTCCCTGGTGGGTCGCTGGTACAAGCATGGTTGCAACCAGTTTTTCCTGTGACACCCCCCTTTATGTTACCCAGCTAGTTCGTTCTGGAGGTATTTCACTCAATTGGCAGTGGTGGTCATTCGCTATTGGCGGGTTATTCAGCGCGTTCTTTTTGTCACGTCTATGGCGACGCGCTAATGTAGTCACTGATGTTGAGCTTACTGAACTTCGTTATGGACCCGGTGCTGGAAAAATCTTGAGAACCTTTCGAGCCGCATGGACAGCTTTACTCATCAACACCATCTCCATGAGTTGGGTCTTGTTGGCGATGGCGAAGATCATTGAAGTGGTCTGGGGAGGACCCAAGTGGGTTGGAGTATCGACCGCGGCATCGCTGGCAGTGGTCTATAGTTTTTTGGCAGGATTCTGGGGTGTTGTTGTAACCGATGTGGCGCAATTCCTGATTGCCATCATCGGTGCGATTGTGTTTGCTGCGTTCGCGGTAAATGCTGCTGGGGGAATGGGTGAAATTCTCGCTGTGGTTGAGCCAGAGTTTGTACATCTTATCCCACGTATCCCTGTCGATAGCATTTTTACTTTCTCCTTTTGGTCAAGTGCGTTCGGTGGCTTTATCGTCTATGCGGGCATACAATGGTGGGCGAATCTTAATTCGGATGGCGGTGGAAAGGTCATTCAAAGGATGAGTGCGGCAAAGTCTGAATCACATGCATTTGGAGCCACTCTTTGGTTCAGTTTCGCGCACTATGCATTAAGAACCTGGCCCTGGATACTGGTTGCTCTGGCGAGTATTGTACTCCTTCCGGATCTGGTTGACCATGAAAAAGCGTATCCTACTTTAATTCTAGAAATACTTCCCAGTCCCTGGAAGGGGATACTTGTCGCAGGTTTGATCGCGGCTTTCATGTCAACCATCGATACACAGTTGAACTGGGGAGCCAGTTACCTCACCCATGACCTCTACCGTAATCAGATAGCTCCGGGAAAAAGTGAAAAACATTATCTGCTCGCTGCCAAAATTTCCATGCTGGTCTTGATACTTATAACCTCTTTTATGGCATACTACATCAGTTCGGTGACTGAAGCATTCAAATTTCTCATCGCCTTTGGTGCAGGGACAGGGCCTGTTTACCTCTTACGTTGGTTCTGGTGGCGAGTAAATGCCTGGACAGAAGTTTCAGCGATGATCGCTTCAACTCTGATCTCATCTGCCCTCTATCTTTTTGTACCAGAGGTGGCGTTTACGGTTAAGGTTTTATTGATCACACTTGGATCAGCGTTGGTATTTTTACCAGTTACTTTTCTCACACGACCTACTCCGGATGATGTCCTGCTCGCATTTTACAAACGAATCACACCACCGGGATCATGGGGCAGAATCAGATCACTGCTACTTGACTTACAATCAAACAGACTGAATGTAATTCCAGGAGGCACCATTGTGTTTGATCTGCTGGGCTGGATCGGCGGTATCGCATTTACCCTCGGTGCGACACTTGGTATCGGCTCGTTTTTCCTCTTCGGTTGGAATGATTACCGAAGCATAATCAGCTTCATTGCCTTCCTCACTGGAGCGGTTGTGGTTTACTTCTGGTTCAGACGTTCGTTTTCGAAAATTAATACCAAAACTTGAATTTTAGGTTCAATCAACCGATTTATTTAGCATAAAGGTGATCCACAAATATAGCACCAGAAATCTTAGTTGGGAGGGGAAGATGGCTGACTTTCCGAAATCGATAAAAAAGGAATTTACGAGGCTGATGTGGCTTGCAAACGACCGTGAAACAGAGGTTGAATTAAACAAGCTCGAAGAACAATTCAGGCTATGGCGCGATGGTAAAATACCGCCTGGAATCCTCTCTGATTTAATTCATGCATGGCATGAAGGTCCGAATCGTGAGTTATGGAAAAAATACAGTTTGGCGGGTTCCAAAGTACATAGTTGGCTGGTAGCGAATGCATTTCTGGATGGCGTTCTGAATGATAAAGATATTTCAGAAAATGTAAGAGAGTCCTTTCTTCCGTATCTTGAAAAAGCGATTGACGCTCAGAAAGCTCTATTTGGAATTGATGAGAGTGATGAGGTTGAAGAAGTTGAGGTGAATGAAGAGCTATCGAAAAAGTGGGGATTTCCGATTGCCAATGATTGGACTGCCGCAGTTTACAGACGGTGGAATAGCTAGTGGATAAACTCACATGCTTTGACTGTTGGCATTGGACTTGTCCAATGTTTAATAACTCTACCAATGAACCTACTAGACCCTTGATAAATCCAGGGCCAACCTATCATTTCAGGTGAGCAGGATTGATGCATCTCATGCGTGTCGTTCAAACCTACGAGTGCATGCCTCACAGGCTGTTCCTGTTGGAAGTATTACGCAGCTTCATGCCAGCAGGGTGTTAACTGGCATCCAGGAAGGTAATTTCCATGCGTCATCCCGGTGATGGGTTGAGCCGGGATCCATGAAGGTAATTTCCATGCGTCATTCCGGTGATGAGTTGAGCCGGGATCCAGAAAGGTAGTTTCCATGCGTCATCCCGGTGATGAGTTGCGCCGGGATCCAGGAAGGTATTGATATTATAGATGTTAGAAAAAAGTTAAAATAAGATGCTTATAAGAAACCCCAATAATCCAATTATCACTCGCAAAGATATCATCAGCGAACTGCCTGAATTGAACGATGTATCTTCCGTTTTTAATCCTGGAGCGATAGTGATTGACGGGGAGACTCATCTGCTCCTGCGTGTGCAGAACAGGGGACGAGAAACCTGTTTAGTGCATGCGGTAAGTCGTGATGGGATCAATTTTTCGATAGATGAGGATATCGTAAAAGTTCATGGTCTGGAAGACCATTTTGAGAAAATTTATCACGTCTATGATCCTAGAATAACAATGGTTGAGGATAAACTTCTCGTCGTACTGGCAGTTGATATAGAAACAGGTTGCAAACTGGTTATTGCAGAAATGAAAGACTGGCAAAACTGGCAGGTTGTAGGTGGTGTGTTCGATGTGGACACACGTAACGGTGTGCTGTTTCCCGAGAAAATTGATGGTCATTATCACCTGCTCGACCGTCCAAACCTGAAACTTTCCAGCAGTGAGCCCGCCAGCGGCGAAAAAATCCGACTCCTGAAATCCACCAGCTTGAACGACTGGACTGAGGTCGGCTATCTGCTGGAAGGTCGTCCTCACTATTGGGATGAACGTATCGGTTCTGGTCCACCCCCGATTAAAACACACGAAGGATGGCTGCTGATTTATCACGGTGTCGCGACACATTTCGGAAGCTCGAATATCTACCAGGCAGGTGCATTTCTGCTCCACCTCAACAATCCCGCCAAAGTTCTCGGACGTACTCGATACAACATCCTCGAACCACGAGAGATGTATGAATTGGTTGGTCAGGTGCCAAATGTGGTGTTTCCAACGGGATTGACCGTTGATGAGATCGATGAAGCAGGGTTTTCAATGCCAGATAGCGTGGTATCATTGTATTACGGCGCAGCGGATACTGTTATCGGTTTGGCAACAACGACTATTGGTGAGTTGCTAGGTGCATGTAGAACCGTTAATTAGTGGAGTTACGCCCAATTTTTAATCCCAGCTCACGTTTTCCGATTGCGTCATCCCGGTGATGAGTTGAGCCGGGATCCAGGAAGGGGATGATCTTATTGATGTTGGAAAGCAGTGTAAGTTTCGCCCCTACAGGGCTGACATAGATGGGTAGGAATCCGTTTTCCCCCAGTTCCTCTTCGTTCCACTGGGGGCTACTCAAGTTTCACCGCGCTGCGGTTGAAGAATTTGGAGCGCCACACTCCGATGTGGCATGCCTGCGTCATGCCAGCAGGGTGTTAGCTGCCATCCAGGAAGGTATTTTACATGCGTCATCCCGGTGATGAGTTGGGCCGGGATCCAGAAAGGGGATGATCTTATTGATGTTGGAAAGCAGTGTAAGTTTCGCCCCTACAGGGCTGACATGGGTGGAGTGGATAGCGTTTTCCCCCAGTTCCTCTTCGATCCACTGGGGGCTACCTAAATCTCACCACGCTGTGGTGAACTGCACACCGCACCATCTTCGGATGTCGCAGAAGAGTAGTGGATAATAAAAACCAAGACTGCCTCACGTCGTTCGCAATGACAAACCCATGCCACACTGGAGTGTGGCGCTCCATGAAACCCGGTGATGAGTTGAGCCGGGATCCAAGAAGGCGTTGATCTTATTGATGTTGGAAAGTAGTGTAAGTTTCGCCCCTACAGGGCTGACATGGATGGGTAGGAATCCGTTTTCCCCCAGTTCCTCTTCGTTTCACTGGGGGCTACCTAAGTCTCACCACGCTGTGGTGAACTGCACACCGCAACATCTCCGGATGTCGCAGAAGAGTAGTGGATAATAAAAACCAAGACTGCCTCACGTCGTTCGCAATGACAAACCCATGCCACACTGGAGTGTGGCGCTCCATGAAACCCGGTGATGAGTTGGTCCGGGATCCAGAAAGGGGATGATCTTATTGATGTTGGAAAGCAGTGTAAGTTTCGCCCCTACAGGGCTGACATGGGTGGGGTGGCTGTTTTCCCCCAGTTCCTCTTCGTTCCACTGGGGGCTACCTAAATCTCACCACGCTGTGGTGAACTGCACACCGCAACATCTTCGGATGTCGCAGAAGAATAATGAATCAAAGGAGTAATAATCTTTCACCTACCACTCCAGCAATTGTCTTCCAGACCCGACGCAAAGCATCACGCTATCTAAGTGGTGGAATATTTGTCCGGATGGACTGTGGTCTGGGCTGGATTCTCGCTATCTTGGAAGTTACATTTGCATTCAAGCGAAATTACATATCACAATCGCTCGATTATTGAGTGTACAACCAGCGAGTTGAGATTGCGTGATCCATTTCGAATTCTACTCTATGTTTTTCTACTCCTTCAGATTAGTCATTCCTGTTATTCAAAAGCTCCTTTTGAAAAAATCCCAGTACCCGCGATCCCGTTTAATCCGAAGACCTATATCTGTGACTTCGCTGACCTTGAAATCACTGTTGATGGCATTGCTGATGAGAAAGCGTGGTCGAGGGTATCGTGGACGGATGAATTTGTTGATATTGAAGGGGAAAGCAAGCCCAAACCTGAGTATTCCACTCGTGTGAAGATGCTCTGGGATAACACCTACCTTTATATTTTCGCTGAGATGGAGGAACCGCACTTATGGGCGACGCTCACAGAACGTGATGCAGTAATCTATCATGATAACGATTTTGAGGTCTTCATAGATCCGGATGGAGATACACATAATTATATCGAGCTGGAAATCAACGCCCTGGGGACTGTCTGGGATCTGTTACTGACCAAACCCTACCGTGATGACGGGCATGCGATTGACGCTTTCGATATTCCCGGGTTGAAAACCGCAGTTCACCTGGATGGTACCCTGAACGATCCCAGTGATATTGATAAGGGCTGGTCGGTAGAGCTAGCCATTCCCTTCTCAGTTTTCCAGCAGGTAGCAGATGTCAAAACTCCACCTGAACTTGAATACTGGAGAGTAAATTTTTCCCGTGTGCAGTGGAAGTTGGAACACACAGAAAATGGCTATTCCAAGGCGATCGATCCCAAGACAGATAAGCCCTATCCTGAATCCAACTGGGTCTGGAGTCCTCAGGGATTGGTTGCTATGCACTACCCCGAGATGTGGGGATATGTATTTTATGACAACCAGGATATCGATCTCGTTAGTTATGATTTCCCGAAATTTAACTCTGAACGTCTAAAATGGTGGATGCGTCAGGTTTATTATGCACAGCGTCAATTTGCCGATTCTTCTGGTCATTTTGCTGATAGCATGGAAGAGCTGAAAAATTTAAATCCATTTCCATTCTGGAGTTTCATTGAGTGCTATACAAAAACGGTGAGAGGATATGAATTGATTGTGGGACTCGAAGATACCAAGACCTATCTTATGCTTTCAGAGGACGGTAGAATTAGGGGTGTACCGATAAAAAATGAATAAGCTGGCGCAACAATAAAATGACGATAATTGACTGGCTTATCGTAGCGGGGATGTTCCTCTTCCTGCTTGCATCCATACAGCTAAGTAAAAGGATGATGCGCAGTGTTGCGGATTTTTTAGCAGCGGGACGTTCTGCGGGAAGATATCTCATCACAGTGTCAAGTGGAATTGCCGGGTTGGGTGCGATCACCATAGTCGGCAACCTGGAGATGAACCTGAAAGCCGGTTTCTCCATGTCGTGGTGGGGGATGACAACGGCGGTTGTGATTCTGATCATGACAGTGCTGGGATGGGTGACCTATCGTTTCCGTCAAACACGATGCATGACCCTCGCGCAGTTTTTCCAGGTACGGTACAGTAAGAATTTCCGTGTATATGCTGGTATGTTGGCAGCATTTTCGGGATTGATCAATTTTGGTATTTTCCCCTCGGTGGGGACTCGATTTTTCATGTATTACTGTGGGATTCCTGATACAATTCCTCTGGGAAGTTTTGGCATTCCCACCTTCCCTCTGATCATGGCACTGCTGCTATCGATCTCCCTCTATTTTGTCTTCGCGGGTGGTCAAATAGCAATCATCGTCACTGACTTCATACAAGGCGCTTTCATCAATATCGTTTTTGTACTGATGTTACTTTTTCTGCTGACTAAGGTCGATTGGAGCCATATTTTTACTGCCCTGGAAAGTGCTCCTGAAAATGCTTCCCTGATCAATCCTTTCAAAACCAGCCATATCGAAGACTTTAATTTCTGGTATTTCCTGATCGGGATATTCGGGGTGTTTTATGGTGCAATGTCGTGGCAGGGCACACAGGGATATAACGCTTCTGCCACCAATGCTCATGAAGCAAAAATGGCTGGGATGCTTTCCGGCTGGCGTGGAACACCACAAACCATAATGCTCACCTTTGTGCCGATCATTGCCTACACCGTCCTGACCCATCCTGATTTCAGCGCGATCGCGGGGAGTGTGAATAATATCCTTGCTGGTGTTGAGGGTGAAGCTATCCAAAGCCAGTTACGGGTACCACTTGTGCTTACACACCTTCTTCCGGTTGGACTAATGGGCGCATTTGCAGCGGTTATGCTGGCAGCATTTATCAGTACTCATGACAGCTACCTGCATTCCTGGGGCTCAATCATCGTGCAGGATGTTATCATGCCCTTCAGGAAAAAAGCGTTTACCCCCGAACAGCATATCAAAGTGCTTCGTCTTTCGATTATTGGAGTTGCGATATTTGTATTCTTTTTCAGTCTATTGTTCAAGCAGAGCCAGTATATTTTCCTCTTTTTTGCGATAACCGGTGCGATTTTCGCAGGAGGATCGGGTGCGGTGATTATCGGTGGACTCTACTGGAAACGAGGGACAACCGCCGCCGCGTGGACTTCCATGCTCTTCGGGTCGATTGTCGCAGTGGGTGGAATAATCCTGCACCAGGTTTACGACGATTTCCCCATTAACGGTCAGCAATTCTGGGCGATCGGAATGCTGGGCTCATCGATATTATTTGTGATTGTTTCCCTTCTGACTGGCAAAGAACCACACAACATGGACAAATTGCTTCATCGTGGAGCATATGACCTTGCCAAAGAAACAAAAGTAATTACCGATAAGCCTAAAACTCTCTGGAAAATTCTTGGAATGGGAAAAGAGTTTACTGTGGGAGACAAGTTCATCTTTCTGCTAAACTATGTGATAACTTTCGGGTGGACAGTTGTATTTATTGTCGGAACCGTACAGAATCTTTCGCAGGAAGTGCCCGATAGATCATGGATGAAATTCTGGCAGTTCTTTGTCTATTTCCATGTTGTGATTGCGCTTATATCCATCTTCTGGTTTACCATTGGGGGTGTATTTGACTTGAAAAAGATGTTCAAACATCTCCGTGAAGCAATACGAGACGATAACGACAGCGGATTTATTGGATCAGGGAAGTAATAACGATGATTACCTGGGTTGCACGCCAGGGTACTCAAGTAGCACTGCACTTTGATGATAGATAGATAACATCAGCAAATTTTGCGGAACGATCTAAACTGTTGTCCGAGAGCACGGTTTCTCACTGCGTCATGCCAGCGTGGTGTTAGCTGGCATCCAGGAAGCTATTGATATTATAGACTTTAGAAAAAACACAACATTGTCAATTTTGCAGTAATTTCTGAACGCTGACAATGAAACTCACTGTAATTTAATAGAAGTTTTCTTGTAAATTTCCCTCTTGGATTCCGGCTCAACTCATCACCGGAATGACGCAGGAAAGACTGCCTGTAGTGATCTTTGCACGAAAGTTTCATTGGAAACCAAATAGGCATTTTTAAAAATGGATAAAAAACTCGAAAAATTACATATCAAACGGATCGAACGATTCCAGGAACTGGTTGCTAAAAGGGTATTGACAGACCGCATTGATTTCGACGTAAAGTTTGCCGCCGATCCTGAAGATGTTGGGATGACCGGTTGCCATGCATTGGATTACAAACCGCTTACTCGAGGCAAGAGCTGGGGCTCAAACTGGGAGCACTTCTGGCTTCATCTCACAGGAACAATTCCAGAAGAATGGCTGAATGAAGTGGTTGTCGCCAGGATTGATATCGGCGGTGAAGGCTTGGTCTACTCTAGAAATGGGTATCCGATACAGGGAATCAGCAATGGTTCGGTGTTTGATCAGGAATTTGCACGAGATATTGTCCCCCTAGACGGTGAAATGGAGGTCAGTGATGCTATTGAACTTTTTATCGAAGCCTCCGCAAACAGTCTTTTCGGTTTATTTACCGAGCAGGATCCTGAATATGATTCCGACAAACGATACGGCAAATATGACGCAACTCTGAATCACGCCTATATGTCACGTTTCGATAGTGAACACTGGCATCTCTGGCTTGACCTGCAGACAGTGCTGGGACTGATTCGGACGCTTCCAGAAAATGGAGTAAGACGTGCTCGTATGATTTACTGCACCTCAGAAGCGATTGATCGTTATGCGGATAATCCCGAAAATGCAGCTATCTGTCGTCAACATTTCGCGGAGGAGTTTCACAAGCCAGCGGCTCCCTCTGACCTGAATGTTGTTGCAGTTGGTCATGCTCATATCGACACTGCCTGGCTCTGGCCGATGGCAGAAACCATACGTAAATGCGGACGTACCTTTGCGTCACAATGTGATCTGTTGAATCGGTATCTCGATTATATTTTTGGAGCCTCCCAACCACAACACTACCAGTTCGTAAAGGATCACTATCCGGATATTTTTGGACGTGTAAAAGAATACGTCAGACAGGGACGATGGGAGCCACAGGGCGGGATGTGGATCGAGGCGGACTGCAATATAGTTTCAGGAGAATCGCTGGTTCGTCAGATATTATACGGTAAAAAGTTCTTCCGCGATGAATTTGATTTTGATGTTGACAATCTCTGGCTACCGGATGTGTTCGGTTATTCCGCCGCCCTGCCGCAAATCCTTTGTAAAAGCGGAATCAAGTATTTCCTGACCCAGAAAATCTCCTGGAACCAGTTTAATGACTTCCCCCATCACACTTTCATGTGGAAGGGTATCGATGGCAGCGAGGTGCTGACCCATTTCCCCCCTGAAAACACCTATAACAGTCAGCTTAACACTCAGTATATCGTCCCGGGACGAGATAATTTCCGTGAAAAAGATCGACTGGACAGCTTTCTCAGCCTCTTCGGAGTTGGAGATGGTGGTGGAGGACCAAAGGCGGAAAACATTGAAACCGGTTTACGGATGGCTGACCTCGAGGGTGCTCCCCGTGTAAGATTTGGAACCGCACGTAAATTTTTCCATGACCTGGAGCAAGAGAAAGACAAGCTCGCTTCCTGGTCTGGGGAGCTTTACCTGGAACTGCACCGTGGGACACTCACAACACAAGCAAAAATCAAGTGGCATAACCGTAAGCTGGAACAAAAACTCACCGCCATCGAAATCCTCGCCTCATTCCTACCCCTTAAATGCTACCCCGCAGGTGATCTTGAAAAAACATGGAAAACATTGCTGAAGAATCAGTTCCATGACATACTGCCTGGTTCCAGCATCACTGAAGTCTATCGTGTAGCAAATGAAGAACTTGAGGTTTGTCAAACCGCATGTGAATTGATGTTAGATGAACTAGCGGGAGAGCTATATGAAGAAGAGACGAACTCGATTGTTCTAGCAAATACACTATCCACAACGTTTAAGGGTTTGGTGGAATTTCCAGATAGCATTGATCCAAACACCGTTTTGATTGATGATGAATCCTCTGAAATTCCTTTACAAGTGGATGATGGAAAAACTTTTGGCTATTTCCATCTTCCACCACTTTCGTCTGTCACCTATCACAAAACCAAAGCCCATGCTCAACCGACTGATGACATGAGCAGCTTGATTCTCGAAAATAGTCTGGTGCGTTATGAGTTTGGGGACAACGGACAAGTGCTTGAGGCGACAGACCTCGAGTGCAATCGTAACATCTTACCTGCAGGTGAGACGGGAAATTGCTTAACACTTTACAATGACCGTCCCAACGATTGGGATGCGTGGGATGTCGATCTCTTTTACGAGAAAAATGTCCTCGAAACTGCGAAGTGTATATCCTGGAAACCACTGAGCAAGGGTGACGCCTTCCAGGGGTTACACTTTGAGTACAGAGTGGGCAATTCCACAATCCAGCAACAGGTTTACCTTGCCAGCGAGTCGAAGGAATTACGGTTTGTCACCACAGTTGACTGGCACGAAAAACATCGCATGCTTCGAGTCGCATTTCCAGTTGATGTGAAGAGTGATCGTGCAGCTTTTGATATACAATATGGTTTTGTCTATCGTCCCACACACCGTAACACATCATGGGACTGGGCGCGATTTGAAAGTGCCGGGCAACGCTACTCTGATCTTTCCGACCGTGACTGGGGAGTCGCACTCATGAATGACAGCAAATACGGATACCGTCTGGCTGATGGTGTCCTCGACCTCGCCCTGTTGCGTTCGCCAACCTACCCAGATCCTGATGCCGATCAGGGAGCGCATCATTTTACCTATAGTTTGTACCCGCATAGTGGCGATCTGGTTGAATCGGATGTTTTTGAACAGTCCGCTATGCTGAATCGTCAACCATTAGTATTCCTGGATAAATCTGCGAAATCCTTCAATTCACCCTGGCAGATTGATAGTGATGGGATCAGCCTTGAAGCTGTGAAAAAGGCAGAGGATGACGATGCCTGGGTTTTAAGACTTGTGGAAAAACATGGCAGGCAATCAACGGGGAAATTGACCGTTAAAATACCAGGTTGTTTTCTGTTCGAAGTTGATCTGATGGAGAATGAAATTTCCGACTCTTTAACCAATCCGCTTGATTTGAATTTTTCAGCATTTGAAATCCGTACATACAAAGTGAAGGTCTAAACGATGGGACGAATCTGGTTGTTGATTCCAGGATTGTTGACCCTTTTTATGGTCAGTTTTGCTACAGATACGACTTCAGTGCATGTTTTTGCTGAACAAACTCTGCATTTTTCTGAAGATGAACCATCAACCTACATTGTTGCGCCAGATTCTGTCGCGGAGGATGGACGTGCGGTTTTTCATGCTGTTGATCTACCAGACTGGAAAGAAGTTGAGATTAAGGCTTTCCTGAAGTTACTCCCAATTCCCAAGAGCGAATGGGAGGTAGAAGACCGTTATGATCGTGCGGGAAACATCTGCCTTGTTCAGCAGGATGGTTCGTTATTGGAACTTATCCGTTTTATGACAGCTTTCGGTGGTCCAACAGAACATGAGATTGATCTTTCAATGTATAGAGCAGTATTACAAGAAACGCAAACCTTTCGTGTTTTTGTCGATACCTGGGGACGACCTGGGTGGAAAGTTGACCTTGTCCTGAAGTATAAAAGAGTGGATGCGACCGAGGCACCGGACTGGTCAACGGGGATTTTTTTCGAGGAAGCTTTCAATCAGCAGGAGATGGCTGATGGGGTTGAAGTAACTATTGAAATCCCGGAAAATCTAGCACGAGTTGCGATGGTGTACACATCAACCGGTCATTGCAGTGATGGAAGAGGGGCGGATGAATTTATCTCCAAACCGAATATCATAAAAGTTGATGATATTGCGGTTGAACGTTTGCATCCGTGGCGTGATGACTGCCGTCAATACCGAGACCGTAACCCCTACACCGGCAAATGGTCGAATGATACATGGTCGTCCGACTACAGCCGCAGCGGCTGGTGCCCGGGAACAGTGGTGAAGTCGATAGAAATTGATCTCACAGATCATCTGACCACCGGGACACACAAGGTACGTTTCATCGTGGAAAACATGCGTCCTGAGGATGAGGATGGGAATTACGGATTCTGGCGTATTTCTGCGAACCTGGTGGGTTGGGAGGAGTATCCTGAACTGTGGAAGAACTGATCTCGGGTTGTGTGATCGAGAAGATGGCTCAATCAATTTGCAATGATAGCCCGGTGCTCAACATGATGGCCCGATGCTCTGCGTCGGGTCTAATGCTGTACGAAAGCATGATATTTCACTGCGTCATGCCAGCTTGGTGTTAGCTGGCATCCAGGAAGGTATTAGTATTCAGATTAGGTGTTTTAATTGCGTCATCCCGGTGATGAGTTGGGCCGGGATCCAGGAAGATATTGATATTATGGATTTTGGAAAGATAGAATAGTTGCAATTTTACTGAATATCTATAAATTTCATTCTAAGACATCCGATAGGGTCAAATTCAAGAACCCAGTCGAAAGCAATACAATGATACCAGAACCCAATGAAATTACCTGCCAGCAGGATTATTTTCCTATTTATCAGAATACCCCATTATTTTTGCACGTAAACAATCAAAACCTGCTCCCTGCCGCTCATTTTTTCGTTAAAACAATTTCCACCATCATCCCCTGGATTAACATTCAGAACATTATAAATCAGAATGACTCACCCACTCAGCTGATAAATTTAGTGCATTTGGATGAATCATCAATCCATCCCGAATCCTACAACCTGAAAATCGCAGCGAATAACATTGAGATCACCGCGGGTGACGATTCAGGCATTTTATATGGTATCGTTACGTTGATCCAAATGTTTGCTGAAGCGGAACAAGCTGAAGGTTTTCTTCGCTTGAAGTGCTGTTCGATCAATGACAAACCTGCACTTGAATGGCGAGGGATGCACTTGGATGTCTCGCGTCATTTTTTTCCGGTACCAGTCATAGAACGTTTCCTCGAAATACTTGCACTCCACAAGATCAACATCTTCCACTGGCATCTGACTGATGATCAGGGGTGGCGTATTCAGATCGACTGTAACCCCAAATTGACTGAGGTCGGTGCGTACCGAGTAGAGGATAATGGCAAAGTATATGGCGGATTTTATTCGAAGGACGATATTCGTTTTATTGTAAAACGAGCTGGAGAGTTGGGAATTACCGTTGTTCCAGAGATCGAGATGCCCGGACATTCGAGTGCGGTTCTGGCGGCTTATCCAGAGCTATCCTGCTATGGTAAAAAAGTCGAAATTCCCAATACATGGGGCATTTTCAAGGATGTTCTCTGCCCATCAAAACCAGCAACATACCATTTTCTCGAAAATGTACTAGAGGAGGTATGCGATCTGTTTCCCGGGAAGTGGGTGCATATCGGGGGGGATGAATGTCCATCTGACCAATGGAAAAACTGCCCAAATTGTCGCGAACTTGTGAAGAAAGAAAAATTGAACGGGGTCGATTATTTGCAGGGTTGGTTGAATAATTGGATTGCGGAAAATCTGCAATCACAGGATAAAGTGCTTGTCGGTTGGGATGAAATACTCGATCGTGGCGCACCTAAGGGAGCGGTTGTGATGGCGTGGCGCGGTTTTGATCAGGGCATCAATGCAATTGAAAACGGCCACAAGGTTGTCATGAGCCCTACACAGCACTGCTATTTTGACTACGCCCAGGCAAAACGAGGTGAACCAAAGGCATTCCAAGCTACACTCACTCTGGAAGATGTTCTGGCTTTCGATCCCATCCCATTACATCTAAACCTTACCCAAAGACAACAGGTGCTTGGCGGACAAGGCAACCTCTGGACTGAGCGCATCGATAATGAATCCCACTTGCAGTATATGCTACTCCCTCGTCTCTGCGCTCTCGCTGAAACACTGTGGACGGGCAAATCAGTAAAGGACACCAAAGACTTTCACCACAGACTCCTGAAACATCTTGTTCTGCTGAAAAGTCTGGGGATCAACTACCGTCCCGTCAGTGGGGAAGTATAGCTTATCCTAATAATATCACCTCGAATACATCAATCTTCATCTCACTATCCACTTTATCCAACTGTCTCATTTATTTCACCCCAAAAAATAACCTGAACGCCTTGAGTTTCAGGCATCCAGGTTAACTTTAATATTGTTAAATTGACGATGAGGATTATTCCCAAAGCCAATTTTGAATCTCAGTAACTGCTACCATGTATATTTGATAGATATTCGATTGAATAGCGCATTGGGCATACCGCTTACGAAATGTGGACCATCATACATGAATTGCTCGTTAAATACACCATCAATCTCAAAATGGTTAAATTGAAAGCCCAATCCAAAAGTATAACCGAATGTCGATTTCTTAGATTTTGGAGAATCAGTAGTGACCCCTCCCGCCCCTGTAGACCCAGAACTATATGTGTGCATTTGCGCAGCACCAACCCGAATCGTCATCCACGAAGTTGGTTTCGTTTCAATAGCTGCATAAATTGCCGGGAGGATAATCTGTGTCGAATCTTTGGTCTCCTCAATCCCAGTGATTTTCGTCTCATACGTACGGTGATTCATTCGTAACGGTTCAAATGCGAATACAATTAAGTTTTGTTCACTCACCTGGTGGGATATACCCAATCCTAAACCAAAATTGGTTGAACCAATCACAGAATCAAGTAAGGCGTCGCCATTTGCATCATCCTGGCTCATTGTAACGGCCCCGAGTCCAAAAGAAAATGCAGGAATAATAGAAATGTCTTTCATCTCCATCCAGAGGCGACCATGTAAATTTAATTCAAAACCACTTCCGGTACCATCACCCGGTTGACCGACGCCATTAAATACAGCCTCACCAGAGGTAAAGGCTATACTTCCACCTAAGTCCATTGGCATATTGCCATCAGTGATACTGTAGCCACCAATAAGTTCTATAAGACCGGTAGTCTCTGATTTAAGTCCATCGGTCACTGCTGGGTCTTCCCAACTCTCGCCTCCCATGGCTATTCCGGCTCCCAGATTGCCATATCCAACAGTCAGCATACCCTTTGTTTTCAGGGATACGTGGTCAAGGGGATCATTTCCCGGGAAATCATACACCGGTAAATTGAAATGATACCCTATATCAATGCCAGCATCTTCAAAATAATAGTTTATCATACCATATCGACTATCATTTGAGCTGTCATCAACCCCAAGTTCGCCTACAACTTGGTTGTGGTACCGGGAAATGAGCCCCGGGAACATATAAATGTTGGTATCATCATGGATGTACATTCCAACACCACCCATTCCCCGAACTCTGCTCTCTGTTGCAAAAACAGATGAAACTCCCAAAAGGATCGCCAAAAAAACAATCGCAATTTTTTTCACAATACTCCCTCCCTGAATTGAAGTGAATCCTGCAATATCAGACCAATTCTCCCATAGACAGGTCTGGTTAATGAATAATCAATGCTGGCAACAAACAAAATATAAGCTAAAAGATGAATAAACAAGAGCACAATTCAAATATAATGCCGATGTTATTTGTTATTGTATACCTATAAGTCAACAAATGAAAAAACAGTTTAAGTGTTTAAGTTGTTGAGCAAGATTAGAACAATGATATAGTACATTGATTCATGAATTTCCACAAGGATAATTTTTAATATTTTATCTATGTTTATTGATTGCACTGGTAATAATTACTATTGTTTAGAAATTGAATAAATCATTCAAAGAGTTTTTGTTGGACATTGCACGAATCGTCGATGTCAATATAAATTAATAATTATTAATGCTTTAGAATAAATCAATACGACTTAATCTTTTGAATGGGGGCAACGATGAGAAAGAATCTTCGCGTTTTCTATTTGAGCCTAATCCTGGTTCAACTCCTGTGTTTATATGGATGTGATAGTGACAACAATCCGACCGACCCAGGTGAAAACATGCAGAATCCCTACCTGTCTGTTAAAATTTTAACTCCAAATTCAAACAGCTCATTTTGTACAAACCTTCAGGATATTAGTCTTGAAGGAAATATCGTTTCATCACTACGTGTTCTCTCCCTCAAATGGACCTCAACATCCAGAAGTTCTGGGAGTGTTGAACCAGAATCAAATTGGTCAATTGAATCTATCCCTCTTGTACCAGGTGATCAGACGATTATGGTAGAAGTGACCGATGTTGCTCACACAACTGCATCTGATCAAATTCAAGTTACTTTTAATCAAAATCTCGAGATTACAGCAGACCTGAGTTTATCTCCAAGTGTCATTCTAACTGATGAATCCAGCGTGATCTCAGCTTCAATAACCGCAGAAGTCATCGATCCAGCGAGTATTGAACAAGTTTATCTGGTAAAGGTAAATCCAGATAACGTAGTTACTGATACACTAACTGCGATGTTCGATGACGGTCAGGTTGAACATGGCGATAGATATACTAATGATAACATTTATTCGGGACTAGTCATTGTAGACGAACCAGTAGCAGCAATAATATCATTGAGAGCACTGTTTGACGTAAATGCTAGCAACGAAATGATTCAGGAATTCTCCTCCAGAAGGAAACTGACCATCCTCGATCAGGTGGCAGAAAGTGAATTCGATCAGCTAATTAATATTTTGAATGAAACAGAGCAATTAATTGAGCAAAATGCTGAGAATCTGACTGATACTGAACTTATCGATTTGATCTCATCCTGG
>JAIOHU010000294.1 GCA_019912845.1 bacterium
TTTGTTCTCCAACATGCACGTGCGCTTAATCTTTCAGGGTGTGTACGAAACAAAAAAGATGGTCATGTAGAGGTGATTGCTGAAGGTGATGAGGAAGCCTTATCGAATCTATTGACTTATTTGCGGAAGGGACCGCCTAGATCCAAAGTGACTTTTGTGGATGAAACCTGGGAAAGTTACACCGATGAATTTGAAGGATTTGATGTCGCTTTTTAACTGTACACAGCGGAAAGTCTACTCCCTTTCTTCATAGCCAGCATCCAGTACTGTGCGAATTCTTGTCAGGAATTCCTCGATGGAAAATGGTTTCTGAATAAATCCCATTGCACCCAACCCGAGCAATTCCTGAACTGGTCCGCCACGGTCATACCCACTTGCAATTACAATCTTAACCTCTGGATTTATTTTCATCAACTCTTCCATCGCTTCTCTGCCAGACATTTTAGGCATGGCTAGATCGAGAAGAACCAAATCAATCTCAAATTGGTGCTTTTTGTAAAGTTCAACTCCCTCTACTCCATCATTTGCCACCAGACATTTGTAGCCAAAATCCTCCAGTATTTCAGAGGCGACTTCGAGAATTGATTCCTCATCATCAACCACGAGGATTGTTTCGCTACCCTGTTTTGGCTCGCCTGTGGATTCCTCTTGGGTTAAATTGGTAATCTTTTCGAGAGAACGTGGGAAGTATAAACTGAATTTTGTGCCCTTGCCAGCATCGCTTTCCAGTTCAATCCAACCTCTGTGTCCTTTGACTATGCCGTAAACCATCGCTAATCCAAGTCCAGTGCCTTCTCCGGGACGTTTGGTAGTAAAGAATGGATCAAAAACGCGGTTGATGTTTTCGGGGTCAATTCCTATCCCCTCATCAGTAATTTGCAATACAACAAACTCGCCATTTGTTTTACTTTTTTCATCAGCTTGAGTGGTAAAAAATCCCCTGCGGTTGGCTTCCCTTGGATTTATATCGACCACTTTATTTGCACTACCAATCGTCAACTTGCCACCTTCGGGCATGGAATCAGAGGCATTCACCATCAAATTGATCAACACCTGGTAAATTTGTCCGTGATCCGCATGAACATACCAGAGGGGGTCCTCAATATTCAGTTTAATTGATATCTGAGGGGGCAGCGTTCGCCCCAAAAAATCAACGGCTTCCTTGATCACATCATTTAAATTGGTGGGGATTGGACGTTCCATCCGTCTCCTGCCGAATGCCAGCAATTGAGCAGTCAACTCAGCGGCACGCACTGCACCCTTTTGTACCATCATGAGTGGATGTTTGAGATGCTCATCTTGATTTATCCGACGATGCGCAAGCTCAACATTTCCAAGTATTCCAGTAAGGAGGTTATTGAAATCATGAGCGATGCCTCCTGCCAGTGTGCCAACTGCTTCCATTTTCTGGGCATGTTGCAGTTGCTCTTCCAGGGCTCTGTATTCGGTAATATCCACACACATCAATACAGCGCCGATGACATTATCCTCATGATCGTGACGAGGTGCTCCATACACCTGCAGCAAAACCTCTTTTCCGAACAATGAAGAATACTTCACTTCAACCCCACTCACTGTATCACCTGCCAGCATCCTTTCGATTAACTGACTGAAACCAGTATCCCTGATATTTTTTATTTCCAGGATTCTCAGTCCAACAACCGGTGATTCTGAATTAGCGGGAACTCCCATCAACTTCATCATCGTTTTATTCTCGAAAAGAATTACACCCTCCGAGTCGAGATAAAGAATTCCTAGCGGAGCATTCTTTACGATATCACGATTGAGTGCTTCTGATATTTTCAAAGCACGATCTGCTTCCACACGTTCGGTTACATCACGTACAATTGCGAGTAATAGCCAGGTATCAAGCATAAAGAAACGGTTCAGGCTTACTTCAGCTTCAAATATTGAACCATCAGAACGTGAATGCTGCCATGAGTAAAGTAGCTGTTCACCTTCCATTACTCTGCTTATCAATCCAAGCCCTCGTTCACGAGAAGAAACACCGTCTGGTTGTTTTTCAGGGGAGAACTGCCACGGTTTTTTGCCAATGATTTCATCATATTCACACTTGAACATTGTAAGTGCAGCGGGGTTGCAATCAATGAAATGTTCCTGATGCAAAATAAAAATCGCATCACGTGCATAACGGAATAGGTTTTTATATTCCTGTTCAGCATGCTCCAATCTCTTAAAAACAGCTTGTTGAGAGGTGATATCACTGGCTATTAGCAAAATCAGCTTGCCAGGCATCAATGTTAAATTCGCATTGATATATGAGTATACATTTTTATAAATTTGAATTTTGAAGCTGGTTGTCAACCGTTCCTTCATTTTGTTAGTGTTGCAGTACTTAAAAAAAGTTGATAATTCATCTTTTGAGTCTGGATGAACCAGTTCCAGAAACTGTAATCCCTCCAGGTCTTCAGGCGAACAACCGAAGTGATAAGTATATTCACTGGCATAGAGTATTCTGGGGGAGGTATCTCGTTCAAGAAAAAGCAGGAGTTCGCTACTACTGTTGCTGATCGAAGAGACAAAGAGTTTGAGAAATTCCTTCAGATCGGCCTTAGAATCCAGCAGAGTTTCCAGATTGGAAAATGTTTTGGAAACTGAATTGTCGTTTGCAACTGAATCAGTTTTTATTTGATTTTTGTTTTTCATTCATCATGAGGTTGTTGATGAGATTTATTGAATCTCTTCTATGATTCAA
>JAIOHU010000295.1 GCA_019912845.1 bacterium
AACTTGTACTATTCGGAGACTGAGAAGGATTCAATATTCTCAACACAAAAAGTTTGTTTTGTAAGAAATTTATCTTACACTTCAAAAGAATGGGGGACATGATGAAAATAAAGAAAATGCTTTCATTCCTGCAAATACTCATGGTTGTTGTTCTCATCCCTATTGCAGGATTCGCCCAAGATGAGTAGAATTCTGATTTGGGGCCGTGTGAGGGAGTAACAATTGATCTTGGTGTGCCGGAGCAAACTAATGCTGATGTCGACCATGAGATTGACTCCTATGATGTCTATCCGGTAACTGCGCAAGACTATGTAGCAGATGCATCTGTTTGGACTAGTGGCAATCGTTATGCTCAAGTAAGATTGACCCAGACTCAGGCCTTTCGGGAGGGTGGTGAGACGGATGTACCATTCAACAATACGACTTATCTTTGGCATTATGTCTCGGATGGCAATTTCACAGGAGATACGCACTTCACGACAACTGTTATCTTTTAACCTGGTAATTCTTTCACTTTGAGTTTCTTCCAGTCTCCGTAATTTTGCTAATTTTGGGGGAAGACATGAAAACTACAAAGTTGTATTTATATCAGTTCATCCTGCTCATAACCTGTATCAGCTATTCATTTGCTGATGTTTTTATTGTCCCGGAAGAATTTGCAACTATCCAGGAAGCAGTGGATCAATCCGCATTGGCAGACACCATTCTCCTCGCCCCAGGGTTATACACCGAACATGTCGAAGTGACAGATCATGGAGTCTGCATAGCAAGTCATTTCCTTCTAACCGGCGATACAACTTTTATATCACAAACACGCTGGACAGCCCATCAAGGAGAATCGGCTTTATATTATTGGATAACAGACCAACAAGTAATAAGAGTGACCGGTATCCAATTTGAAAATTGTAACCGTGAGGATAACCGTGAAAGTCCTTTTGGTGCAGCAATTTCTTCAATCGGTGGAACCAGTGTTGCAGTTCTTGACTATTGTACTTTCCAAGACAATCATGCCTTTAAGGGAGGTGGTGCGTGTCTTTACGCTGGTTCCGCAACAGTAACCAATTGCAAATTTATTGATAACAGTGCTTATTTTGTTGGAGGAGGGCTTTATGTTTCAGCCAGCACTGCTCATATTTCCAAAAATCTATTTTTGAGAAATGGGGTTGTTACTGGGACTGGCGGCGGAAGTAACTTGATCGCAAATCAAAACTTAACCGTCGAAAATAATACATTTGCGAATAATATTTCAGCACAATTTCTGGGAGGTGGTCTCTTTATAAACAGGTCATCGGAAGTAATCTTCCGTTACAATGATATACATGAGAATATCTCAAGTGAAGGAGCAGGATTAGCAGTAACAAACTCATCTAATGTGAGATTATTATCAAATAGATTCTATCAAAACCATGCACCGCATGATATTCCTCAGATTGGGTACGGAGCAGGTGCTCAAGTCGTCATGAATGAAGGAATCACTATATTCGAAAATAATCTTTTTGATGGCAATGTAGCAGATTGGGGTGCAGCGGCACTCGATATTATGACCGATTGCTCACTTACCAATAATATATTCCGTTCCAATCAAGCTTGGAGAAGTATCTTGTTTGTCTGTCGGACCAATGATTTGTCGCCTGTGGCTACTGGAACGGGGAATCTGATTCTTAACAATATGTCTGATGACTTTGTTTTTTATCCTGGCAATCATGCATCACTTCTCTTGACTCGAAATGATTTTATTGGTAACGGTCGGGCTGTTGGACGACTGGAAAATGCTATAAATACGGTAGTAGTGGAAAACAATTACTGGGGACATTTGACAGGTCCATATCATGAAGTTCTGAATCCATTGGGTCGAGGTGATACTATTGCAGTTGATGTCGATGTTGCACACTGGTCTGATACCCCCTTTACAAATTTTCAGCCTCCTTCAGAGTTTGCGTTACTCTCACCTCCAGATGGCTTCACTACCCATTTCCCCGTTTCCTTCGAATGGGGTGAATCCACTGATCCGAACCTTGGCGACTCCCTGCGTTACTGGGTGGAGATATCGACCGACCCTGAGTTTGATCCAGATATCACTCGACGCTGGAAGCTAGGAACCACCAATCACCTCGACAGTTTGAGATTGGGGATTGGTGTCTATTACTGGCGGGTACGTTGCCTCGATCCGCTCTGGCTCGAGACCCTGAGCCGTGATAGCTGGCAGTTTGAAGTGACAGAAGTCCCCCCTCCTCCGGAACCGCCTGCACCGTTCGATCTTTTTTCTCCCGAGGATGGTGCCTATCTGAATGATTCGCTGAACACTTTTAGCTGGTATCATTCGCACATCCCAAACGGTATCGGAGAGGTCCATTACACCCTGCAACTTATTGATGGAGCTGATTCCGTTGTCGTCTGGGAGTATCCGGCAGGTCTGGACTCTACTATCGCTGTACCTCTTCCCCAGTGGGAGCGGTTATCGCTCTGGCAGGTTGTCGCGGTCAATGATTCCAGTGACACCACTTGGTCAAACCAAATATGGTCGTTTTTTGCCACGGATGTGGAGGAGCTGGAAACTCCGATTTTACCCGAGCATTTTGTCATACAATCGATCCATCCGAATCCATTTAATGGGTCCGTTACCGTAAAGATGGCGTTACCCCGAGCGGGTGAGGTTGTTTGGAGTGTAGTTGATTTACTGGGGCGAGTGGCTGTTGAACGTTCTGCAATTTTATTATCCAGCGGGATTCACGAGCTGAATATCAATATTCCCGGTGCAACGGGTACCTATTTTTTAATCATGGAAAGTACGGAAGGTGAGATCAGCCGTCACAGGTTGTTGCTGGTGAAGTGAGGGAAGGGGAGTGAAACTGGGCTGAGTGGGTGACCCTATAGAAGCTGTTATTGTGAGGAACAAAGTGATGAAAGCAATCCCGCATTGTGCTATTCCCCTCAGATTGCTTCGCTTCGGTCGCAATGACGTGTAGGGATGCGCTTCTGTCTTGGTCACGGGTGGCGCACACGCGATTGGAGCGGGCAAATTGATCCAGAGTTATATATTCAGGGAAAGGTATTAGACACTCCGAATGGATCGTTTTCTGCCAATCCCAGTGAATAACCCTGGTAATGGAGCAATTAGACCCTTGAAAAACCGGGGCCAATCCTTCATTCCAGGATATACCATCCACTAGCGCAAAAGGATCGCCTTCTGAATTCTGGTCTCGTTTACGGCATCCACTCTGACAAAATAAATCCCACTCGGAAATATGTCAGCATTCAACGTAAAAAGATGTTCCCCTGCAGACCAGGAACGTTCAACCGCACTCATCTCCTGCCCAAGAGAATTGATCAAGCTGATGGTTACTGAACTACTGGTTGGCAGGCTGAGATGAATCGTCAAAGTTGAATTAAATGGATTCGGATACAGATTTTCAATTGTGAAGCTGACAGGTGTTGGAGATTCACCCTCAACGTCATTCGCAACCAACGCTTCACTGCAATCAAATATCCTCATACTTGCACCGTCAGCAACATAAGCGTACGGGGCATTTATCTCGAGCCCTGTACTCCAGAAGGCACGGTGATATCCGGTCAGGACTGGGGCTTCGGGATTGGCGAGCGAATAGACTTCCAGCCCGCCACGGTATTTCGTCAGAAATAGAAAATCATCTTCAATAGCCATTTCTTCTATATCTGATCCATGAGTATTGATGGTCGTGATAAGTTGCGGATTGGAGGGATTGCTCATCTCCAGAACGAGTAGATACCAGGAAGCAGCCAGGTAACCATAATCGCCATTTTTGACGAATGACCTGCATGACGGATAGTTGAAATCGTTCAGGAACACTGGAGTTGCAGGAATCCGTAAATCATACATCCTGACACCACGGATCGTCCCCTCAATAACATACAGGATCCGATTTTCGTAATAAAGATCGAAAACAGTCATGAAGGGAAGTGTGATTTCTGATACCGGGACAGGATGATTTACATCTGAGATATTCACGATGTTTATTCGATTACCTTCATCTATGCAGAAGAGTAAATCATCCTGAACAAGCAGTTTCCGTGCATCATCCGAGAAAGAGAATTGGGCTATCTGAACCGGAACCGAAGGGTCTGATACATCGAGTATCCTGTATCCCTGCCGTTTCTGGGTCAGGAAAATG
>JAIOHU010000296.1 GCA_019912845.1 bacterium
GTGGTATATTTTATTGCAGGCACCAACTCGTTTGATGCTTTCGGTTTACCATACGGGTGAAATTGGCTGTTTGGGGGAAATCTTCTTTGTCTTCTGTGAAAGGGTGGCTGACACGCCCCCTTTCCATCCCCCCCCCAAGAATAATTGAGGTGAGGTTGTGATGGACAGTCTAAATAAAAACATGAAATATGTAGCAAGCTACACGCCACCCGTCCGTGATTTTACGATCGTTACAGCCAGGCGTGGCGATTCAAATTTAGAAATTGAGGGCTTTGAACGTGGTAACCGTATGCGCCTTGTTGTGAGGGATGATCATGATGAGGTTCTTCTCGCACACCTGGCAGAAGAAAACCTCCAATTGGGAATTGGTCCCTATGCCGAAATCAATTTGACCGCTGAGATGAACGACATGGTGATTGACCCAGGCGAGAATGGCCTGGAAGTTGGAGAGGGATACCCATCACCGTTTAATCCTACCTTAACAATTCCATTCAAGATTCATAGAAGAGGTGCTGTTAAAATCATGGTTTATGATGTTCTAGGTCAGGTTGTAGTATCCAACAATCAGACCTATTCAGCTGGATCCCACCGCTTTGAGTTTAATGCTACTTCGATTGGATATGATCTTGCGAGTGGTGTCTATCTTATTACGATTTCACACAATTCACAAACCGTCGTGAAAAAAGCAATACTCCTGAAGTAGACTCTTACCTTCAATTACATGAGATAGAATATGTGTATCTCTATCTCATGTAATATTTGAGAGGATGTTATGAAGTTGAAAATATACTCACTAGCCATGCTCTATTGTGCTTTTTTACCAGCACTCGGAATTACACAGATTCACAATTTAATCCAAAAAAACATATATACTTATGACGATTTAAGATGGGGAAACTTTATATGCCATAATTCTTTGTTATATGCAAAAACTATCGATGGTTTATTTGTATTTGATATATCTGAACCAATAGATATCGAATTAATTAACAATATTAGAAACGATGAGTTTTTAACATATAGAATCGGTGTCTTTTACCCATTTTTAATTTCTACAGGATTTGAAAATGTAGGTATCCTAAATATTTTCAACCCTCTCGAGCCTGAAGTTGTATTCAGCAGAGATTATGAGGATACTAATTTTTCAGGATTTGCTTTTATAGAGAATGATCTTGCATATGTCAATGATCAAGAAAATCAATGTATACGGTTGTTTGATTTAAATGATCCTGAGAATCAGAACTATATAACTACTTTATTTCTTGGAGACTATACGCCGTATCAGATTATTATCGAAAATAATTATATGTTTATAAGTGTTAATAATGGATTGTTGATATATGAGATACTTGATAACAATGATTTTTTGTTTTGTTCATACTGGGATTCCGGTCATGATACAGCACATCTTATAGCGAAAAAAGACGATAGAGTTTATTTAGAAGCCAGTGCAACCTTTATTCTGGAAGTATCCGATCCTTTTAATCCCCAATTAATGGGTGAAGGTCCTACATTGGGAACAGAGGCAATAGCTCTCAACGGATATAAGTATTATAAGGTTGTAGATGATAGACCAAGAAGACCTTCAAAGTTTTATCTAGAGAATGTTGAAGATCCTGATAATGTTTTAGTTTGTGGATATGTAAATGGATCGAATGTTAACGCCATAGCTACCGATTCATCTGGTCGCTATGCCTTTGTAGGTAATTCTAGTAACAATTCCTCTTTGATCGTTTATGATTGCGCACCTGCAATGTCTTTTCCTATGAAAAATGCACTAAATGGGAACCGTTTTCATTTGATCACTTCTTATGTTCACCCGGATTCATTCAATGCTAGGTATTACTTCGAATCACTCGATCATTTGCAAATAGCATACGAAGATGATGGGAGTATTTACATTCCTGACCTGGTGAACACTATTGACCCGGTTGATCTAAGTGAAGCCTACCTTGTATTTGTTGATGATATAGATACGTTGAAACAACCTTTCACGGTAATTCCCTATGATTGGGATGGCTTAAATCCTATGGAATATGATTTTGTCTCGTTTATTGATCCAGAGACAGAATATCATGTTGATGCGAACCGTTGGAGCTGGATCGGTTATCCCTTCCCATATCCCAGACCACTGCAACAAGCATTAGATTTCATGTATGATGAGATATCTATCATCATGGATGATGAGGGTGGATTCTGCATTCCTTATTTAGTAGACACCATTGAAGAGCTTCAACCGGGTCAAGGCTATTATGTATTCAGTGGTTTTGACTGGGATTTTCAATACTATTTGCCACCCAATGTTGATCCGTGGGAGGGTTTTCCTTTTGATGATGAAGATGATGGCTTAATCCGTGCCGTGAACGACTTTGTCAGTACTGTTCAACCTACTGGAAAACCATACATTATACTTGTACATCCAGACCAGACCTTGCAAAACCTTGAACCAGCAAGTATTAAGGTATATGATGGAGAAACGCTGGTGGGAGCATCTGAATGGGATGAACAATCGGATATTCACCCTGTTGTCTGCTGGCAGGGATTCCCGGAATATGGACTGGTTGGGTTTACGCCGGGGAATGAGATCGTGGTGAAGGTCGTTGATGCGAGTAGTAGAACGATTGGAATCAACCAACATGCATCAACATCTTCGGATGTTGATGAACGCGGGGTAGTTGTTGATGAAAGGGGGGATTATGTTGATGAACACAATCGTTCCGCGACATCCGAAGATGTTGCGGAATCTCAGGTTTCCTCTGTGTTCTCTGTGTCCTCTGTGGTTAAACCGGGTTCGTTTTTCGGGGAAGGACCGTACGCTGAGGTAACAGTATCTGCCAGCTCAACAGCCGAAACGTCTATACCGGACGGATTTGTGCTTGGAACTGTCTATCCCAACCCTTTCAATTCGACCTTAACCGTTCCTTTCACCTTGCCAGCGCAGAGCGAGGTACGTTTTCAACTCTACAACACCCTCGGTCAGTTGCAGTTTGAGCGGGTGGCGTTGTATCCTGCGGGTCAGCAACGGTTTACTATTGACGCTGGCGAAGAATTGGTAAGTGGTGTGTACTTCCTGAAGGTGCAGACGGGTAACGAAAATGCTGTGCAGAAGGTGATTTTATTGAGATAGTGCTTTGCCTTGGATTTATCCAGGGTCTAATAGATCGGCTTAGATAGATCGGCTTAGAGAGTCAAGGGAATTATTAGACTTGGGATAAATCCCAAGCCAGAATACATGCCGCCCATGCGGAGAATGCTTGTCCATAATTCTAACATCTATTATATCAGTTGCTTCCTGGATCCCGGCCCAACTCATCACCGGGATGACGCGAGGTGGGAATACCACACTGGAGTGTGGCGCTCCACGAAATCCCTCAAATAAAAAACACGGGACTGGCTAGCCCAATCCCGCGTATCAATATGATCTGGTATGACCTGCGAACTATTTTAACAGCATTATTTTCAGAGTACGAACCTGACCATCAAAGTGTGCTTGCAGGAAGTAAACACCACTTCCCATCTCCTGTTGCGCCTGATCAATTGAGAAGTGGAAAGAGTGATAACCCGCAGCGTATTGGGAACTATGGCTGAAGCTCTCCTGTCCCAGCAGGTTAAACACTTTAAACTCCACTTCACCTGTATTTGGTAAGGCAAAGGGTACAGTTACCGAAGGATTGAATGGATTCGGGTATGCCGGCGAAACTGTGAACTCACCTGGAAGTTCAATGGCTTCGAGTTGCATCAACCCAAACGCACCATCCTTGAAGTTCAAGTCATCTGAACCAGTCCGTACCGGCAGTTTGTTGCCTTGGCTGTCACGTATTACAATACTAACCTTGTGACCAACAGTAAATCCTTCAAGGTTATGCTCTTCTGATCCCTCCCAGGTGACAATCGGAGTGACCGGTTCATCATCCCAGAGAACTCCCTTACCGACAAGGATATTGCCGTCATAAATCTCAGCGGTAATTGTCTGCGATTGTATAATATCGGGGTTCAGAGAGACCAAAACATTCCAGGGTTTACCAGTTGGAGTAGGTCCATTTTCAACAAGAGGCAGCTCATGAACATCGGATGCAACATTCCCCAATGCTGCAGCATCATTATACTGGAAGGTTACTTCCGCATTCGTGAAGGTGAAATAGGCATCACCCGGACGAAGGTTCCCAAGCGAATTAACCAGACCCGGAATCCAGATTCTTCCCTGATCATCTTGAATGCCGATAATCTGCTCTTCGATTGTACTCAGAGCTTCCTCGACAGGAATTTCGTATGGGAATGGGAATGCCAGCCAATTCCAACGGTTTGGCATCAGGTTAAATTCAATTGTCGGGTCGACATACGGACCCTGGATGGTTAAGCTAGATCCTTCTTGGCAAAAGACCTGATACCCCTCACGATAGTCGATTTCTCCAATTGTATTTATGAAGGGTGGGATCACGACTCCACCATCATCCTGATAGACGATACTCAGTTCGGGGATATCTCCGAAAATGTCCATAGCGTTCAGGCTGGGTGGTGTTACATGCAATGAAGTCAGCTCGAAATAACGACGTCTATATTCAAAAGTCTGGATGGGATCCTGATTTCCATCGGGATCATAATAAACATGATTGCTTGTATCTGATTCACCACCAGCATAAAGTGCTGTCACCCAATAAACTGCCATCTCATCCGGGTTTGGTGGAGCAGAGGAGTATGTTGTCCCCTCGACCTCTGCTATGAATGTACCATTTACATAGACTTTATATCGTGAGAGAAACTCATCTAATTCATCATGGTTCGGTGCAGACCAGGTGAGGTCGAATTCATCTACATTCAGCCAACCACTCACGTTCAACGGCGCATTCAGAGCCCATAGTTCAGTGTCCAACACTGAATTATCATCCACCTCGATATTTACTCCAACACTGAGGGCTTCATAGCCTGGGAGAGTAAATTCAATCGCCTGAAATCCTCCCGAAATAGCTGGGAAGCTGTAATTGCCATCCTCATCGCAGAAAACCTGATGGATGCCATCAGATACAGATATCATCTGAGCATCGCCATCGGGAATCAGCGAGACTGTCCCCGAGAGTGAACCAACCGCTTGTGTGAACAGGATTGCTGACTCATCGACAATCTCAGCAGCATTGGGGTCATAGCCGCCATCCGGCTCTTCACCATTGCTGAAATAGAGAATCTGAATACCGTCGGTTTCAGTATGATCTTCAATACCTACTGTTGCATTTCCGAGGTCTTCAATATCAGCATACTGGAAGAGAATGTTGCCATTTCCGGTATGGGTTTCATGTACCGATGGATCAAATAAAATTACCTGGAAGGTCTCAAGTGTTCCATCTTCCGGCCATTGACGTGTCTGATACCATTCAAGGATATAGATAGCTTCAGCCTCATCGTAATAATACGAGAAGTTGGTCACTTCCGCTCGCATGTCTTCCCAGAATGGTGCGACTAAAGCAGGGGGACCATCTTCATCTGGAAGCGGAGAGTTTGAATAGTCGGCTGGTTCAGGATCATCAGTTACATCACCAAAGCAGAAGAAACCATTTTCGTTTACTGTATACTCTGTGTAATCCTGATCATAATAACGGAAAGTAAAGGGTAGTTCGACAACTACAGCGTCCTCTTCCCCTTCAAAGTCGATGCGTGTACCTGCTCCATCCGCAGATGGGTCAATCTCAATCCAATTATAAACAGGTGCCAAGGGGTGATTATCAGAGCTTTGGATTGCGATGTAGCCCATCTTATCTGGTCCGGAAACTCGATTGACATCAAAGTCAAGCGAAAAAACCAGTTGGGTGATCTCACCAGCGACAACAAAAACACGTTCGACATCATTAAGTCCACCAACAGAAGCTCGAACGGTATATAATGCATCACCGGGAATATCCAGCGAAAATTCACCATTGCCATCAGTTGTTGTTGTAAATGTCGGAGGAGTTGTGCTGATCGTAACATTCGGAGCTGGTTCACCAGCCAAATCAACACTGCCAGCAATCGTTCCAGACTCCTGTGGAATCATTTCAAAGTTACGAATCACTCCAAATTCATCGTTGGCAAAGACAAAGGCGCGTTGTCTACGGTAGCCAAACGATTCAGAGTTTATGGTGAAATCCTCACCGCCAACAACATAGTAGGTATAAAAACCCTCATCATCGGTGATCGCCCAATAAGTCAAACCTTCACGATACACTTTTGCATCTTCAACAGGATCGCCTGTTTCAATATCAGTCACAAAGCCGGTAATGACGAGTAACTCTGGATCGAGGGGTACATTGGCAGCAACACTGAATTCCTGCGGCCCTGCTGGTATGTCAGTGCCCTCCACCCGGAATGACCACATTCCCTCATCTGGGTTGGCGACTAGTACCTGTTCAACATTGTCGCGGAAGTTTACACCTGTGGTCGCATCATCTGCAGGATTTTCAGGATCAAGAATAAAGGGCAAAAATTCATCACCATCGGGAGAAATCAAGACGATATCAAGATCATTAATAAGGTCTGCAGCATCATCTTCTGCTTCACCTGGTGAATCAGTCCAGACCAGGGTTGTTTTCAACTCTTCAAGTCCAGCGGGCACATAAAATTGGTTAGTGACAATACCATCATCTTCAACTACATCCTCGTAGTATCTAAGTTGAATGATGGATTCTATGTTATTCACCGCATCAATTCTGCCAAAACCAAACACATAATCGGGTCCAGGGTTGCCCAGGTCTTCTGCTGAGTTGCAAAGAATGGCTTTTATGGTGGCAGCTTTTGGGGTTTCATCCGCGACATAACTGTGCCAGGTTTCAACCATAAGGGCTACATTACCTGCAGTGACGGGCGTCGCCATGCTGGTTCCACTCATGCCACCGTGTCCACCGCCTGCCAGACAGGATTGAATATTGACACCTGGAGCACATACATCAGGCTTGATTCTTCCATCATCAACAGGGCCCCATGATGAAAATGAGGACATGTTATCATTATCATCCGTTGCGCCGACACTGATAACATTTTTTGCCGCAGCTGGTACTCCCATGGTATTGTAAAACTCTCCGCAACGATCAGGGTTACGATCATTTCCTGCTGCAAATGTTACAATAATATCTTCGCCTAATGCACCGGCAACGATTGTATCCAGAAGTGCGCTGGTGATCTCGTAATCACCTGCCCATTCACAAGGGTAGCCGTTATAGGGGATATTTGCGCCGATGGAATTTGTTGCAATTGCAGCTCCAAACTCAGTCACGGCTTCGAGGTAATCCTCTTCTATATCCTGAGGGCTGTTGTAGAGGCAGTTGGGGATACAAGCGTCATATTCGTAGGATACCATGGTCACCTCTGGTGCCATACCACGATACTGATCAGCTCCATTTCCTCCGACACTACCCGCGACATGCGTCGGGTGATCGCTATCACCACCATTTTCCTGACGAGTGAGACGACCTTCAAAATCTGGATGATCTGCATCCGAGATACCAGCATCATAGACACAGACTGTCACTCCCTGCCCGGAAAGCTCATAAGGAGGATCCTGTACTTCCTGTGCACGTGTGGTTTGCCTTGCGCCGGAATTCACTGCATCCATCGGTGGTCCGATGTAGCTGATCCAACGTACCTGAGGATGCTCAGCAAGACGATTTTTAACATCTTTGTCACCACCGGCATAGAAGACGTGAAGCAGTCTTATATAAGAACCAATTTCCATATCCTCGTTCCAGAGGATCATTTCAGCCTGATCGGCAGAAACCGGTTTCATAAAATGAACTGCCAGACCTTCACGGTTATTATCCAGTTCTGCCCAGGGAGGTGTCTCTCCTGCGGCAACACGAGCACTCAGCTTGTCCTTTGGATCGAGAAAGCCCATCCAGCGGATTTCCAGACTTTTTACTATTGCACTGGTAACATCTTTCTCAATATATGCTGTCCATGCTCCACCACTGATATATTTTTGCAGATGGATGCCACTGTCGCTGTAATGCTGACGTTCGGAACGGTTGATATGCCGTTTCAACTGAACCACTGCAGCAGCTTCGGTCGTACCATCAAAAACATCAAAAAAAGCCTCAATATCTGGATCAGGGGTAAAACTTCGGGTAGGTAAATCTATCTGGTAGGATTGAATCCCAGCCGAAGCACTGAAGGATAAAATCACGCAGATCAAGAGTGTGCTGGGTATAACCAGCATCAATCGTTTCATGTTTGCCTCGCATATTATGGGAGCGGACATCAGCACTCACAGCCGTACTCCATCTCCCGTACTCTCTCCAGCCAGCTACTGTTCAGATACCGAAACAATCCTGACTCAGCAAAGTCCCTCAACTTCGCATAACATTGCAATTTAGGTATAGAATGAAATGGCTTCCAGTGAATTGGAAATGAAATTCAGTCTCTCATGTCTCTCGGGCGATAAATATCGAAATAACAATAATTTGGATGACAAATTGAATTGTCGAATGAATTGTCTAGTGATGGGTGTACTTTGAAATCAATTAAAGTAGCGATCGTGGTAATAGGATTCTCAGATAAAATCGAAGAGATTCTGGCGCATTTCTGCAAATTTTTCGCAGAGAAATTCTGTTATATCGGCGAAATTAGTGTTGGGATCACGTAACATATTTATTCTCAAAATGTTACGCATGTTCGCAAACACCGACTGCTCCTGGTTGTCAACAATACGCGTAAAAGCCCCATGTTGCTCGAGCTCGGCAAGGCAGGGGTGAAAAGAATCAAGCTGTGTCCCGGGGTATTGTGTTTGAAACAAATCGTTCAAACGGTTATGGTGAAGGTGTACCATTGACCTTTCAGGCTCAAACATTCGCTCGGAAAGTTCAGGATCAGTGAGCATCGCATCCAGCAATGCTCCTGCTTCATTGGTCAATTCGATGGGGTTCAGCTTCAAAAGATATTCATGCATACCTTCTGGCAGGTCTGCAGAAACTTGAAGATAGTGAAGGAAAGCGAGGTAGAGTTTCTGATCTGGAAGCATGAAGTACGGATTCATGGGATCAGCATCACGCAGGTCTATCAGTCCAATTTCTGAGAGTTCTTTCAGTATTGGTTTTATCCATGCTCTCATTCTTGGCAGGGACTTCGCCATCTCTTCAGTCACTTGCTTGTATGAACCTTTGAGGAGATCACGGTTTGCGCCCAGGTCCATGATACGCAGGAAAGCGTGCAGAAGATTGCAGATACTGTAGATATCTTCAGTATCCATTCCATGTTTGATCTGCTTACGTTGATTATTGAGGAGCTGAAAGTGAAACCATTCTGAGAGCCATTCGGGAAGGTGATTCAATTCTCCACGGAAATTTTCTTTTGAGACTTCAAGCAACATACAATCTGTGTCGGCTTCTGCGGAAAAATCAAATACTTTAGAGCTGTAGAAAACCTCCCACGCAATCAACTCACCCATCAGTGAAAATCCGAGCAAACGTTCACCATCCTTGGTGGTACGTGTGTAGCGAATTTTACCATCGAGAAGTAAATATGCGTTTTGCAGAGAGGTTCCCTCTCGAAATAGTGAATCTCCTTCCTGCAGCATTATCCGGTTGGGAGTCATGTTGATTATACCAGTTCCATCATCAGTTAGATGATTCTCGCTTCCCGTTCATCTTCTTTCTGAATCGTCGCTCGCTCCTCTTCATAACCGGATTTTCCAAGAAGAGCGTATGTCGCGATTTTCCCCGCCTCTACACCCGGTTGATCGAGCGGATTTACTTCATACAAGCCACCAGCAACAAGAGTTGCCGCTTCCAGAATATACATCAACCCAGCGACAGTATCCTCTGCAATCTCCTCCATAATGAAAGCCATATTGGGACGGTGAGCACTTGTCAACGCACGTTGAGTGGCTTTCCCCTCAGCAATAATCAGTTCATCCATTCCCTTGCCAGCGAGATAATCGATCGCCTCCATATCGGGGAAGTGTTTTCCACTCTTGACTTTACGTCGGTAATGTTTCGGAAAAATAAAGGTGAAGGTTTTATCATTGGGACCTTCAACATACAATTGCACCTGGCTGTGCTGATCGGTAGCTCCCAGTGCTGCAACAGGTGTCGGTCCTGTGAAAACCGTATCACCCTTCAAATTATTGCGTTTTCCCAGAGATTCCGCCCAGAGTTGTCGAAACCAATCCGCTGTGCGGAACATTGCATTCGAGTAGGGCATCATCACATGTATATTTTGACCACGAACCGAATTCGAGAGAAATTGCAGGGTCGCATAAGCCACTGATGGGTTTTCATCAAAATTGCGATTAAATATCCGTTCGCGTTGCTCTGCAACACCACTCATCATTTTTCGAATGTCAATGCCAAGCAGGGCAGCAGGTAGCAGACCGACTGGTGTAAAAATAGAAAACCGTCCCCCCACGCCCGGTGGTATGGTAAATGACGTAATGCCTTCAGTACGTGAGAGCTCACGTAAGTTGCCTTTTGCGGGGTCGGTTGTAAATACCAGATGTTCACGGTATTTATCGCCCAATGCTTCTTTCAAAGGGGTTAAGATTGCCAGGAACGCTGCCATGGTCTCGCCGGTTGTGCCGGATTTTGTTATTATGTTGTAGAGCGTCTCTTCCGGTGGGCAGATATCCATAATGGCAGCGAGCAATTCAGGATCTGAATTATCTGGAACAAATAGCCGTGGCGCATCACGTTTGTCATCCGGGAGTTCATTCCAGTGAAGTGGTTTTAACGCTTCCCGCAACGCTACTGCTCCCAGCGCACTACCACCGATACCAAGCACAACAACATTCTTGAACTTTGTCCTCGCCTTAGCGGCATAGTCCTCAATCCGCGAGAAACGATCCTCTGCATCGCAGAGATCATAGAATGGTAGAGTGCCACCTTTACGCTTGGCTTCGAGTCCCTGAAGCAGTGCTTTCAAGCGGGGTTCAAGAGCGTCAACTTCATCTCTGGAAACTCCGAAATCTTTGCCAACTGCATCAGCAAACATTCGAGTGATATCCAACTGTAACCGACGACTCATACATTCTCCCTAAGAATTCTTGTGCAATTACATCATTCAGGTGGATTATTTCACCTGTTTCGACATTAAACCTCGGAAATGACCATTGTCAACGAATCCGTGTTATGTCCATTTGCCCTGATAAGACCCACTTCAAGCTATTGTATCCATCAAGTCTAACTGTAAGAACAACTTATCAATTTACAAGGAGTACTTGTTCGCCAACACCAACTCCGAGAGTTCGTGCGGCATCACCATCTCGTATCCCCACTTCAACGGTGTTTTTACTCCCGATCAAGTAAACCGCCTCACCTAAACGTCCCTCATAGAATGCTTTTACCAGCCTGGGAAATTGCCCGGCGATCCGCACGCGCTTGTTTATCAACAGGGATTCGGGAATGTTCGTAACCAGGTTGCCAAATCTGTCAATCCACATCACCCTGCCCATGAGCCCATCTTCCCAGGTCACTGGATCGATATTGACCTCCTCATTCCAGGAAAAAATTCTGGGGCCGACTTCCTCAATTTTTGTTCCTGTCGCCAGATGAGCTGCAACTGGAGAGAAAATATCTCGTCCATGAAATGTGTTCGATATCTCACTAAGGAACAGCTCTCTATTTTCTACTGAATAAACTCGTTCCGGCTTATGAATTTCCAGCAACGGCGCAAGCAATCCATTGTCCGGTGCGAGAAAAATGTGTCCATGAATATCTGTAGCAATAATTCCACGGTCACTCCCGACACCCGGGTCCACCACGCCTACATGTACTGTACCAACGGGATAGTAGTCGTATCCTTTTGTCCAAAGAAACGACGCTCCCACAATATCTCCGGGAGGTACATCATGGCAATGGTTGATAACTCGTACCTGGGGGGCAATTCGGCAGATTGTTGCATGCATTTCCCCCACATAATCATCATGAAGCCCGAAATCCGTCAACAAACTGACAACACTACACGGTTTAACATCCGGCATCTAAACCCTCTCCTCCCTGGATAAAATGATAATTCTCTTCATCAGCTATAAAAAGAGAACGACCAATAATTGGCCGCCAAATGTATTTTTTATTCTCAACGAACAGGTGAGTAGGTATCACCTTCACCTGATATCGTCATTTGTTGTGAGTTCTGCTCTTCCTCAACGGTACTCTCTTCATCTGAATTCTGATCTTCGCTTATTTTTTCGCTTTTATACTCATTTTTTATCTGGATCAGCATCATCAGCACCAGTAGAGATACACCCACACAC
>JAIOHU010000297.1 GCA_019912845.1 bacterium
AACCTCCCCGATTCCCATTTGGTCTGGCATGGTGGCAATCCGCCGGGTGCGCTCTTTGTCTGGTATTTTATTGCTCTGGCGACACTTATCGAACCCTCTTTTTATCAACGTTGTTTTGCGGCAAAGAACGAAAAAGTTGCACGTAATGGAATTTTAATTTCGATTCTATTCTGGATTGTATTTGATTTCCTTGCCACATTCAGCGGACTTTATGCACGAGCGCTGCTTTCCGACGATGCAAACCCTATGCTCAGCTATCCCCTGCTAGCGGAAAACTTGATGCCCATTGGTTTGCAGGGTCTATTCTATCTGGGACTATTGTCTGTTGTAATGTCAACAGTCGATTCTTATTCGTTTCTCGCCGCTCAAACTCTCGGAAGGGACATCGTCGCAAGGTATCGTTATCGTATCGCAAATCCCCTGAGTAACCGTCATATTCAAGTTGGACTGGTTTTATCTGCTTTGCTGGCAATTCTGATTGCTGTCTGGAAAGAATCCGCAGTGAGCATCTGGCATGATCTTGGTAGCATTGGTACCTCCATGCTTCTGTTGCCGATGGCAGGATCATTCACAAAGCATCCACTGTTTTCTGGTAAAATTGTCTTTCCCGCAATGCTCCTTGCTGGTGGTGTTACGCTCTTCTGGACTCTGAATGGCAGTTACGGGCAGGGCTACCCTTTGGGAATACAGCCGATTTACATCGGATTAACTTTATCAGCAACACTGCTTTTTGGAGGGAGGATATTGATACGAGATAAGCAAACGTGATTCACGATTATTTCCAGCTCTTGCATTGTTCAACTACCTGCTTTTACTTTCAGTCAAGATTGCAATCAATAAACCCGGGAAACAGTTGCAGAACAAAGCCCCCCAACAATTTACTCCGATGCTGAATCGTGGTCAGCGGATTATTATCATCCTCGCTGCACTGATCCTCATCCTCATCGCATTATTCCCACCCTGGTACGTGATCGTTAATGAAGAAAGAAAATTCGTCGGCTTTCAATTCGTATTCTCGGTGTATGAAGCGACCGAAATTGATATGACCCTGACCTCTATTCTGGTGATTACAGTTATTATTGTCACAGTATTGCTGGTTATAGCGACAAATCAAAATTACCGTGTAACTTCCGGCTATCAGGAAGCAGCTTCTGATATGGGGGCGGTCGATGAGTATCTCTACAATGAGGACAAAAAAGAGTCGGATAGTGCTCTTGTTCTGGCGAATGACGGCAATCAGGCACATTCTGTTGCAGAAATGATAAGAGATCGTGCCGCAGAATTTATCAGTAAGAATAGACTTCTAGAGGCGACCCAGTTGCTTCAAAGAAGTTTATCGAATTGGCCGGAAAATATCCCAATCGGAAAATCAGATTACCAGGTGCTCTTGTATCTTTTGGGCCATCTCTACGCTCATGGCGGCAAATCAACAGAGGCAGAAGATTTATTCCAACGAATCATAGAAATACGTGAATTTATCCTCGGCCCTAATCATCCGGGAATGATCGAAGTGGTTGAGGACTATGCCACCCTGATGGAACGAACGGGAAACTCAGCATCAGCAAAATACTACCGTTCAGTTTCAGAGAGGATTCGAGAAACCCTTGATCGTGAAGATTATCTGGAACCCGATCCCGAAGAGATAAAGGAGCGCGGGGAAAAAATCACGAGTATAGAACTACCACCGTTACCATTAAGTGCAACTCCGACATTCGATCCTGAAAAAGTCCTGTCTGGGACAATGCGAATAAAATTAGGTCCTCCGAGTAGCTGATCGGATACATTTTACCCTTCCCTGGACGGAATATGGCAGATAAACTCAAAGACACCTATTTCACAACATCTTCGCTACGCAAAATGGCAGAATCGATTCAACGCCACCATCCCACTTTTGAAGAAGAACTCTTTTTGGCGAAGCTGCAATCGGATGATTGGTCTGATCTAGAGATTCTGGCGAAATTACGACGTACCTCCCTCGTTTTACATGATCACCTGAAATTACAATATCCCGAAGCGATAAAAGTACTTGCCCAAGCAATACCTGATTTTGAAGGATTTGAATGTTTGGTACCCCCTGATTATGTCCAGAATTTCGGTATGCACGACTGGAAGGTATCTTTAGAAGCGCTGAAGCATTTTACAAAGTATGGTACCTCCGAATTCGCCATTCGTCCCTTTCTGAACCGAGATTTAGCTAAAACGATGGCTTTTATAGTTGAGTGCGCTGGCGATGAGCATGAAAAGGTCAGGAGATTTGCCAGTGAAGGGTGCCGTCCACGACTCCCCTGGTCAACTGCAATACCCGCCTTGAAAAAAGATCCAACACCAATTCTACCCATTTTGACAATGCTGAGAAATGATATTTCCGAAGATGTGAGACGCAGTGTCGCCAACAATCTGAACGACATCAGCAAAGATAATCCAGAGGTTGCTTTTGAACTGGCTGAGGGGTGGATGGGGGAGACAGAAAACACTGATAAACTTGTAAAACATGCCATGAGGACGCTTCTGAAAGCTGGAGATCAAAGGGCATTGCTGCTTTTTGGATTTGGTGAGGTTAAGAATGTACACGTAACCCAATTAACGATTTCCTCTCCCAAGATAAAAATTGGGGAGGATGTTACGTTTACTGTTGAATTTTCGGTTGATTCTGAATCACACCAAAAATTACGCTTGGAGTATCTGATCGATTTTGCCAAGGCGAATGGTAAACGATCTCAAAAGGTTTTCCAGTTGCGTGAAGGTATATTTGAACCAGGCAACCACTCATTCACACGTAAACTCAGTTTCAAAAATCTGACCACTCGTAAACATTATCCGGGTAAACACTTAATAGTGATTCACATCAATGGCGTGGAAAAAGCAAAGTTGGAATTTGAACTTGAGGAGTAGTCCTCCCGTTTCGAGTTGAATACTATCGATCTTATTTGGAACGCTTTGCATATTTTTCCCTGAAGTCAAAAAGGAGTAACTCATGGCAATTGTCGCAATCAGTATCGCACCCAGCGGTCAAAATTCTACAAGTTTGAGTGAATATGTCGCAAAAGCCCTTGCTGTTGTCGCGAAGGATGATCGGGTAACTTATCGGCTGGATCCCATGTTCACGACTCTTGAAGGGTCACTTTCTGACTGCCTTGAAATCTGTGAGAAGATGCACGAAGAATTGTTCAAGATGGGAGTTTCCAGGGTTGGATCAGTGATCAAGATAGATGACCGTCGTGACAAAGTTGCGCACATGGAGGATAAAATCAAATCTGTGATGAGCAAGCTCTGATGAAAAGTGATTGGTAGCCCAGTGTTGAATATCCCTTCAAACCTATAAGAATTCACGCGGATATTAAACTTGGGGCTGTTTTCAGTGTCGATATGTTTGGTAACAGTATTTTATAATTGGGGTAAGCTGTAGTTTGGAAAGAACAAACAGCCCCAAGC
>JAIOHU010000033.1 GCA_019912845.1 bacterium
CCTTGATCAAAACGAATCAGAATTTATTGTTGCAAATGAAGAACTTGTGCGAGATGGGAAAAATATATATTCCCAGGTTTCAGAATTATCAGAGTATGAGCTAAGTGTAATTCAATCATCGATGAAGCGTTCAACCACTACGATGATAATTGTTCTCTTAATTGGAATTGTTGCTGGTATCTTCATCGCCGTTTTTACAACCCGACAGATCAATACTCCCCTCAAGCGAATCAAATTAGTGGCTGGCGAAATCGCACTTGGCAATCTTGATGAACGGATCGGGATAAATCAAACAGACGAAATTGGCGAACTGGCAAATTCATTCCGTGAGATGCAAATCAGCCTGAGGGAAAAAGTTGCGGTTGCGAAAGAGTTAGCGAACGGGAAACTGGATATAGACATCAAAGTTGCATCCAACAACGATATTCTCGCGCATTCGATGGTGGAACTTCGTGACAAAATTGCCAGCTTGATTGAAGAGATGAATATCATGTCCAGTGAGCATGATAAAGGAGATATTGATGTGATTATCCCGATTGAGAAATTTGATGGTGCTTTCAGGGAAATGGCATCAGGTGTTAATGAAATGGTGAATGGACACATTACGGTCAAGAAAAAAGCCATGGCTTGTGTTGCCGAATTTGGAAAAGGGAATTTCGACGCCGAGCTTGAAAAATTCCCGGGTAAGAAGGCTTTTATCAACGAAACAATTGAGCAGGTGAGAGAAAATTTGAAAAAAGTCATTATTGATTTTAATGAACTTTCTGATGCTGCGATAGCTGGAAAATTGAATATACGTGCAAACGCAGATAATCATCATGGTGATTTCAAAAAGATCGTTATTCGAGTCAATGCTATTCTTGATGCTATCATCAAACCAGTACAGGAAGCACAAAAAGTTTTGGAATCTCTATCGAGAAATGATCTTTCGAAAAGGGTTGAAGGTGACTATGAAGGAGACCATGCTGCGATAAAGTTGGCGCTTAACCGCTCACTGGAATCACTGAACGAAATCCTCGATCAGGTGAATGCCACCGCGGATCAGGTTTCAAACGGTTCGTATCAGGTGTCAGACTCTAGTCAGTCTCTTTCTCAAGGTGCAACCGAACAAGCCAGCTCACTGGAAGAGATTTCTTCCTCCATGACTGAAATAGCCGCGCAGACCAGGATAAATGCAGAGAATGCATTACAGGCGAAACAACTTGCCGATGAAGCAAGAAATGGTGCAGGAAAAGGCAACAGTGAAATGGAGAAGATGCTGACAGCCATGAAAGATATCAGCGAGTCTTCACGTGAAATCAATCGGATCATCAAGGTAATCGATGAAATAGCTTTCCAGACAAACCTGCTAGCATTGAATGCTGCTGTTGAAGCTGCACGTGCAGGTGTTCATGGTAAAGGATTTGCCGTTGTTGCTGACGAGGTAAGAAATCTGGCACAGCGAAGTGCGACTGCAGCTAAGGAAACTACTGAACTAATTGAGGGATCCACATTACGCGTTGTAGCGGGTACTGAACTCGCCAACTCCACCGCCGAAGCATTAACTGAAATTGTAAACAGCATTACAAAAGTAAATGATCTGGTTGCTGAAATTGCTGGTGCATCCGGTGAACAGGCAAAGGGTGTGGAACAGATCAATACTGCTTTGGAACAGGTAGATAGTGTTACTCAATCCAATACCGCAAGTGCTGAGGAATCTGCAGCAGCAGCAGAGGAACTCTCGAGTCAATCAGCACAATTGAAACAGATGCTTGCCAAATTTGAGCTGAGTGGGAGAAATAATAGTTATCAGACTGAGAATCTGATGGAAAATTCCAAAGCTGGAAGTAATCGACCTGCTGTGAAAAGCGAAACCTCAAATGGCAACGGTCATTCATCTCCAAAATCAAAAAAATTAGCACCATCTGATATCATTTCCCTTGATGATGAAGATTTCAGCAATTTTTAAATAAGATCGTCAAGTCACCCACTTCGAACGTTATGAAGTGGGTGACCTGTTTGGTGCTTTATAACAAAGTGAATTGCTCAATATTGAGCAATTGAGTAATTCTGAGCGGTTAAAAGTGAGCAAGTGACTATTACTGACTAAAATTGAACAATACTAAGCGTTTGTAAAGTGATATAATACAAATAGATAGATTGATATCCTTATGGCATATCACTTGCACTCAACCAAAGCACAAAAGATGGTCTGATCCAAATCAAGATCACTGCCAGGAACGAATGGAGCGAATTCTCATGTCCTTGGAACACAATGAAAATATTGAAATTCTGTTAGGATTTCTGGAGGAATGCCAGGAAGATTTGGATGAAGCAGAACCTCTCTTTATTGAATGTGAAAATTCAACCAGAAATGATGGTAAACCTGACTCGGATACTATTAACACGATTTTTCGCCTGTTTCATTCTATGAAGGGGGGGGCAGGATTTCTCGATTTAACCACCATAAGCAGCATAACCCATGATGCTGAAACCCTGCTTGATCTTTTCAGGAAGGGTGAAGGTTCGCTCAAATCCGAACACATCGACCTCCTCACTAATACATGTGATCTCCTAAGAGAGATTATTCACCAGACGGTTACAACCTATGATGATTCAGGTTTTGAAGTTGAAGTTAAAAAAATGAAAGCCAGGTTGGGAAAAGCCATCAGTGAAATACATGGAACAGGTAAATCACTGGTGGAAAAACAGGGGGATGCAACAGAGAAACTTAGTAATCCTGTTATACATGATGCTGAACCTGAACCTGAAGTTGATTCTGAATTACCAGCAAATGAAAGCAATAATTCTTCAGCAAGTTTAACTGAACTTGCAATCACCCCTGAAATCGTTGAACAATTTGTCTCTGAAGCAGAGCAACTCCTTGATGATGCGGAACAATATCTTCTGGGACTGGAAAAAAATCCAGCAGATCGTGATTTGGTGACAAAGGCATTCAGGTCATTCCACAGTTTCAAGGGAAATTGTGGATTCCTGGGGTTTGCAGATCTGGAGAGTATAAGCCACGCGGCAGAATCCGTACTTGATCAATTCAGGGAGCAGGATAGTGTAATCCACGAGAAATTAATCAGTACCCTTCTGGAATTTCTCGATTTTATACGTACTGCGTTGTCGCAGTTATCCGCCGGGAAAACTCCATCTATCCCTGCACTACCAGGTCTTAAAACATACCTGGCTGCTGTTGTCCAGGAGTGTAATTCCACTGAGGATACGTCTGAATCTGATGAACATTCAGACTTCAAGGAAGTAGCTGACTCGTTAGATGATACGATGCAATCCGAAAAGTTGAAAACTGACTTAGCTTCACATGAAATGGAAACAAAAGATGATGTTCAACTTCTTCAATCTGGGAACAATTCCTCGAAAAACACAGATGACTCTATAGAGACAGATAAGCAGAGTACACTTAAGGAGAACAATATATTACGTCAGGATAAGAAGAAACCACTTGAGCAACCAAAGCAGCATAAGCAATATCAGACAATTCGTGTGGATGTCGAAAAACTTGATCGTCTCCTCGATCTGGTCGGTGAACTTGTGATTGCAGAGGTTATGGTATCCCAAAACCCTGACCTCAAGGGGATCACACATTCAATGGATCGCTTTGATAAAGCAGTAATGCAACTTGATAAAATTACACGTGACCTTCAAGATATTGCCAATTCTATCAGGATGATCCCATTGTCCGGTACTTTCAAAAGAATGGTGCGTCTGGTGCGCGATCTTTCTCATAAGGCGGGGAAAAAGGTTGAATTTGAAATTTTAGGTGAAGAGACTGAAGTTGATAAGACCGTGATCGAGCAGATTGCCGACCCACTTGTGCATATCATCAGAAATTCGATAGATCATGGTATTGAGAAACCGGAAGATCGTCTGGCTGCAGGGAAGGCAGAAGTTGGCAAGCTGACTTTGGAGGCAGAATACATCGGTGGTGAAGTTTGGATCCGTATTCGTGATGATGGGAAGGGACTCAAGCGGGAGGCATTGATAGAACGTGCGCGTGAAAAAGGACTTCTGGATAATGATTGCTCAGAGATGAGTGATTTACAAGTATTTCAGCTCATATTCCAGCCAGGTTTTTCAACAGCGAAAGAGGTTACGGATATCTCGGGGAGGGGTGTTGGGATGGATGTTGTCAGGAAAAACATTGAGAGCATCCGTGGTAAAGTTGATGTTCAATCCGAATCGGGAAAAGGAACTGAGATTATTCTTCGTATCCCACTAACACTGGCGATTATCGATGGGATGATCATTCGAGTAGGAAATTTACGCTTTACAATGCCGCTTACCAGCATCCGTGAATCGCTTCAAGTTAGAAAGGATATCATTACGGTCACTCCTGATGGACAGGAGATATTGAAAATAAGAAATGAACTTATTCCGGTTGTAAGACTTCATGAACTATTCGAAATCGAACCAACAAATACAACCCTTGAAAGTGGCATCATTACAATTGTCGAAAATGAAGGAAGAGTCGCCGGATTGTTTGTGGATGAATTACTGGAACAGCAACAGATCGTGATTAAAGGGCTTTCAAGTTATATAGGCAAACTGGAATGTGTGTCAGGATGTACGATTCTAGGTGATGGTGACATCAGTTTGATCCTGGATATTCGAGGAATTATAGAGCAGGCTCAAGTTTCAAGTAGAAACATGGCAAAGTTGGCAACTTCGTACGAAATGAATTGAAAATAGCATAAGGCAATTTTTAGAAGAAAGGAGCATCCGATGCAGAAAAGCTCATCTATAGATAACGATTTGCTGGACGTTGAATACGTTGAGGAAGATACGCAGAAAGACAAGTTTCTGACCTTCAGATTGGGCGAAGAGGAGTACGGACTTGAGATCAGGAATGTCATCGAAATAATAGGAATACAACGTGTAACCGACCTTCCGGATACTCCAAAGTACGTACGCGGAGTGATCAATCTTAGAGGGAAAGTTGTGCCTGTTATTGATGTCCGTCTTCGTTTCGGAATGGCTGAAAAAGAGTATAATGAGCGTACCTGTATCGTTGTCGTCAATCTGAATGAAATGTTGGTGGGATTGATCGTAGACTCCGTATCTGAAGTCATTGATATTCCAGCAGGTGACATAGAAACACCACCGACAATGAAAAAGAGTGCGAAGAACCACTTTCTCAGTGGTCTTGGTAAAGTCGGCGATACAGTAAAAATCCTTCTTGATTTAGATCAATTGGTTCAAGGTGAAGACATTGAGCAGATCCTGGAAGTGGCGAACGTATGAATCTTATGACGATGAATGTTTCTATCACCGACAACGAGTTCACTCAGATTCGCGAAATGATCTATTCCTGTTTCGGGATCAATCTGACTGAACAGAAAAGATCGCTGGTTGAAGGAAGACTGGCAAAGGTGCTACGTACGAGAGGCTATAGCAGCTTTGAGGAGTATTTTTCAAATTTAGCAAACGATGATTCTGGTGCAGGGTTGCTTGAGTTGATTGACCGTATATCTACGAATCACACTTTTTTTTATCGTGAGGCTGAACATTTTGACTATCTGCAAAACAGAGCATTACCCGCAATAATTGAGAGGCAGGCAGCAACTGGTGACCGCACGATCAGAATCTGGTCGGCAGGATGTTCATCTGGTGAAGAGTCGTACTTACTGGCGATGTTACTCAGGGAAGCACTGGGAAGGGAATTCTCAAAATGGGAAGTAGCAGTTCTCGCAACCGATATCTCCATTTCTGCACTGGAGAAAGCTGAGAAGGGTATTTATAACAATCTGAACGTTTCGAAATTACCAGATTTTTTGCTGAAAAAGTATTTCATGAAGCTCAAGGATGACGAGTACAATGTCGTACCAGCGATCAAGCAGATGGTTGTGCACAGGAAGTTAAACCTGGTGCGTCCTGAATATCCATTCAGAAAAAAATTTCAGGTCATTTTCTGCAGAAATGTGATGATTTACTTTGACCAGGTTACACGAAAAAACCTTGTTGATAAATTTACGATGCATCTTGATTCAAAAGGTTATTTGTTCGTTGGGCATTCAGAAACATTGGGACGTGACAATAAAAATCTTACCTATGTGAAACCAGCTCTCTATCAGCATGAGATTCAACGATGAAACCAAAAGTCAGGGTACTTGTTGTCGATGATTCTGCTTTGGTCAGGCAAATTATAAGCAAAGGCTTGCAGATCGATAGTGAAATTGAGGTGGTTGGAACAGCATCTGATCCTTATGCAGCGCGTGATAAAATAGTCTATTTGAAACCAGATGTTCTCACACTCGATGTTGAGATGCCTAAGATGGATGGTGTCGAGTTTTTGCGCAAACTAATGCCGCAATATCCGATACCAGTACTGATGGTGAGTGCCTTAACACAGCGAGGGAAACAGATAACGCTTGATGCTTTGGAAGCAGGTGCAGTCGACTTTGTGACAAAACCCGGGAGTGATGTCGCCAGGGGTTTGAATGAAATGCTCGTCGAACTCCGGGAAAAAGTAAAGGCAGTAGCAAAAGCAGATGTTAGTCATTGGAAAAAAAGAAGATCTGAAAAAAAGAAACTTGAATACAAAAGGTACTCGCTTGCTGAGTCAACTGATAAGGTAATCGCAATTGGTGCATCTACAGGTGGTACAGAAGCCTTACGCTCAATCTTGGAACGTTTACCCAGGAGCACCCCGGGCATTGTGGTCGTTCAGCACATGCCCCCAGGATTCACTGAATTGTTTGCCAAACGGCTAGACAGTCTTTGTGCAATGGAGGTTAAGGAAGCCGAGGAGGGAGACAGAGTGTTGACAGGACGTATTCTCATTGCACCGGGTGGCAAACAGATGTCGGTGTATAGAAGTGGCGGGCTTTATCGTACACATTGCCAGGACGGCGAGAAAGTGAATGGACACAAACCATCAGTTGAAGTACTATTTCAATCAGTTGCGAAGTATAGTGGTGCAAATTCAATTGGTATAATGCTGACAGGTATGGGGGCAGATGGTGCAGATGGATTGGTTGAGATGAGAAAAGCTGGTGCGAGAACTTTGGCGCAGGACGAAGCCAGTTGTGTGGTATTTGGAATGCCGAAAGAAGCGTGGCTACGAGGAGGTGCTGAGGAATTGGTGCCGCTCGATTTAATCGCTGGTAAGCTGGTTCATATCATCGAGAAAGCATCGTGAGATGAATTACATATACGTCGGAATTGGTGATTATGTGGTAAGCAGGGACAGTGAAGTGGTAATTCGCACTATGGCACTAGGCTCTTGTGTTGCAATAATCATCCGTGACCTGAAAACAAATCTGGTCACTTTGGGGCATATTGCCTTACCCGATTCTTCCATCAATGCCAGACGTGCGTTGGAAAAACCAGCCTCCTTTGCTGATACTGGTATTCACGCGATGCTGACTGATCTTAGGTTAGCGGGTTATTCTGGAAATGGCAGCCTCGAGGTAAAGCTCGCGGGTGGGGCATCAATTCTGGATCCCAACAATACATTCAATATTGGAAAACGAAACCTCCTTGCGATTAGACGTTGCCTCTGGCAACACAAATTGGGAGCAATTGCAGAGCATGTTGGAGGTAATATCAGTAGAAATGTCAGCGTGGAAGTTGCAACTGGAAAAACTATCATTGCCTCGCCAGGCAAAGGATCATGGATATTATGAATATTCCTGAACACATCATGAAGCGGATACAGGAATTGCCCATGGTGTCTGATGTTGCAGTTCGACTAATGGATATCATCTCAACCGAGAAACATTCATTGCAACAGGTTATCGATGTCATTGAGCACGATGTTTATCTCACCACCCGGCTGTTGAGGATCGCAAATTCAGCAGCTTTCGCCCGTGGACAATCAATAAGTACAATTCAACGAGCAGTGGTAAACCTGGGTGAAGACCTTATCATGGGCATCGCTGTTGGGGCGTGTTCCGGGGACGTTTTTCAGAAGGAGTTAAAAGGGTATGATGGTTCAACTGGTGCGTTATGGCGTCACTCGCTGCTAACCGCCTTTGCAGCAAAAAAAATCAGTGAACTTGTGGTAAAAAATCCCCCTAATTCAAGTTTGGCGTACACCGCAGGTTTACTCCATGATATTGGGATGGCTGCGCTCTCTGAATTTCTTGAACAGGGTTCAAAAAAACTCAATGGTGTGGGAAATGATGAAGGTGGAAAGTCGTATGTGGATGTTGAGCAAGAGCTGACTGGAACAGATCACACTGAACTGGGATATGAAATCGCAAAAAATTGGCAACTCCCGGAAGAACTTTTATATCCAATCCGATACCACCACGAACCATCTAAAGCACCAGCTGAACATAAAGAGATAGTCTATTGCGTACATCTAGGCGATATACTCGCACGCTGTACTGGATTTGGAGTGGGAAATGAAAATCTGTCAATGCACCTTGATTCAGAATATGTAGACTATTTCAACCTGAACCGTGATCATCTCGATATGCTCATCGTCGATATTCAGGATGAATTTGAGAGAGTACGTGAGTCAATTCTGGGACCAATGGAAAATGAGGTAGTTGATCACAAGACAATTTTGATAGTAGATGATTCCAAGACAGCCAGACTTGTCATTAAAAGATGTTTGGAAATCGCTGGATGGCAGGATGAATATTTCCTGGAAGCAGAAAATGGAATTGAAGCAATCGAATTTCTCGGAAATCACCCGGTAGATATTATTTTTACAGACTTAAACATGCCGAGGATGGGTGGTGAACAGCTTATCAAACTTGTAAAAAGCAAACCAGAATTTCAGAATATACCAATTGTTGCCATTTCCAGCCTGAACAATGCTGCGAAAACTGAAGAATTAAAATTGCTGGGAGTTAAAACGGTGCTGGGGAAACCCGTGACTCCAATGGACATCGTAAACAGTATCAAGGGAATGTAGCAGGGGGCTGTAATGGAGACCATACAGATGGAACAGGCATTGATCGAAGCGAGCATGGAAACGCTGGAAAAAATGACTTTTGTTGAATCGGAATTAATCTCTTCATTCGTCCCGGGAAACGATTTTCAAGCGTCAGATGTTTTCAACGACAATGGTTCAACATTGCTTTGGTGTGGTATCAGCATACGTTTGCCGGAAAACCGAAACTTCTACCTCGTACTACCTGAAAAACTGGCACAAAGACTCACAAGACTAATGCTGGGAATAGAGGAGAAGAAAATTGTCGCCATTTCACAAATGGTAGATTCAGTATCGGAACTTACAAATGTGCTTACTGGGCGAATCTGCCGTTTGATATATGGAGAGGATACTTTATATGACCTTGGGGTTCCTGAATATGGAAGAGGAATTCCTAAAATCAATTTGAAAAACTCATTTATCGTTGTTCAATCCTCTGAAAATGAGAAATACCTTGCGATTTTATCAATTTAATCAGCATCAAGTCTGTTGGCACTTCGTATCATTCAGGTATTCATTTCTCACATGTAACATGTAACACCACTGTAACAGGTGTAACAGTTACACGGAATTCATCAGAGAAAGGAAATTATCATAATTGTAAACCACTGATATTTAAGGAATAAACTCCAACGATATTTTCTATTCATGAAAATTGCACGATAATTTCCAAGTGTAACAGCCTGTTCCATTCAACCAAATCACAAATTAATAAATATTCCGTAAACTATTTTATTTACAATAAGATACATCCCCTCATCTTCACTTTGTGAATTCTGGTACAAGATTTGCTCACTATCAGAGTATTCAATTCAGTTAAACTACCGAGCCACCGATGGCAAAGCACTACAACAAAAATATCCAGGAAGTTATTCGTCTGACACGTGAGATGATGGTTCTCGCGGATCAGGGCGATACTTACCGTGAAGATAAGAGCTGTGGTGTTTTGTATGGTCTCCTTCGAGATGCAGCTTATAAAATACGCATGGCGGCGGAGAACGAACGACAGAAGCACAAAAGTGGTGGTATCTGGGATATTCTGGACGATCAAAATAATCAACAACAGATACAAGGTTAAGAGGGGAACATGGAAAAGGAAAAAGTGATCAACAATGTCCATGTCCGGGTTGAAGTTACGGATATAACGGATTTGGAGATCGAAGCATTTGTCTATTATGCGCGCTCTGATTTGAAGCTGGATGCAGGATATGGAAATGCGATTACTACTCGTGGTGGAATGAGCATCCGTAAAGAGTTGGAAAAAATCGGGAATCTTGCACCGAACGCTTCACTTATTACAGATGCAGGACAGTTGAAGGCGAAATACATCATTCATGCAAATGGTCCAAAGTTTCAGGAACAGGACATTCCACTGAAACTGAAAACAACAATGCTGGGCATCCTTGCAACGGCAAAAAAAGCTGGAATAACTCGTCTCGCATTTCCGGCGATGGGTTGTGGCTATTACGGTATACCAGTACCTCAATCAGCACAAATCATGCTGGAAGCGATTGAGGAATTTACTTCAGAGACGAATGAGTTGGAAGAGATTGTACTTTGCATGCTTGATTTACGTCAACAGGGGGCTTTTTTACCAGTATTTAATGATTTCAAAGTTGGAGTCCTATCATGAATGAACACGGTTTACTTCACCTGTCGGTTCAATTTGCTCATTACGCTCTTGTCATTATGGCGATTGTTTATACCTTCAGGATCAGGTGGATTCTTGGTTTCAAAGCTGGCAAGGAACGTCAGGCTTCCACAGGAACTCCCGGTCGTACGGACCCTAAAAAAGGGTATATGTATTCTCTCGCGAATATTATGATGCCCTGGGCGATGGAGAGTACAAGAAAGAAGTTTTTCCTCTATGTGCAGTTTGTCATTTTCCATCTTGGTGTTGTGGCTGCGATTGTTCAAACATTCACATTACCCTTCGCCACAAAACTACATCAGCACCCGATTGGTGGCATCGCATTTACTGTAATTATCGGTTTGGCATTTCTGGTCGGGGTTTATCGCATTTTTCGCCGGATATTTGACAAGTATATACGAGCAATCAGTTCGCCGGATGATCATTTTTCACTGTGGTTGTTGACTGTCTGGTTTTTCTTCGGAACACTTGCAGCAGGGTATCCTGTGGATAAAATGACAGCGATAGGGATGGATGGCAATCTTGCGATGATCATATTCTTCTTTATGACTGCATTTTTTCTGCTGTATGTGCCTTTCAGTAAGATTTCACACTATCTCTATTACCCATTCACACGCTTTTACTTCGGTAAAAGTATGGGACATCGTGGTGTATTCCCAATTGTCCGTAAAAACGCTTAACCTGATGAAGATCATTACCGGAGGAAAAAATGCCTGAAGATAGATCATATAAAGCTGAAAAAGTAATTGAACGGCTTGGAAAAAAGTTGAACCGTCAGGTTGTCGGTTCGCTCGCAGCATGTGTTCATTGCGGAATGTGTACAGATTCCTGCCACTATGTCCTCGCGAATCCAGGGGATCCGACTTTTGCGCCTGCGTGGAAAGCTGATCGTCTACGTAAACTGTTCAAACGTCATTACGACTGGACTGGTCGAGTATTTCCCTGGTGGGTTGGTGCCAAGAGTGTCTACACTGATAAAGATCTTGAGGAGCTGAAAGACATCGTTTTTGGCAAATGTACAAATTGCAGACGTTGTTCCATTAACTGCCCGATGGGAGTCGATTTTGCCACTTTTAACCGTATGGCAAGAGGATTGCTGGTATCAGTGGGTGTCATGCCGGAGGGTGTTGCGGTTGTCAGTAAGGATCAATGGGAAATCGGTAATCAGATGGGGGTTCTGAGAGAAGATTACCTGGATACCATCGAGTGGATGGAAGAGACGATTCAGGATGAACTGGACAATCCCAAAGCGGTCATCCCAATAGATAAACCGAATACAGATGTTGTCTACACGATTAATCCCCGTGAAGTAAAATATGATCCACGTACGATTAGCGATGCAGCAAAAATATTTCACATGGCGGGTGAGAATTGGACTATGCCCAGTGAAGGCTGGGATATGACCAACTTTGGATTATTCAGCGGTGATGATGATCTCGGTGGTTCAGTCGCATCACGTGTTTATGATAAAATGCATGAGCTGAAGGGGAAAAAGATCGTAATCTCAGAGTGTGGTCATGGATATCGATCCACACGATGTGAAGGTCAAAACTGGGCTGGGATGGATGTAGACTTCGAAATGGAATCTTCCGTGATAACGATGCGTGATTACATTAAAGAGGGACGTATTCAAGTTGATAAATCCAAAAATACCGATAAGTACACCTATCACGATTCCTGCAATTTCGCACGCAGTTGTGGATTATTTGAAGAACCACGTGAATTGCTCAATCTTGTAACCGATGATTTCAGTGAGATGTACCCGAACCGATCTGAAAACTATTGCTGCACTGGGGGCGGCGGTGCGATGTCAATGTCGGAGTATGCACCAGACCGTCTGAAATCTGCAAAAATCAAAGCTGATCAATTAAAGGCTACTGGTGCTAATGTCGTTGTAACCTCCTGTCATAACTGTGTTGATGGTCTGGCAGATCTTATCAAACATTATAAACTGGATATGAAGGTTACGCAGTTGGTTAATCTGGTCGCAAACGCCCTTGTGATTCCAGAAGAAGCAGAGGTTGCAGTAAAAGAACCTGATGAAGTTGAAACACTCAAAGGTCTATTTGCTGGTAAGAAGATCATGGTTGTTGACGATGAACCTGACCTGAGAGTCTTCTACGGCTCGGTACTGGAAGACAATGGTGCCGAAGTGATTGAAGCAGCAGATGGTGATGAAGCGATTGGATTGGCAATGGCGGAGCTTCCCGACCTTATCACCCTCGACCTTTCAATGCCAGGAAAAGATGGCGGCAAAGTATTTGAAGCATTGCGTAAGAATGATGCCACAGCCAGTATTCCGGTTTGCATTATTACAGGTCGTCCCGAACTGCGTTCACTGATTTATGATCGTCCGGTACCTGCTCCTGAAGGATATCTTGATAAACCAGTCAGTGAAGAGACGCTAATTCGCAATGTTCGCAAGATTTTCGAAGTCGGACGAGCGATGGAGAAGCAACCTGTTTAGGTAGAAGTCGGCAATTCTCCTCTCGAAACGAGGTAAGTATGATACAAATTACCGAGTATGAGAAATACTTCAACGCCATGCCCGGGTATGTTACCGTGCAGGATCGTGACCTCAAGGTCATTGCAGCGAATGAGAAATATCGTAGCGATTTTGGCGACTGGGAGGGACGGTTCTGTTACCAGGTATACAAACATCGACCGGACAAATGCGAGGTTTGTCCGGTTGAGAAGACATTTCAATTCGGCAACTCTCGCTCGAGTGAAGAGGTCGTCTGTTGCATGGATGGACGGGAGGTTTCGGTCATTGTGTACACCTCCCCGATTTACAATGATGAGGGTGAGATTGAAGCTGTATTGGAAATGTCCACCGATATTACTGATGTAAAATCATTGCAGCATCGTTATCAGGAGAGCCAGAATCACTACCGCATGATGTTCGAGGAGGTGCCTTGTTTCATCTCTATTCAGGATGATGAGTTAAACATCATTGATGCCAATCGTCTGCACCGTGAAGCATTTGGCAATGGATATGGACGTAAATGTTTTGAGGTATATAAGCATCGCAAGGAAGAATGCACACCCTGTATAGTCAAACAGACCTTTGAAGATGGCGAGATACATTATCATGAGGAGGTTGTAACCAGGCAGGATGATCAACCCATCAATGTGCTGGTTCACACGACGCCGATTCGCGATGCTGAGGGAAAAATCGTTCATGTCATGGAGATGAGTACAGATATAACTCAGATTCGTGAATTACAATCTCAATTGGCTTCACTCGGATTATTGATCAGTTCCGTCTCTCACGGAATTAAGGGTGTGCTGAATGGTTTGGATGGCGGTCTGTACCTTGTGAACAAAGGCTTGGAAAAGGATAATCAGAAGAGAGTTGAGCAAGGTTGGGATATTGTAACTCGAAATGTTGGACGGATTCGCAGCATGGTTCTGGATATCCTATATTATGCGAAAGATCGTGATCCGAACTACAGTCAGATATCTGCCGAACAATCTTTGAAAGATGTCTTTGATCTCGTGAAGGACAAAGCGTATGATCTGGGAATCGGATTAACAAAGGAAATCGATCAAACTTGCGGTGAACTTGAGGCGGATGAAAGTGCAATTCGTTCACTACTGGTGAACCTGGCGGAAAATTCGCTGGATGCCTGTCGTGTCGATGCGAAAAAATCTGATCACAAAGTGCAACTCCGTGTCTGGGGCGCGACTGATGAGGTAGTCTTTGAGATTGAGGATAACGGGATCGGGATGGAAAGGGAAACACGGGATAAAGCATTCAGCCTGTTTTTTTCATCCAAAGGAACTGAGGGAACTGGTCTGGGACTCTTCATCGCGAATAAAATTGCGACTGCACATGGCGGTGAGATTCAACTCGATTCATGTGAGGGGGAGGGCACCTGTTTCAGAGTAATAATACCACGAAAAAAGAATGTTACTGTTGTTTCTTAATCGGTTTAGGCGGCAGAATTACCTTACGTCATTCCAGCATATTGTCAGCTGGAATCCAGGAGGTACCTGCACAGGTAAGCATTTTAGAGATCACACGACAAACAAATATAATTGAATGATATCACCGAGTAAGGGGGAGTTATGAGCACGAAAAAGAAAATTCTGATTATTGATGATGATCCTGATACACTGACCTATTTTTCATCCCTGCTGGAGGATGAGGGATACGAAACTAAAACGGTCGAAAATGGCGAATTAGGATTAGTAGCATTAAAAACATGGACTCCAGATTTGATTACTCTGGACGTCACCATGCCTGAAATGTCAGGGATTAAGTTTTACCGCACATTGAAGGAAGCCGAGCAGACAAAAGCGATACCAATCATCATCATCACAGGTGTTTCAGGGGAGTTTGAAAAGTTTATCTCCACACGTAAACAAGTCCCCCCACCGGATGGTTACCTTGCGAAACCAATTGATCAGGGAAGGTTGCTCGAGCAGGTACACAAACTGCTGAATGTATCGGCAGTATAAACCTGAAAAATATCAGGATATCGGGATCGAGAGAAAGTGTTGTGATTTCAAGAAAACTACGAGGGAATTCTTGCCCCACAATCATTCTCGATCCCAGTTCGTTTTATTCTGTCCTGCACCTACTGCAATAACAGCACCTTCTGTGGTTTTGCCAGCGACTCAAATGTTACTTGAATGAAGTACACACCGCTACTCATCTCAACATTTGCATAATTGGAATCGAATACAAAACGATGTTTTCCACCCGTAAAATCTTGAATGGTGGCGAATACTTCTCTGCCCAATAGATCATATACTGCAAATTCAACCTCTCCAGCTTTGGGCAGACTAAATGGTACTGTAACCGAAGGATTGAAGGGTTGAGGATAGCAAGTGCCTACAGTGAATTCATCGGGTAAGTCTATCGTTCTCGAAAACTCTCCAGAACTTAAAATGATATGTGCATAACCTTTTTGTGCCTCCCCCAGTAAACTCTCTTCATTACCAGTTTGCGAAAAAATCACCTCGCCATTGTCGTTTAATACTGAAAGACTCATCCGGTGCCCGATCGTAAAACCGTCCAGATTATGCTCCAGATCGCCCTCCCAGGCAATGACAGGAGTGCAGGGTTTATCATGCAGTACTTTCGCTTTTCCGACCAAAAGATTGCCATCCCAGATCTCAATTGTTTCTGGATTATCCATCAATATTTCTTCACTGAACTCAACAATAACAGGAAATGGCTTCCCAGTTGGTTTCGGAGCATCTTCAAAAGGTGCAAACTCCCAATAATCATCTTCTGAGTTCTTCTGTAGACCACCCGCCAATTCCTCCCTTCCCTGATATTGGAATTGGATATCCTCATTAACGAATGCGTAAAGCCCTTCTCCGGGAAGAATATTGCCGAGTGAATTAATTGGTCCAAGCCCGAAGTTTGGTATCCAGACACCGCCATCGTCATCCATGATCACTTCCACCTGCTCGGATATATGAGCCAGTAATTGACTAACTGAAAGTTCATCCAGAAATGGGTATCCAAGCCAGTTCCATTGTCCTGCCTGCAAGGAGTATTCGGTCGCCGGATCTAGCGGTATTCCAGTGATTTCCCAAATCCCACCAGTGGTTGATAGCAGCCTGTATCCTTGTTGCAAGGTAATATCACCAATCGTATTGAAACCTTCCGGTATATACACATGACCGTCATTCTGGTAGACAATTTCCAATCCTTCAATCGCACCAAAGATATTTTCCACTCTTAAATCGACTAACTGCAATGGGGAAGAGACCAACTCATAACGATTTGCTCCAATTGGAATATTCATCCTTACGGGTGGCTGTGGCAGGTCAATCACTTCGCTGCAATCGAAAACCCTGAAGAAGTACCGATCCGTGACATACGCAAATTCATCTTCTACGGCAATTCCCTGTCCGAAGTAAATTTTGTGACTTCCGTCTTCAGATGGTAAAGTTGGTTCGCTAATATCGTACACTCGCAGGCTGTCTTTCTCACACGTGGTAAAGAGATAATTTCCTTGAACTGCGA
>JAIOHU010000034.1 GCA_019912845.1 bacterium
TTGTAGGCTACTCCGGTAACCTTTGCAGTGGTTTCAAATGTTGAAATTTCAACAGGAAATTCCGTATCACTGATGCTTACAATTCGAACCCCACCCTCCTCATCTGCGACATAGACGATGTTACCATCACGGGCGACATCGGAAACAAAGCCAGAAACATCATACACGCCAGCAAAAACGGGGTTTAGTGGATTCGCTAATGTATATATTGCTGCGAGATCGTTGCTTATCGTATATAGAGTGTTGTTGGATACATGCATTAAATGGCTTGATGTTGGGATTTCGTATTCAGCCAATTGCTCGAAATTATGCTGATTTGTTAATGTGCTGATGGACATCAACCGTTCACCCAGTTCATCTGTTGAAGTTACGTAAATATTGTTCTGGTATACCGTACATGATTCGATCGCACGATGAAAGATTCCAGAATTCAACCACTCCAGGTCTGTGGGGTCAGATGGGTCATAAACCAGGATGTAATTAGTGAGCTTGCGCCAGAAGAGAAGTTCACCATCAGTAAATATCTCATTGCTGACACCTTGATTTGCGACCATACTGACAAGTTCAAGCTGCTCCACGTTTTCCAGGCTGACGACATATAGACCAGGATAGGCGGATATATATGCAAACTCTCCCAGGATGACCAGATCCACAACTCGTCCACCGAAGGATAAACCCGGCAATTCTAAAGGGTTTTCAATATCGTTTAGATCAATAACCTTCAAAGCATTTGAAGAGAGAAGACAGAGTGCGTATTCCTGCCAGGGAGTGATATCGACAATAGAGGCTGGAAGTTCGATATTGGAGATTTCCACTGGATTCGCTGGATCATTCAGGGAAAACAACTGCAGAACATTGCCATCACCTGCATAAAGATATTGTTCTTTGAGTGCAACCGAACGAATACTTCCATCCAATTCCAGCGGCTCGAAACGGGTTGTTTCAGAGATGGCTTCGGGGTCGCTCGCATCCAGTACATTCACACCGGTACCACCTGAAGCAACATAGATAAACCCATCAACTGCCACAAAATCATGGACAATATCCCAGTGGCTGAATATCCTTGAAGTTTCAGAGATATTCCAGGATTCCTCAGCATAGACCGAAATTGACAATATGAATATGGCAAGCAGGCTATGTAAGATGTAAAGACCAGATCGTCTCATTTTAGTGTCCTTTGACGGGGATACTCTAGTCTGGAAAAAAGGATAGGAATGATCTACAGATTAACTTGAAGGTTCCCCCTCACTTCATCTGTGTTCTGTGCTTCCAGGTGGCGTCTGGATGTAAAACCGGATAGAAAAATGCTTCAGTAATAATTTACGATCAATCACTTTGGAATCAAAGTAGGTTTTGTTTTATTTGAGTCAACTTATGATCATTAGTATCACAACATTCTGTGTTTTCAAGGGAATTGTTTATTCGTTTGTTAACAAAGGTCTCCAGAGTCAAATCGTTCTGGGATCAAGAATTTAAATATTTTCTTATCCAAATATTTGCATTGACATGTAACTATTTGTAATTTTCTACTTATTCACCTCGCCACTTCAGGTTTAACACTGGTCATTTTATAACACCAGGGGGATATCATGCGTTACGCAGCAATCATTTTTTCTTTCCTTTTCATTCAAATCGCCGCCGCTCAGGATTATATCTTTATTGACAGTGATGAAGGAAACGGTCCAGTCTATGAATGGATCGATATCATTGAATTAGTGAATCAGTTAGAATCACCTCAAGAAGATGACTACACTGGCCCTTTTGACATTGGATTCGAGTTTCCATTTTATGAAAATACTTTCGACCAATTTTACGTAGGCTCAAATGGTATGATTGGATTTGTAGAGGAAGGTATGGCGAATCAGATAAACCATGAACTCCCTGATCCAGGGATTCCCAACAATGTTATTGCCTGGTTCTGGGATGATATGGACCCTGCAGGTGGCGAAGATGGGCAATGCTATTATCAATTATTCGATGATGAAGAACTACAATATGCAGTCATCTTATTTCAGGATTGGGATCAATTTCCTTCAGGTCCTGATCAGGACAATATCACTGCTCAGGTAGTTCTCTATTCTGATGGACGGATTCTTATCCAATACGCTGAATTGACTGAAGGCTTGGATCGGGGTGGATGCACCATTGGGGTTGAAAATTCCGATGGATCAGATGGAACAACTTACGCATACAACAATGAAATTGAAGTTCCTTCAAACGAAATGTCAATCCTATTTATTGCCTCTGAAGTAACTGTCACCGGCACAATCCGTGAAGAATTGAATGGCATACCTATTCCCGGTGCCGAGATAAGTGCTGGTGAAACTACAGTAGAATCGGATGAGAATGGGGTTTTTTCCATTACTGTAACGAATACAGGCTGGGAGAGCGAACCCCTTTGGATACGTGCGAATGGTTTTGTGCCAACTTCGGTCCTTCTTCCCAATCGTGTGCAGGATGTGGATGTTGAGGTCGAGCTATACGATCACTTCCATACCTTTGTGGAACACCAATCGGATTTTGAAGATGATCTCGGCGGATTCATTGCTGAAAATGTCTGGGAGCATGGTGTTACGACCGAGAATCCCGATGAAGCTCATTCAGGTGAGAATGTCTGGGCAACTGTGCTGAATGGAGAATATCCAGATGACACAGATGCTCGGCTTGAAATGGAAAACGATATCCTCCTCACTGGAGAAAATGCCTGGATTTCTTACTGGCACTGGATGGACTTCAGTAATCAAAATGGCTACAACGTTGATTATCTTTCCCAGGGTGGTGAAGAGTGGGAAACGCTGGAACCAATGGGAGGTTACAACGCATCTCACTTTGAGAATTTTGATGAAGAAGGATGTTTCGGGTGGGATACCGATGGTTGGCAAGAAGTCTATTTTGAGCTGGGTGAACTTGTGGATGAGGAGGGTCGTTTTTCTTTCGATTTCCGTTCAACTGATAACCTGAATAATGATCCCGGAGTAGCGATAGATGATGTCGAAATCCGCACTCTTGGTCATCCATTCACATACGATTTTGTTCCTCAAGCTCTCAATGTTATTTCATTCCCTTACCGCCCGAGCAATTATAACGCCATGACCCTGTTCAGCCGGATTCCCGAGTTGGAATTAGCTATCAGCAGCACAGGAGGATATGTTATTCCCCGGCTAAACATTAACACCATTGGCGATATAAATCTAAATCATGGATACGGTGTATTTCTGGCTGAGGGCCAGGAATGGGGCTTTCGTGGCAAAACAATCACTGAGCTTGCTCCGGATGAAATCGAGGGAAATCGTTGGAATTTGATCGGTTATCCTTATGATTATGGTCAGGATATTGATGAAGTCCTCGGTGAGTATCAAAATGATATTGCGATTGTGCAAGCTGATGATGGCAGGATGTGGATTCCGGCTATCTGGTTAGATATTATCAGCCCATTGGTGCCGGGAGAAGGCTACTATTTATATCCAAATGATCCGTTTACACTTCAATTTCCAGGACTAGATGACGATCTTCAAGTAGCCTCAGGGAATGTCTCAGAGGCTGAAGCAAATACTGCCGCACTGGATGGACCATTCAAAACTGGACAACCCTACACACTGGTTCTCAAGTTCGATCAACCTGAACTGTTGAGTGATGATCTTATACTGAATGCTTATGATGACGAACTGCTGGTCGGACGTGCTTCAATACGTGATCTAGACGGCTACAATCCAATGGTGATCTGGAAGGGTGCTGAAGAGTACAATCTTCCAGGCTACATTGCGGGAAATCCGATAACTGTTGAGCTGCAGACCCCAGAAGGAAACAGGATAGCCTCACAAGTGTTTGGTAGTATTCATCCAGATACTCAACCTTACACCATGTTGACCTTCTCAGGATCGGGTGAGGAGAACATTCTACCCTCTGAATTTACATTGGCGACACCCTACCCCAACCCGTTTAATGGAACATTGTCCCTTAGCTATAGCCTCCCTCTGGATGGTAATGTTGAAATCACTGTTTTCAACACCCTCGGTCAGAAAATCGAAACATTGTTGAACTCATCCCAGCCGCGGGGCAATCACCGTATCTCATGGCACCCCGCTGAAAGTGAGCTAAGCTCGGGGCTGTATCTCTTTGAAGTGCACTTTGGGGAACAGACATTACGGACAAAAGCGATGTATATCAGGTAGAAATATTTATAAACGAAGGAAATTTCCCGCAACATCTTCGGATGTTGCGGAACTTATAGTGGATGCTACGGAACTTAATCAGTTTGTTTGAAATCAGGTTGTCAGAAAACGCGATTTCTAATCGCGTCATCCCGGTGATGAGTTGAGCCGGGATCCAGGAAGGCATTGATATTATTAATGTTAGAAAGAACAACATATTACATAATGGATAGGGTTAATCAATAAAGTTAAATGTTTGGATGTGATCATTGATAAACGCGCTGAAGTCCTGCCACTGATCCGGGGGACACATATACAAAACAGTAACCGTTCTATTTGCAGCCTCAGTAACATATATTCTCTGGCTTATGTTGTAGCCGGATGCTTCCAGGTTTGAATTCACAAAGAATGCTGGTTTTCCACTCAGCTCAGTTTTTCCAGACTCATATACTTCTACATTAATGTTTTCCTGCTCAGCACGTTCTTCAACCATACTCTTCATTTCTTCGGCATTCCACTCATCAATAGGCTTTCGGTCAGCTTGACCAGTAGTGTCAACCATAACCATTATAGATCGAACATCAGGATACCCACCTGCCAGCGCACTCAAATCCGGCTGACCTTCAAATCCCATGAGCATCACTCCCATGGAAACCGCAGTCCATCCATCTGGAATCTGAAGTTCATAGCCAAAGGCACGGTTTGTGTAGGTGCCGGGTTGAACAAATTCCATCTGTTGCATTAAACCTGCCATCATCCTTTGCATCTCCTCAGGGTTGCTCTCAGATGGAGATTGTGCAGACACTACAATTGCTAGTAAAAGTGTTATTCCAGCAACTTGAAAAAATCGACTAAATGGAATTTTATTCATAATAAGTCCTGAGTTTACAATGTATAGAGACCAGAATCTGGTCATGAGACGAGAAACCTGCTAGCATCTTTCTTTCAATTCACATGAATGGTCACTTACATCCAACTTAACATCATATCTGCCATGGTTTCCGCCTGTTTGATGTTGGGGGCATAACGCAGCTCCATCTCTCGCATTGCGGGGCCACGGTCACGGCTTTTCAAAAGATTTGGCACAGATTCGTGAATCTGGTAAAAACCGATATCCAGGGGAAATTTATATGGCGAGATGGCAGTTGAGATTTCAATAATACCGGCAAACGCTGATAATTCTTCAGCGTCCTCGGGCGAATGATGGTTTTCTACAACAACACAGATATTTTCGGGAATCTCCCACTTGCGCAGGAATATTCCACCGATCTCAGCGTGATCCATACCCATTATATCACGTTCTATGTTCAGCGTCCATTCATTTATTTCACTAGCTGTAATCAATGCTGCTGCCAGCATATTGGGCATGAGGTGATCAAAAACAATCCAGCCGATATTATGCAGCAATCCGGAGAGGAAAAGATCAGGACCTCGTTTAACATCAAGCATTTTGCGAAATTCCAGGCTTTTTGCGAGAAAACCTGTCGCTAATGCATGACGCCAAAGTAGGCGTCTATCGAGATGCAGCGATTCCCAGGCATCGAGGGCATTTAATACTCCAACTGTATTCGCTACTGCAATCAACTGATCCAACCCAAGTGTAACCAATGCCTGATCGATGGTTTCCGCCGGGACACGACGACCAGCTAACGCTGAATTTGCCACACGAATTACTTTGGCGGTCAGGGGAGGATCGGTAATGATAACTTTTTTTAAATCGTTAAATTTCACTTCGGGGTCTTGTGCGAGAGTAATCACCTGTTGCGCTGCGGCTGGAAGTGTGGGAAGATCATCCAGAGTATTCAGCTTTTGCAGAATTTCCTGCCTCTTCCCGGAACTTGAAGATGAAACTGGTGATTTAAAGAAGGAATCCATAGGTTATTCCATTCATTTGATCATGAAGAAGATAATTTGATTTCCGGCTGTTCCGTATTGATAAAATGGTATTACTGGTTCATGTCATTGCGAACGCAATGAAGCAATCTCGTAATCAGTAACTATGTGATTGCCGCCTCATATCCTCTCGCAATACCAACAACAATGTCTTTCTTGATGCTCATCCTTCGGTCGGGTTCTTCGAATCCAGATAAAATCACTCTGGAATGACGGAGGCGAAAGTCGCAGTTTCTAACAACCTGTTACTCTCACACTCACCCACACCAAACGTCAAAAACAATAAAGATATACAATACAACATTTCCCGCCTTTGCACAATTACTCTTCAATCGCGCACACAAGTAAAGGTTTTACTCGGGTGTTTCAGAGTTGAATTTATCAACATTTTCTAAAAGCTTAAGAGACTCCAGTTTTCCCCAATGATCAAAAGCATGACGGAAAGCTGCGTCGAGGAACCAATCAATTTCGCGACTGGCTTCTGAGGATATTCGCAATCGTTTAACCTCATCAAAAGATCCTCTCTGCATCTGCTTCAGCAACTTTAAAGCTCCCAGATGAATGGGAATACCTCGGTCGTTTGTTCTTGTTGTCGTTAATTCCCCCAACAGTGGATCAAAAAACAGAAGGGATGCATTTTCTGGAACTACCAATTCAATTTCAAAGCCAAGATGTTGGAGTATTTGGAGACGAAACCGTCTGAATAGATTTTCGGGACGTTGCAACTCACCCATTAAGGCTTTCAGGTATGCATCTGTTTGTGAGAACAGCTCATCGTACTCACCCTCCCCTTTCAGACATCGTCCAAGAGACTCAATCGCAGCTTGCGCCCACGCCATCTTTTCAAAGTTTGTGTGAATGTTGCCGTATCCATCAACGAGGGATACTTCACGCAATAGCTGAATCTCAGAACGTTGTGAAGGAGTCCAGACGAACTCCAGCAGGACAACTGGTACGAGCGGCACCGATCCCCTTTTCCCGCCACGTCTGGCACCCTTTGCCATAAAGGGAATGCGTCCGTGAGTGCGAGTAAAGGCATGCACAATAAGACTACTCTCACTATGCGGAAATCTTCTCAGTATTAACGCTTCTGATTTTTCTGCTTTCGCCAAAGCTGCCCCGAAATGTTTTCGTGGTGTACGCTAACTATTCTGATCGAATTTAGTGAAAAGATCAACCCGGAAACAGAGAAAACTTTTCTCAAGAACACCTTTGATAATTGCGAGGAAACTCCTGAAATTTTTATCAAAACCTATGTTTTCAGCGCATTCTTTTGTTATACTCGCGAATTAAACAAATTGGTAGAATAGTTGAGTTGTTCTCTATTTTTGAGTTATCTTAATCTTTTGTGCGAATGCAGTTCCTGTTTCACCGGCAAAAATTGATATCACTGTTTGAAAGGTATTAAGTGTATCTCGACTACTGGGAGTTGAAAGAGAAACCATTTGAAAATACACCAGATCCACGTTACTTCTTTCAGTCGAAACAGCATCGTGAAGCATTGATGCGATTGCTTTATTCTATTCATGAAGCAAAGGGTGCTGCTTTCCTGACAGGAGAATATGGGTGTGGGAAAACTCTGCTTCTCAGAACAGTAATAAACGATATCGATCCTTTACGCTATACAGTTATTCTGCTCACAAACCCACGTTGGAATGCTGAAGAACTTCTTCGTGAGATTTTGTACCAGCTTGGTACCGATGATCTCCCTGATCGCAAGAGCGATGTCCTGCGTATGATAAATGATCATCTCTATCAAAATATTACGTCGGGGAGACATACTGTTTTGATCGTTGATGAAGCACAGGTGATTGAAGATCCGATGACTTTTGAAGAGTTACGGATGTTGCTCAATTTTCAACTTAATGACCGTTTCATGCTTACCTTGATTTTCTCAGGTCAACCTGAATTACGAGATAAGATTCGTCAACTTCCACAGTTGGTGCAGAGAATCGCGGTAAAATATCACCTTGTACCTCTCGACTTGGAAGAGACGGTAAAATATATTAACTATCGTGTTGCACTTGCTGGTGGGATGCGCGAAATTTTCACAAAAGAAGCCGTAGCAGATATATATACTTATTCCGGGGGAACTCCCCGTAAAATAAATAACCTCTGCGATCTCGCTCTGGCAATTGGTGTCGGAAGTCGATTGAACAAAATCAATCGAGGAGTTGTCCGATCGATTCTAGAGAGTGAAACAGCAGGAGGGAAGTTCGAATGGTAAGAATGAGAGATGTACTCCGGTCATCGCGTGATGTATTTAAAAACAGTGAACGATCAGGAGAAGAGAGGAATAAAGATGGTGAAACAGGATTTAATTTTCCTGATTCTTCCAGACCCATTCAAAGAGAAAAACGCTCAGAGGATAACTCTGCCCCCGAATCCACAGCCGAACGAAAAACCGATCCTTCTCAAAGACGTGATACTACACCATCAGCACCTCAACCAACAACTAGCCCCATAATCCAGGAACAACCTTCACCACAAAAAGCATCACCAGACCAATATCGTCAAACGATTGAAGTAATTGACGAGTTCATGAGTACTGTCGTTTCCAAAAAACCACTTGATATCGGACCTGTGGAGGAAAAAGCTACCCTTTTTGCCAAAGCCCTTAAGGAGGGCGATCAGCTTTTTATGCAGGCTCTTTCAGCTAGAAGATCGATTATTTCAGTTTCTCAACACTCAACCAATGTGGCAATTGTAGCAATTAAAGTTGCACATGGTATGAACTACAAATTGGAACAGGTAGTTGAAGTTGGAATATGTGCGATGGTACATGAAGTTGGGATGTCTCGTGTACCTGACGAAGTTGTGAATAAAAAGGGTGAGTTAACCCCCTCCGAATATGAGATGATCAAACAGCACCCTCTACATGGCAAGGCTATCATGGAAGAGGTAAGAGATCAATATCCATTTTTACCTGATGTTATCGTACAGGAACATGAACGTTGGAATGGCAATGGGTACCCATTCGGTTTGAAAGAGAATGAAATACACGAATACGCACAAATCCTTGGAATCGCAGATACCTTTGTTGCTCTGACACATCTCAGGCATTATCGAGATAACTTTATCGCTTACAAAGCGATTCAATCGATTATCGAGAGACGTAATATCGATTTTTCTGCGAAAATGATAAAAGTACTTATTGATGTTATCAGTATATTCCCCGTTGATAGTCTTGTGAAATTGAATGACGGTAGTGTTGCTCGTGTCGTGAAGACGAATAAGAGCTATCCGGTACGCCCGATCATTAAAATAGTTATGGGGTCCCGTGGTGAGAAAATTACTGATTCTGATGAACTCGACCTTTCAAAAGAACCCATGATTTATATTGTCAGTCCTGTGCTCGATGAGAGTGCTTATTCGTAATCAGGTGATCCTTTTCGTTGAGGAATCCATTATTATTGTCGGTAAAATGTATGAATAAAGAACAACTTAAAAAGCTGGAAAAACTTCGTCACAAACTTGATCCAGAAATTCTCAAGCATGTAGATGAATCCCTCAATCGCAGCAATAACCCCCCCGAAAAGCAGCCTGTCGATGTAGATAATAATGATCCAATTACCATGCAGCTAAAGGCACTTAATAAGAACATCCAGAAAAAAGAAATTGGGGATAAGTTTGCACCTGAAGTACTGGAACATGCAACAGAATTTGCGGGATTTGTCGTCTTCACCAAATCAACTCTTCGGAGAAAAATAATCAAAGACTATATTGAGCAAATGGGGCATAAATCGGTCTCGATTACCTCTGAACCTCCGGAAATCATGCGTGAGGTAGTAAAATATATTCATGACGATCGAATCCGTCACACCTGTATTGCGCTTCTCGATACCGAATTTTCGCAATACGAAACACTGTTGGATAGCCGTGCTTTTACTGAAATACACAATAGAGTCCCAGAATTACGGAATTTGCCCCATATTATTTTCACCAATCCAAATTCAAACTTTGATCCTCTTGATGCTCATGAGTCTACGTGCGTTTTGTCCCTTGCACACAGTGCAAATTTCAACAACAAACGTCTGGTCAGATTTCTAACTGCCACACTATAACCACGCCTGGTGATAATCCAAAAGCAGATACTATGCCGACAAGAACAACCCTACCCACTGCTTCTACCTTACCTGCAACTTCTGAAAAATTTGGTAATGTTGAGCTTTTTGATGTCGGTGCGAGGAAGCATACTGCGTATCATGACGCTCTTTCGCATATCTATAGCCGTCTCGATCTGGAGAGGGTTGATCCATCTACCTATTCGACTGTCGAACGAAATCTCGATGAGTATCGTGAGTTTCTGGAGACCCTCGGTTCTCCTCAAACACTGATAAAACTGGTTCATGTAACTGGAACTCGTGGTAAGGGTTCATTTGTCGCTTTTCTGGAAGCGATCCTCGAAGCGGCGGGATATAAGACTGGCGCGACAATTTCACCTCATCTCACTGAAGTCAGAGAACGAATTCGGATTTCAGGAAAAGACCTTGACTATGATCGTTTCGCAAAATACTACAATGAACTTCGAGAACAAGTTGACCGCTATGTAGGTGGTGTGAATTACAGAACAGTATTTGAACTTTTGACTGCTCTTGCTTTCCACACTTTTGCACGGGAGCAGGTGGATGTTGGGTTGGTGGAAGTTGGTCTGGGGGGAAAGCTGGATGCTACCAATGTAATTACGCCGGTGCTTTCAGCAATTTCACGTATTGGACTGGATCACACAAAAGTTTTAGGTGACACAATTCGCCAGATCGCACGGGATAAATCGCATATCATTAAAAATGGCATACCCGCACTCAGTGCTTTGCAAACTGATGATGCTGAAGATGAGATTCTCAAACGTGTGGATATTACCGGCAGTCAATTATGGAGAATTGGCAATGAGGCTGAGTTCAGTTTATCGAATATGAGTGAGTCAGGCATTGAGTTTGATTTATCGACACCCTACCGTGCATACACCGGGTTAACCTCCCCAATGCTGGGCGAGCACATGGCGCGTAACGCTGCGTTGGCTGTACTCGCTGCGGACAGGCTGGCATTTGATGGACATTTCAAAATCACACCAGAAGCCGTGCGACAAGGTCTTCAGAATGTACGATGGCACGGTCGTGGAGAAATAATTCAGCGTGATCCCCTGTTCATTCTCGATGGTGCTCATACTGCTCAGGGAGCAACTGCACTTTCAGCCATGCTTGATGCTACATTCCCGGCTAGAAAACGTGTGATGATCCTCGGATTTAACAAGGACAAGGATGTTGATGGTTTTCTTTCCAGCTTCTCTACTCCCCCCGAGATGGTATTTGCAACACGTGCAGCGACACCCAGGGCGATGGAAGCGGTTGATGTCGTCGCTCATTGTACACGATATGGATGGAGAGCAACTGTGGCTCCTCCAGAGAAGGTGATTGAGATGGCAATTCAATTTTCGGACTCCCAAACCCTTATAATCGGTACGGGAAGTTTGTATATTGTAGGGATGCTGCGAGGAATGTTTGTAAACTCTGAAATATCAGCGAGTAAATGAGTTAGATGGTGCAGCTTGCGCACAAATGAAGGAGAGAACACAATGTACACTACAAAAGCACGGTTCCAGAAACTGCTCACAGGCATGGCATTTTTATTGCTTTTATCCTTGTTTGTTTTCCTGGGATGCGGAGAGCCTGAAGGGGTAGATGCTCCGCCAGTAGAGAGCGGAAGTTTTGAGATATTGTCCATTACTCAAACTGTAGGTTTTCCCAGAAGTGCCGAAATTTATGACAACACCTTATACCTGTCTGAAAACTATGAAGGTCTTACTTTGTGGGATATTTCTGATCTGAGTAATCCTGTACAGATAGTTAGCGATTCCGATTATGTTGCAGAACAATATCGTCCTGTCCGGGTTTCTCGTGCTGTACCTTCCTGGAATTCCTTAATTGTAAATGGTGGTAATGATGTTCGTGTTTACACCCTTGACAGCCTGCAGTTAACCACTCTTGATCCGATTTTGAGCGCAAAGCAGGAAATCCTTGCAGTTGTCCGTCCTGACTCTGTTCTTATGCAGTATGATAATACTGTCCATGAGGTGGATGTCTTACAATTGATTATCCTAGACCAGTCTCGTGATGATGACGTACAAAAATATATCTGGTATGTTGATACACTTGATTTTGGCCAGGGACCGACACCAGATACGGTTCAAAATCATCCTTTCAACTCGCTTGATCGTTTCGGACTGAGTCCGGAAGATATCGCTTACACTTCCAGCTATGATGTCATCGTCGCAGGTCTTGGAGATTCCGGTGTTGGATTTGCGGATGTTTCTGGAACCTCGACAGGTTTAGGTCCAGACGGACGCTGGATCAGTACTGCTAATACACCAGGGTATGTTGGTGGCGTCGCATATTCGGATGGTTATGTCTATGCAGCCGATGGCTTCAACGGGCTTGCTGTCATTGATGCTCATGATGTTGAAAGTCCCGTACTCCTGTCGAGTTGGACCTACCCGGCACTTGACCATGCATTTGAAATTGCTGCCTGGGGGAATTATGTCGCTCTACTTGATGCGTTCGATGGCATTTTCCTTTTGGATGTAACAGATAAAATGAACCCCGTCCTGAAAGGGCAATATGATGTTCGTCAGCCAACTTACGCTGAGTTTCTGAACTACTCCATGCCCGGACTTTCCGAACCTACACTGCTATTTACTTCTGAACAGGATGGCGTAGTTATTATGGAATTGACTTACTGATAAATCATAATCTTCGTGCCAAATCAGTTCCGCAACATCCACGGATGTTGCGGAAATTAGTGCGGATTGAGGGCGACAAAGTGGATAGTAGACTTGAGGCTGTTTCTTGCATCAAATAGTTAATAAACAGTACTTTATAATCAGTGTAAGCTATTTTTACTACTGTGACTTACACCCCCAACCCAATTCCCTTTTTTAAATAATTCCATAATTCCATAATTGCAGTCTCTACCAGCCTTTCCGTCCCATGATATTGGTCAGGGTTTCTTCGATACGAAGTTCGGTCAGTTGCTCACGTTTATCGTGTGCGACTTCAATTTTGGCGATAAGCGCGTCGATATCGACTGGTTTCTGCATAAATTCCATGGCGCCATGTTTCATCGCTTCGATCCCTTTTTCCAAGGAGGCTTGACCGGTGAGCAGAATGACCTGCAGGTTGGGGTTATTGCGGAGAAGACGTTTCAAGGTTTCGATGCCATCCATTTCCGGCATGGCAAGATCGAGGACAACAGCGTCATAACTGCGTTTTTTGGCGAGCTTGAGGGCTCCTTTACCGTTGTCGATGGTATCGACAACCAGCCCACGAGTTTCCATACGTTCTGCCAGGACTTCGGTAAACATCTCCTCATCATCTACGAGTAATACTTTCAGGGGTGACATGATCTATTCCTCCAAATTGCATTGTTTCAAGGGAATCTCGATAAGCATCCGTTTATTGCCGGATTCATCTGTTTTACAAGCCACATGACCATGCAGGCGGGTCAATGGAGAGGATTCTCCCTCAACACAGCGGCTGTCAGGGTCAACTCGATTATATGCTGGTGCTTGAATCTCAATCGATATTGTATTTTCGTTTTTACTGGTTTTCAGGTTGATATGATCGTCTCGTTCAGAGTTCTCCAGCGCAGATTTTATCACACGAAATACAACTTCCTGAAGAAGGAATGGATTGCTGGTCAGGTAGATTTCCTCGTGATGAAAATCAGCATCCAATGTTGTACGTTTCAGAGCAGCCAGTCGTTGCATCATGGCGATAAAATTTTCCAATACTGCATTGATGTCGAAGTCGATGAATGGTTCATCGATGGAATGAGCGAAACGATTCATCCGTTTGATAATTTCGACACCACGAGTGGTTTGTACATTGATTCGGTCTGCCACTCTTGCGAGCGATTCGGGTTTCAGAGGGATACCCGATTCAAAAGCGATAAGCTGATCTTCCATCAACCCGGCAACCTGCTCCACAATCCCGATGACATTATTCAGCTCATGGGAGATGCTGGCAGTAATCGCACCAAAAAACTGCAAGTCACTGTAGCTGGTTTCCGGCTCATTTAGCGGATTCACGGTTGATTCATTCCTCATTCTTCAATACTTCCCTGATTTTTTCAACCAGTGTATTTATGTCAAAGGGTTTCATGAGAATATTATCAACTCCCTCCAGTTTCTGGTCCAATTCCTCATCACTCCCTCGTCCATGACCAGTGATGAGGATAATTTTTACTTGTGGGTATTTTTCACGGAGGATATCGATGGTCTCCAAGCCACTCAAGCCTGGCATTTTCAGGTCAGCGACAACCACATCAAACTCACCATGATGCATACGTTCCAGACCTTCATGACCATTGGTCACTGCTTCCGCCTCCATGCCACGTATCTCGAGACGTTCCACAAGGGTTGTGACCAGTTCCTCCTCATCATCTATCAATAGAATTTTTGGTGTTTTCATAATTCCTGCTCCGTGCTGACTTTATGTTCGGTTGGCAGCACAATGATAAATGTCGTACCAACGCCATCTCTACTTTCTACATTAATTGTACCACCGAGCTTTTGCACGATACCATAGGTGATGGATAGACCGAGACCAGTCCCAAAATCACCTTTTGTCGAGAAGAATGGCTCAAAGATATGCGCCAGGTTTTCTTTAGATATACCTGAACCATTGTCTTTAATGTGCACCTCGACCTTTTTATTGGCTGAGGGTTTAACGATTAAGTTTATTTTTCCGCCACGATCCACAGCAGCGAATGCGTTGTTGATGATATTCAGGAATACCTGCTGAAGTTGGCTGCGGTCACTTTCAATTGTTGGCACATGCTCAGCAAAATCTTTATAAACATTGATGTTGCGGTGTCTCGCTTCTTTTTCCAGGAATCCCATCACTTCAGATAATAAATTGCGCAGATCAATCGTCTCATGTTTCGTCTCCATCTTTCGTGTAAAACCGAGGAGTCGATGAGTCACACGACTGCATCGTTCAACAGACTTGATGATCGAGTCCAACGCTTTGATAGTTTTGTCTTTGTTGGGATATTCTTCGGTAAACTCAGCAAGATCATTTAGTAGTCCCGCCTTTTCATTGATAATCGCCAGAGGGTTGTTGATCTCATGCGCGACACTTGCAGCGAGACGACCGATTGTCGCCATTTTGTTGGTGTATTCAACATTCATCAATAATTTTGTCTTTCGCAGATCCGAAGCCCTTACTTGCTGAACCATCCGTGTAGAGCTCCAGATCACCACGATGAGAATCATGATTGCACTGAGTATCAGGAAAACGATCATTTCAGTTTGAGCACGTACCCAACTGGCTAGCAAATTCTCTTCCTGCTTGGTGATCATCAGGATGAATGGCGTGTCCTCAATATAGCTATATCCCAAGACCAGCGAGGATTCTTCCTCTTTGAAGGATTCGATGATCTCAGCGTTCGGTGAGTAGGGAGGAATGGGAATTGTTGCCGGTTTAAGCAATTCACCGTGATGACGTGAGGGAGTTTGTAAAATACCTTCACGGCTTACAATGAAAATATCATCTGACCAACCCATATTGGGGATATAGATCATACGATTTAGTGATTCCATATCTACAGTGGCACGGATCACGTAATACTCATGAGCATCCACTTCATATTTAACTGAAATTACGAAATGTGGAACTTTACGATGTCCGGTAAAAACCTCGCTGACATAAAAACCACGCACCACAGATTCAAAGAAGGATTTTTGATCGCTGTAGTTTATCCCTTCCAATTTGTATGGACCGACATAAGCTACCTGCACACCATTCTGGTCGATAATCCCCAGATCAACAAAACCACCAAATGATTCCTTCAAATGCTGCAGTGTAATCCCCAACTGTTTATGATCAGTCAATTCGCTCAGTGTCCGTTCTTTCATGATCAAGCTGAGGGCGGAATGACGCTCTGCAATTACAAATTCAATGGAACGTGAAATTGAGAACAGGTTGCGGGTAATATCAAATCTGAGCTCGTTTTTCACTGTCTTATTGTACATATAGTGGTTAATGCCAGTCATCACGATCAGGGGGAGCAACGCAACGAAGAGGGTTAGCAGGGTTGAGTTCCACCAGAGTTTACGGTACCGTCGACGATCCTCAATACGGTCTACATGTTCGAGGAAACGTCTGGGTAATACCATCTGCTTCAGCAGGTCGAGTGGTCTGTCTCCAGCCATATTCCACTTCCCTGAATCTATTCAAGTAGATTCAATTTAATGGCTTGGGACTTGTCCCAAGTATAATAATTCCTATTATCGTCCTAATATACCCTGGATAAATCCAGTGCCAATTCCAAAGTCTCTATGTATCAGTTCACTGAATCCCGGCGAAACTCAGCATCGGGATGATGGTTTGTGTCTAATACCCTCCTGGATGCCAGCTAACACCCTGCTGGCATGACGCGAACTGAAAACCCTCTCTTACTGGATGCCAGCTAACACATCGCTGGCATAACGCATTGGTAGCGTTTCTTTGGATACTTTGCGCTACTCGTTTTCAGTCCTGTTATCCGTTTTGTTGATTTTCTGGTATGCTTCACGCATAGTTTTCGCCAGTACATCAATATTCACCGGTTTTTCCAGGTAGGCGAATGCCCCCAGTGCCATGGCAATTTCTCGCTCTTTGTCTGATCCATGACCGGTGAGAATGATCACCTCAACTTCGGGATGTTCTTTTTTTACTGTTTTCAATACTTCGATGCCATCAATTCCCGGCATTTTCAAGTCGAGAACCATTACTTCCGGCTCGTCATTTTTCAAATACTCCAATGCCTGTTCACCATCAAAGACAACATTTGAGGGCATATTCCGTGTCTGTAGACGGTCAGACAGGGTTTGCACGAACTCTACCTCATCATCAACCAATAGCACTCGCGATGGTCCTCCCAGATCAGGCTGAGGTAGCAGGGAAGGAGGCACAAAACCTGTTCCTGGTTTGCTGCTCACACTTTTTACTCCCTCTACTGTTCTCGCAATTTCTTCAAGTTGTTTTTTAACCTGATCAAGTCTGGCAGAATATTTATTGATGGCAATTTTCAGGTTACCGCGATCATTTGAGACCTCAACCAAATGCCCCTTCTCCGCCAGTTTAAGGTGAACATTAGCTGCAAGAATGAAGTCTTCAACCGCCTGACGTGAATCCTCTGTTGTTTGCACTGCTTCATTTGCTGAATTGAAGCAAATCTGGCTGGCAGCTTCTTCAGGTGACAGCGAATGCATGGGTATCAGCATATCATAGTGTTTAGCGTCAAATGGTGGATGAAAAGAGATGTATTCAGTCCATTGAGCATGTTTCTCGTCTGCTTTTTTAACAGTATCAATCGCTTTTTTTTCTGAAATCCCCAATTCACTCATGGCAATCTCAACACGATGTTCAAAGTTTGCAATCAGACAGATACGCAAGGCATGATCGATCTCACGAGGGATCAAATGAGTGCCGAAACCATGGTAGACAACATTATCCGCGGCAATTCTTTCAGCGAGGACAATTCTCAGGTATGCGATCAGTTTTTCACGGTCATGGGTCATCCGTTGCAACAGGGAAGGGGAGGTGTGCAGGGAGTTCAGGAGTTTCTCATGGCTGACATTAAAACGATCTGCTGCAGCATGAATCACCTCACCATTGATACGTTCATATCCGAGGGTTTCTGCGACAATATCCGCAACCTGCTCACCCTTGCAGTAAGGTCCACTGAAAATGCTTATAATTGCCATAAGTATACTCCCTATCCGTTCGATGCTGATTCGGTTGTCTCTCCACCGGATTGCTTGTGTTTTTCCAGCTCTTCCGCCCATTTACTGTGCTTGAGACGTTCGATCATATCCTCAGAGACCTTCATTCCTTTTGGCTTCGGTGGTAGCAATGGGCAGTCGTAATTGTTGGAACCGATGCAACTACCCGCATGAATAGTTCCGATAGCCTGAGCGACACTCAGGTAAAAGTGATCCTCGCCAACCTTCTCGTATAAATGGGTACGTTTCATTGTATCCACCACATGGTCGTTCAACCCGGAAAAAGAGACATCCAGCCCAAGTTCACGTACCTGAGATACAATCTTCGAGAGTAGCACCTCACCCGAGGCATCCAGCTCATTCATGCCATTGCCGACAATGAGTAGATGTTTGAGTGTTTTTTTAGCAGATATGGTGTTTAAGACCTCATCTTCGAGATAATTCACATTGGCAAAAAAGAGGGAATTGTTGAAACGGATCACTGCGACATGTTTACAGGTTTCCAAGTCCCATCGTTTTGAACTGCGGAAGTGACCGTCGGAGGTGCGGGAAAGTGTCGCGATCTCAGGTTTCATATTACGTAAGAGATAGAGTCCCAACGATAGCAGGACGCCAATTATTATTCCCTTGTCAAGGTGAGGTGCAAACCAGAGCGTTGTAAAAAATGTGATGATGGAAATTGCACCATCGTACTTTTGTGCTTTCCAGGCGTGAACAAAACCGCTGACATTCACAAGCCCGATCACTGCCATCATTATAATAGCAGCCAATACCGCCTGAGGGAGGAAGTAGAGTAACGGTGTGAAAAAGAGTAGCGTAATTACGACAATCAAACTGCTGAACGCATTCGATAATCCTGTCACCGCACCAGCCTGGATATTTACCGCAGAACGTGAAAAAGATCCCGAAACAGGATAACTCTGACCAAACGACCCGATCATGTTCGCCAGTCCCTGACCGATCAGCTCCTGGTTAGGATCGAGACGTTGCCCGGTACGTGCCGCCATCGCCTTGGCAATGGAAATCGCCTCCATAAATCCGAGTAACGAGATGACAATTGCCATCGGAAGGAGTTGGAGTATAATCGAAAACTCCATTTTTGGCACTGAGATTGTAGGCAACCCACTTGGGATGTTTCCAACAACAGAACCTCCGCCAGCAAGCATTATTTGATTCGGGTCCAACTTGGAATTGCTGACCTTGATACGCCAGTTTTCACGCTTTTTATCTGGTTCAAGATCACGATTTGCCAGAAAGAGTGAAGGTTCCTCCTCATCAGACCTGGAAAAACGATAGTCACGCAATTCGGCTTTGATATGATGAGATCGTTCTTTGTAGTTGTGTACAATAACATCCAGTTTGGCGAACTGCGCCCGCATTTCAATGACATCGATGGAGTGACGACCCGATTCGTGTTCCATCTCACGTAGTTTGTTGCCTACCTGAACCTTCTCCTCCATTTTTAAACGGGTTTCGTCAATAACCTGGTTGTAGACATTTACAAGATGTTGGACTTCGGTGGAGTGGAGCTGGTAAAGAGTGATGGTCTCATTTTTCTGGAAACCAGTGACCTTTGAAATAATGGTTGTCAGCACGACTGCAACTAGCACATTTGGAATTCGAGGGTTGATTTTTTTCAAGATGATCATAGTCGCGAATGCTAAAAGTGCAATACTAAAAGTTGGCCAATGGATGTGATGAACCGCAGCGACAATAACATTATAAACGGTCTCGTAATGATGCTCCGCCTTATCAACCTCAACACCGAACAGCTTCGAGAGCTGACTGGTGGCAATGATAATTGCAGCGGCGTTGGTGAATCCATTCACAACAGGATGCGAAAGAAAATTGACCACCATGCCGAGACGGAAGACCCCCAGGAAAAACTGAAATAAGCCGACTACAAAGGCTAGAATAATCGCATAAGCGACAAAACTTTCACTTCCAGCAGATGCCAAAGGAGCAAGTGAGGTTGCGGTCATGAGCGATACAACAGCGACTGGACCAGTTGCCAACTGGTTGCTTGATCCGAATAGAGCAGCAATAACTGGAGGTAAAAAGGCAGCGTAAAGACCATAGTAAGCGGGAAGATCAGCAAGCTGGGCGTACGCCATGGATTGTGGAATTAATACGAGTGCAACTGTCAACCCACCGATAAAATCAGCTTTGAGACGGTTGAGTGTGTACCCATCAAACCAGTGAAGGAATGGCAAAAACCGTAAAACCAAAGGTGTTACAGAACGGATTGTAGAGTTTTTCTTTGATCCCGTTTCGCCGTTCTTTCCTGAAAAATTCATATACGAATCCCCCCTCAGGAAATTTTGAATTGTTTAAAAGGTAGAGGGATATGAGGTAAAAAGCAACGGAAGAAAAAATTCTATGATAGAGGTATAACGATAAAGCTTGAAAAAATAATTTCTACTTTGAGAGAAAACCTACTTACAAAGATATTGTTTTCACAAAGTTTAAGACCATCCAACTTGCTACACTTCTAATTTTTTTCGTCGATATTTCTCAACCCTTTTTCTACTGCCCTCCTGAGTTTACTGATATTCTCTCGGATATCACCCTTGAACACCGCAGTTCCCGCGACCAGTTCGGTTGCGCCGAGACGAACCAGCTCACCAGCGATATGGGCATTTACACCACCATCTACCTGGATTTCAAAATGCGCTTTTTTAGCGTGCATGATCCGATTGACAATGTGAATTTTCTCCATCGCTTCCAGTATCAGAGGTTGCCCGCCCCAGCCGGGATTAACTGTCATGATCAGCACACGATCTACCAGTGGTATTGTATAACGCAGGGTTTCAGTAATGGCTGTCGCGGGATTTAAGGCGATTCCTGCCTCCAATCCAAGTTCACGGATCATGCCCAGGTATCGATGTAAATGGTTCACCGCTTCAGCGTGGATGGTTATGCCACACACTCCAGCTTCCTTGAAATCATTGAAGAGTTTTTGCGGATTATCGACCATAAGATGAGCATCCACTCTTGCCCTGGTATGCTCAATCACTGTTTTAGTGATCTCTGCGCCATAGGTAATCGGTGGGACAAAATGACCATCCATAATGTCGGCATGGAGACCATCCGCGCCACTGTCCATCGCCTCTTTTGCCTGTTCACCCAACTTGAGGAAATCTGCGGCAAGCAGGGAGGGGAGGATTTTTATTTTTCGATCGGTTGAGTTTTCAGTCGAAATATTTGTAGTCATGAAAATACCGTTAAAATTTAGTTTCAGTGTCGCCCCGCCAGGGCATTGAAAAATTTAGACAGGATGAAGATTGCTTCGTCGCTACGTTCCCTCGCAATGACTTGCAATCTAAAATTTCAGGTTTTTATCTACGTATCACTCTTCATCTGTTTCTACTTCCCGATTTACAACAAGATCAACTTTTGCATTTTCTTTGCTGGGGGTTTCTGGTTCCGGGGTTTGCACAATGACTGTACCTTCGGGACGTCTGACAAATTTTTCGTAGCTAACCACACCAACCTTGAATCCAGCTTTAAGAACAAGGTATTTCGCCTGATCTTCAGGAAGCCCGACGACCTTGGGGATAACGAAACGGTTCGGTTTTTTGCCCAGGCTGAAGAGTATATCGAGCTGGGAGGTTTTTAAGACCTCAATGCCCGATTCGGGGGTTTGAAAAACGACCTGACCCTCGTAGACGGTATCATTAAAAGCGTACTGCAACTCCCCGAGTTTCAGTCCCGATTGTTGTGCCGCAAACAGAGCATCTTCACGTGGCATACCAACAAGATCAGGTACCTTCACAAAGGGTGGGCCGGCGGAGACAACAAGGTGAATGCGTCGTCCCTTTTTAGTGATTGCACCAGCTTCCGGGAATTGCTCCATAATAATCCCTTCCAACTGATCCGCAGTAAATCGTTTGTCATCAACCACCAGTTTGAAATGATGCTTACGTAGCGCTTTATCGACATTGTCGATATGCTGACCACGGAGATCAGGGACTTCTGCACGTTGCCAGTGACGTGTATATACCGGCATAACCACCATTTGCACAAACAGTATGATACCCAGCATAATGGCAAAAAACACAATACCACGCCATATCCAGGCGAAAATGTAGAGCAGGGTTTTCATGCGATCCGTTTCCAACGTTTCACAAATGCTCCATCAATGTGATGTTCAGAAGGGAACACGGCAACGGTCGATTCATCTTTTCGCCAGGCATCCGGGATCGTATCCGGGATCGGATCATGCTTGAATTGCGAGCCATTTCGCTTGTCGAATCCTGCGCAGATACGCTCGTTCTCCTCTTTTTCAAGGCTGCATGTGCTATAAACCAGAATGCCCCCTGGTTTTACATACTCGGAAGCATGGTTTATCAGACTACGTTGTATCTTTGCCAGTTGAGGAACATCCTTCGGGCTGCGACGAACCAGGAGGTCTGGGCGACGGTGTGCTACGCCTGTTCCGCTACAGGGCACGTCGATCAGCACACGGTCAAACAATCCACCATTCCACTCCATGATATCGGCTGTTTCGACTGAGATGGCGGTATGACCAAGCCGTTTCAATCCATCACGTGTGAGACTATTCCGTTTCATCGATCTGTCAATTGCCAGCAATGTACCTTCTCCACCCATCAACTCCCAGATTACTGCGCTTTTTCCACCAGGCGCAGAACAGAGATCAAGAATATTTTCTCCCGGTTGAGGATCGAGCACCCGTGGAGCGATACCTGCGGCAGGGTCTTGTACGGTTGTAATCCCATTGTTGAAAGAGGGCAGCGAATCAGGTTGGATACCTGAGGAATAGACATACCCAGCCCAGTTTTCCAGGGTTTGAATCTTGACGCCCTCGGCTTTAAGTATCTCTAGCCAGGCTGAATCAGACTCAGTTTTCAGTAGATTTCTGCGCAACCCAATTCTAGGCATATTCGCAAAAAACTGAATAAGCGCATCAGTTTTTTCTTCACCCCAATCATCCAGCCATTTGGCACGCCATCTGTAAAGTGGGCTTCCCTTCGCATAAAACGCGTCGATTGGTCTTTTTGCCGGTTCATTCATTTTGGATATTTTCCGTAATACTGCGTTCACTAATCCTGCCTGGCTTTGGCTGAACGCTTTTTTGGTCATCTCAACCGCATCATTAATTACCGCATGCGCTGGCACACGATCCAGGTATACTAATTGATAGGCACCCACTCGTAAAATACTCAGCAAACGGTCTTGCATTTTTTCGAGTTTGGCATGAACATGGCGAGCGAGCTGCGCATCTATAGCATCACTGTTTCGCACAACGCCATAAACAATTTCGGTAACCAGGTTACGGTCTCGCTCCTCGAGATCTGATCCTGTCAATAACCGATCACGAATATGATCAATAGGTTGAGTATTCTGTTTCCAAAGGGTGAGAATTTCTACAGCGAGGGTACGTGCACTCCAGGCAATTTTACTCATAATTTGATCTCAAGTCCCCAAAAATTCACCGACAGGAAGTTTTGCTCCCAGCAGATATGATTTAATATCCATTCTTTTTTTGCCTTGACGTTGTATTTGCCCAAAGGACACTGCTCCATTTCCAGTTCCCACAACGAGCTTCTCTTCCACTTCAAGAATCTCACCGGGTTTTCCAGACCCACGACCGAGACGTGAATCAAATAATTTGATAATATCACCGTTTTGGGTTGTAAATGCACCAGGGGAAGGTGTAACCCCACGTACGCGATTGTGAATTATAAAAGCGGGTTGTGTCCAATCGATACGTCCATCTTCCTTTGTCAACTTAGGAGCTTTAGTTACACGACTCTCATCCTGTGGTAAAACATCAAGACTGCCGGATTCCAGCTTTTCGACGGTTTGACGTATCATCTGCGCACCGGTTATAGAGAGACGCTCCATCAAATCACCGGCTGTATCAAAAGGATTGATTCGTTCAATAAACTGCAATAAAATCCCACCCGCATCAACTTTTGAGCTGATGCGAATAACACTCACTCCAGTTTCACCCTCTCCATTTATCAATGCCCATTGTATTGGGGCAGGACCTCTAAACGCCGGCAGTAAGCTGGGGTGGAGATTGAGAGTTCCATGTTTTGGTAGATCGAAAACTTCTGGAGGTAAAATACGATAGGCTACCACCACCGCAATATCAGGTTTCCAGGCGGCAAATTGCTCGAGAAATTGCGGATTTTTAAGTTTTTCAGGCGTGAGAATCGGCAGTCTGGCTTGTTCAGCGAAAACTTTTACCGGTGTCGATTGAAGCTTCCTGCCTCGTCCAGTTGGTTTATCCGCACCAGTTACCACCCCCACAACTTCATGGCGGCTGTCAAGCAACGTTTTCAGCGTAGGAATACCAAATTCGGCGGTACCCAGGAAGGCGATCCTCATTGTGGTTACGCCTCCTCAGCACGGACTTTGCTGTCTTCGTGCAGTCTTTTCAGCTTTCCACGTAAAAGAGTACGTTTCAAAGGTGAAAGATGGTCAACGAACAGTACACCGTCGAGATGATCAATCTCATGTTGTATTACACGGGCGAAAATCCCGTCGGCTTCAATCTCATACTCCTCACCCTTCAAATCCTGGAATTTGAGCTTTATCCATTCTGGACGTTCAACTTCTTCCGTAATATCCGGAATCGAAAGACATCCCTCGTCCATCACGACGGTCTCTTCGCTTTCTTCCAGAATTTCAGGATTTGCCATGGTAAAAATTTTCCGATCATCGGGATCATCGGCATTTACTGGCAAACCGATTACAATGAAACTTTTTGAAACCCCGACTTGTGGAGCTGCCAGCCCAATGCCATCATGCTCAATCATCGCATGCACCATGTCGGCTGCAAATTCTTCGAGGGATTCATCGAAGGTGTCAATCGGTTCAACAGGTTTTCGTAAAACCGGGTCACCATAAATTTTAACCGCATATTTTTTCATATTATCTCCTTACCTCAACAGCAAAATACTGTAAGATGTCTGTTGAGAATACTTCTACATCCTTTACTGGTTCCAAATCCCCCAAAACGTGGTCTTTTTTCAACACCCTGTTGGAATTAATAGGCTCAAGTCTTCGCAGGAGGTACAGGATTCTCTTTACCACCAATGCGAGCTATCGCTGAACGGTCAACGATGATTTTGTTGGTATCATTGATCTTCACGATCAGCGTATTATCCTGCTCACGAATACCGGCAATTGTACCGTGAACGCCGCCAATGGTGACAACCTCATCGCCCTGTTTCAGTTCACCCAGCATCCTCTGATGCTCTTTTTGGCGTTTTGACTGTGGACGAATCATAAAAAAATAGATCACCAGGAAAATCAAGATGAAGGGCAGGAATCCCAGGATACCACTACCAGCACCTCCCTGAGGTGCCTGTAAAACGATGATACTCCCAAAAATGGAAAACATGTGTACTTCCTACATTAGTTTTTTCTGTGAGTTTAAATAACTGAATTATTTATCCATAACCCCTAAAGATAGATTTTAAGCCTGCCGAAACCAAATACTTCCTCGCGAAAAGGAGTATCCGAAATTAAACCCACAAAAAAAACCAACCTAAGAACTTGGTTGGTTACTGGCACATATTTTATTGGCTGAAAAGTGAAAGGGGTAAATGATAAATTTGACCGGTAAAATTTTACCAGATTTATATCTTTTATGAGTTTCATTCAATTAGATCAGGGATTTACTAACTCAACTTGGCTATTCCTCTTTTTTCGTTTCGTCCATTTTGCTGCTGGAAGGATCACGTCTTGAGGAAGATTCTCTTCCTATGGGAACGATCTCTTTAACATCATCATCATCATTTTCCGCGTTTTTGCGTACACCTACAAATCGTGAAAGAAACAGCCCAATTCCAATGAATAAAAGGATCAACCCAAAACCGATCGCTTCGACATCAGCATCCGCGAAGACGTAGATAAGGATCAATCCCAGCCCAGCACCCATCATTATAAAGGGCCAGGCAAAAGGATATTGTGACTTTCGTTGAGGTGATTTCATTGGGAGGGGATAGCCCTGCTCCATGGCGTAGATGCGTTCCTTATGCTCTAGCTCACGAGTACGATGTGCTTTGTTCATTGCAAATAGAACAATGATTAAGCCAGTGATCATGGCTACGATGGGAATCATCACACCGATAATTGCCACTGGTTGTACGTCGAACATAAAAGATTCCTCCAATTAGTAGTCAGTTCCATTTATCACATCAGACGTTCTGTTTTTCTTTCAGGTTACATGACTGCTGGGAGCTGCCTCTCTTGACAGTCTGCCTGTTACTGAATCATTTCAGATATATTTGGGAAATTGAGTAAAGGTTGATTCAGGACATAGATAATATTAAGAGCTTCCTGGATACCAGTTGACAACACGCTCTCATGACGCATGTGAAACTGTAATTTTGGACAGTCTGTTGAGAGTGAAGGAGTTCTTTTGTAACCTCAAGGTTTGATTGACGGTCATGTAAGGGAGAGCATGACTCAAAAGGGAAGCTGCTGACAGGGAGAGTGGATTCTGAACGAAACGGTTTTGATCAGGAAAGCACAGTCAGGGGATGCAGAAGCATTCCGTGTTCTGGTCGACAAACACGCTCCCATTATATGGACTGTAATAAATCGTATGGTTAATAATACTGCCGAAGCTGAGGATCTTTTCCAGGAGACTGTAATACGGTTCTGGCGCGGTTTACCCGGTTTCAAAGGAGGGAGTAAATTAACTACATGGTTGTATAAAATTGCCTATCGTGTCTGCCTTGATGCTTTGAGCTCTAAAGAGAGACGAGAACCTCATTTAGAGATCGACAACGATGAGTCAGGCACAAACTTCGAAATAGAAGATATCGATCATTCGGGTGTACGAATTGTAGATGAAATCGCTGCACGAGATGCTGTTGAACGTGCCATGAACCATTTACCCCCGGAATGGCGTGCAATGCTTATACTGTTCTACTGGCGTGGCTTGAGTATGAATGAAGTAGCTGAAATTACAAATCGTCCACCAAACACGATCAAGGTTTATATGCATCGCGCACGTCAGCTTTTACGTTCGGTTTTGCAGGAAGGGGGATACCCTGAAGGAAGTGGCCATGAATAATCGTTCCAAAGATTTTCTTTCTATGGTTCCAGATTACCGTGCCGGAAATCTTTCACCCAGAGAGGCACATGAAGTTTCTAGATTTCTGGAGGAGAATAATGAGAATCGTCAGGAGGCGAAAAGGGAGGAGATGGTCGTTTATTCTCTTCTGAATATGGAAACCCTTGCACTTCCCAAAGGGCTGGTCTCTTCCAGTGTCAGTTTGGCGGTTGGTGAATCAAGGGCAAAAAATTGGTTCAGCCTGGAAACTCTGTTATTGGCATTAGGAGTTGGTGTGATTTGTAGTGCGATAGCGCAATTTTTTGCTGGAAAACTATTCGGTGGTAGCTTTATCAGCAAGGCAGTGCTTGACCTCTCAAAACTGATAGCAGAAAGTTCTCCCTTCTCATTCATCCTTACAATCTGGATTGTTGCCCTGGGTGTACTCAGCGCAGGAATCTGGTATGCATTTCGTGTGTTGCGTACGTGATTGCGCAATACGTGCGAACTGCATGCAAAATTTGCACAGCATATTGCTAAATTGCTCCGACCTCTCTTCGCATTCCTCTTTTTATCCTTATCTAAATTGAATATCCTCAGTGGTTGGTTTTGGAAACATGATTTTCCGCAGCGATTAAAATCGTTGGTATGTTTATTGCGCTCTTTACTTTGCTAAGTACTTTCGATTTCAATGGTGTAGCGGTTTGGAGGGATTGGAGGAAAAAGTATTTTAACGGTTTGGAGTATAGTAAAATTACGAGTATATTTGTGATCTGTAGGCAAGCTAGAAGTGACTCAGGTCACAGTTTTAGATAGATGCATTATGATTTGAGAAGTAATGTTGAGGTACAGGGAGTTATAAGTGTAGGCTTAAGTCCTATTAAGAGGACTGATAACCTTTTCGTTTTTGGAGGATTTTACTATGATGCAACAGTTGAGCAGCAAGCGTAAAGGCTTCACACTGATCGAAATTCTGGTTGTGGTCGTGATTATCGCGATCCTTGCGGCGATTTCGGTGCCAATTTATATTGAGTATGTCCGTGGCGCACGTGCTGCAGATGCTCAATCACAGATTGGTGCGATCTATAATGCCGCTAAGATGTTTAATCAGGAACGTGATGAGTGGCCTTCTGATGTTGACGAACTTGTCGAATTCGGTTATCTCGATATCGATGAAGCAGTTCGTTCTCAGTGGGAATTCACGATCAACGGTCAGGAGCAGATCACAGCAACATCTACAGATGAAATGCCTGGTGGCGCCGGTAAGGAAGTCACCTATGACATCATCCGTGGTGTGTTCTATGGTTACGGTCTCCCGAACGATGGTGAAGACTAAGTTTTGCTGGAAGTTTTGTCAGGGACGGAGTATTGTACCCTGTCCCTGACTCTATTTTTCAATTGTTGTTATTTGATGGTATTGTAGCTTCAATCGTCTCCTTATAATGATTCGGTTGATATGAGTATAGCCCTGAACGTTTTTTACGGTTTCACTTTAATTGCGAGGTTGCACGGTGGATATCAACATTCCTGAATTACTGAAATTTGGTGTAAGACAAGGCGCATCAGATCTTCATCTTAGCGCTGGTTCAATTCCTATGATTCGTCTGCACGGGAAACTGGTCAGCTTAGACATGGGTGTCACCACCGACGCCGAATTACGTGAAGCACTTTATGGTGTTCTTACATCAGATCAAATCGAACGATTTGAAGAGATGAAAGAAATCGATTTAAGCCAGAAACTCGAAGGGATTGCACGTTTTCGTGTTAATGTTTTTGAGCAGATTCAGGGAATTTCCGGTGTGTTCAGAACGATTCCCGATGAGATCAGATCATTTGAAGAATTAGGGCTTCCAGAAGTCTTAAAGGAAATCGCACTTCGTGATCGAGGTCTGGTTTTATTCACCGGTCCTACAGGTTCAGGTAAAAGTACCAGCCTTGCAACCATGATTGATCACATCAATCAACAAAAACAACTTCATATCATCACAATTGAAGATCCGGTTGAATTTTTCCACTCTTCCAGTAGTTGCATGATCAACCAACGTGAGCTTGGCATCAATACTCACTCCTTCGCGAATGCATTACGTAGTGCCTTACGTGAAGATCCCGATGTAATTCTGGTTGGTGAAATGCGCGACCTGGAAACAATAGCATTAGCATTAACCGCTGCAGAAACCGGTCACCTGGTATTAGCCACCCTACATACCAGTTCAGCAGCAAAGACCATTGACCGTATTATTGACATTTTCCCCGCATCCCAAAAGACACAAGTCCGATCCATGCTTGCAGAATCTCTGGAAGCAGTAATTTCTCAGAAGATTTTACCTCGCAAGGATAAGGATGGTCGTGTCGTGGCAACAGAAGTTATGGTTGCAAATGTTGCGATCAGAAACCTCATTCGTGAAGACAAAATTTACCAGATTCCATCTGTTATCCAATCTGGAAGCAATGAAGGTATGCACCTTCTTGATCAGGATCTGCAACGTCTTCTCAACAGTGGGTTAATCGACCGTGAAACTGCCGCTTATGTTGCCGATAACCAGAAACTGTTCCAAGTTGACTTATCGAACTAACAACAACTTGCGGGGTGCATTATGATTCTTTCCCGATTCAAGCGACTACGCGAAAGAAAGTGGTTGAAACATCGACGGGGGCTTAGCTTTGTAGAGCTGATCGTTAGCTTCCTGATCGTGACAATCACAAGCGTGGCAGTAACATCAGGTATATACTTTGCGCATGGACAATTGCGACGCGAACGGAATAAAACGCGTGCGGTACAATTGTTGAAATCAGAAGCCGAATATTGGCTTGCGCGTATCCATTCAGCGTATCCATCACCACACGAAGAACGTGTGCGAGCTCCTCGAGAGGTTCTCGTATATGATAATCCGGTAGGCGAAAATATTATAGGTTCAATCAGCCATACTGGTTTCGTCGGACGTGATGATCCTGAAACAGCACTCGATCCTGATTATTATGAACTCAGATTTGAAATCAGGTATATAGAACCACCAATCGAACCGGTCTGGATAACACCCGACGCCAAGCCTAAAGAAGTTGTGCTTGATCTCGTGTGTCCAATGATCCTGTCTGCTACTTAATAGAAAGGAGGAGTACCATGAATTCAAAGATAAATAAACGCCTCCTTTCGTTGAGGCAAAAAATGCAGAATAGACGTGGGTTCACTATCCTCGAGGTTGCATTAACCCTCGCGTTATCCTCAGTACTTCTTTATGGTATGGTTGTCCTGGTGCTTCAGTTCAAGGAAGTAATCTGGATCAATATGCAGTTAAGAAATGCTGAAGAATTTGCGATGGATTACATATACACGTTCACGAAACACATGAAGAACGGTTATTCCGCTGAAATCGTAAACCAAAGCTGGCCATCGCGTGCACGGGTTTGGTATATAGACCCTGATGATGCCACTTTATCAAAGGATCTCTATGATTTCAGGCGTGATCCCAATACAGGATTACCGACCGTTTATGTGAACAATCGTCGTGTACGTCAGCAGGACTTCCCACCCGTTGGTGATGGGCGAGATAATTTTGTTGTGGATGCTCGAACTTTCCGGATTTATTACAACGAAATTGATCCTGGGAGAACACCAGAAAAATGGAATGAAAGTTATATCACACTTTCGTTCAGCATGACATATACACGTGAACCTATCTTCCCTTATCGAAATAGATACGAGAAGCGAATGGATTTCCAGGGTTCCGCTTTTGTGTACAATGACAATTGGCCATCTAATGATGATCTTCGTTTCCCGACTCGCGATTTATGGGGTCAGGGCGAATAATCACGATTGTTAGTTTAAGATAAGATTTCTGAATGAGAAGTTAGCTCTCACTCGGACTTTGCATAGCAGTTGCAAGTTTGCTCTAAAAGTCTTATCGTAGCGAATCCAGCGAGGGGTAGGGTCCTCTCGGGAGACATGATCCCTGAAAAACTGTACTGGCATCGTCTTTCGCCAGGGTTATAGATTCTATCTTTGACCCGGGGGTAAGGTAAATAATTAGCGTACAGGATCAGGGTAGACAACATAATCCGGTGTGCACCCATGCTAGGAATTGGTTCTAAGTTACGAGTTGGTCTGGACATCGGTAGCCATTCCATTAAGGTGGTTGTAGTAGAAAAATCTGGTAGTAAATACCGGGTTGTCCACCGCGGAATGCGTCCGATCTATTCAGGCACACAGAAGTACGATCTAGATGGCGCGAAGCGTAGTCAGATCGTTCCCATCCTGCTTGATCTTTTCAAGCAGTTCAAGTTGCAGCCGAAGAAACTAAAGAATGTGCGCACGATTGTGACGGGTCCTCAAGTTGCAGCGAAAGAAATTGTCGCGCTCCCGTTGGAAAAAACGGAAATGGATTCAGCGATGATGCTGGAGGCTCGTAAGCACATTCCACTGGATGGAAGTGACACCCAGGTTGACTATCAGGTTCTCGGTGAGAACATCAAGGAACCTGACAAAGTGAATGTTCTAGTTGTCGCCACGACGAAAAAGCTTTTCAGTGGACATATTGATACTCTGCGAGAGATCGAAATGCGTCCTATCGTGGTTGATATAGAACCGCTTGCCATGGTCAACAGTTATCTGGCTTTCAATGATCCACCAGAAGATGGTGTCGTTGTCCTCTTGAATGTTGGGTGTCGAAAGACTGGTATAAGTATCTTTGGTAGACGTGATATGTTCTTCTCACGCGAAATTCCCGTTGCAGGGGCTGCTTTCACTGAGGAACTCATGAAAGATTATGGTCTCGACTATCAGGAAGCCGAACGTGTGAAGAGTGAGCAGGGTCTCAGTCCTGATCTTCCCGAAGTCGGGGATAAAGAAGGTGGACTCAGGCTTGCGAAGAAATCAGTTATTGAACGATTCGGCGATGAAGTCAATCGTACACTTCGCTATTATGTCAAGGAAACCAGTCAGAGCTTCTTTACGCGCTTTATTGTAACAGGAGGAAGCGCGGGATTATCCGAAATTCCGGATTATCTCAGCAAGAAGTTCAACGCTTCAGTTGAAGTGTTCGATCCATTCGCAAGAATGGAAGTTGCCGCGGGAAATGGCGATGGAATTCCATCCCAGTACGCTGCTGCGGCTGGACTTGCAATTCGGGAGGATTAGTCGATGGTTCGACAATTTAATATCAACCTGAATCGGCAGGAGGGTTACGCGCAGCGACTGGAACGTAGACGTAAAATACGTGAACGTTCGACACTCGTTATTGCAACTGCACTTCTCCTGGCGATGGCATTCTTTAATTACAAGACAGACAAAGAGTTGCGTACCATTGTTGATGGTAAGGAAAAGCAACTCAGACACATTATCGCCCAAATTGATTCTTTGCAGCAAGAAGGACAGAATGTAAGCAAAGAAGACGTTATGGCACTTGCACGTTTGGATCGCGATCGTGTGTTCTGGACAAAAAAATTCCGTATTATTGCCGAAACTCTTCCAGAGAAAATGGCAATTACTGAATTGGAACTCGATCGTGGAGATTTTGTGATCGGAGCGATAAGCCAGATCAAAAAAGACGAGAAAGAATTTGATAAAGTTAAAATTTATATGGATCAATTACGATCCACCCCTCTCTTCTTTGAAGATTTCCGAAATATCAAATTCACTGAGAGTAAACGAGCCGAACGCGATGAGCAGGAGATTCTGAGTTTCTGGGTCACCAGCGAAGTTGATGAGGTTCGTGAGTCACGTTCCAGTCGATCACGTGCCGCCGGTTCCACTGTACCTGTACCAGGGAGCTAATCAATATGAAACGTTTAATATACTATCTTGTGCTGGTACTCGTTTTTGGTCTCGGACTGTTGGGTTACTATAAGATTGAATACCCCAAGCTGCCCAGAGAGATTAAAAGTCTTAATGATCGCATTCTCGTGAAGAATGAAAAGCTGATCAGTGCCCAGATTCTGGCATCACAACTTGATTTGGTTGCACGGCTTATTGATCGTAATCTTGCTATCAGTTCAAAAGATTCACTCGCACAGGATGCGTCTCTACCATTTTTGGATGATATGACCAGCCTGTTGCAGCAACATAAAATTGTTCTCATTCATTTAGAACCCAGCCGTCGAAGAGTTACCCGGCATGACTACGTTCGTACATCGTATGAAATGATGATCGAATGTAATTTCAAGGAATTCGGTAAATTTATCAACGATGTTGAAAAATCTGATCGATTAATCACCCTTGAAGAATTTACAGTAGAAAACGACCTCTCGAGTATTGAGACACGTAAGAATCGTAGACGATTTGATACGCATGTCTTTGAGGTTAAACTCAGTACCTTGACACTGATCAAGCATACATAGCGAGGCAAACCATGCAAAACAGAAGATTGGAAGTTCTAAGTAGTTTACTGTTGCTGGTAATCGCCGTAATCGTAGCTATTGGCTTTTTCCAGTGGTGGCGGGTAACCGAAACAATTGACCGCATTCATGCGGAAGATCGTAAGATGGTTATTGGTACAGATGAAAAGCTGGCACAAACAGTAAAAGACCTTGAAAAGACGCTTAAAGAGCGCATCGAATACCAATTTGATGTCGCCATTGATCCGATGGACCTGACACGTGTTATTACCAGTAAAAAACTACTGGAAAAAATGGGTGTTGATGAAGTAGAAGCATCGAAAAAAGACATGAGACTGGCTGCTACTGTAATCGGATCAGATGGCATAGCAACCATCGTGATTAGATATATGGGTTCAAATCATATCCTACGTGTCGGAGACCAATTGGCAGGATACACTGTCAAGGAAATCGGTCGACGCAATGCGATCTTGGTTGGCCATGGTATGCGTAAAGAATTGGTTAACGAAAAAGCACCTGAAAATCGTGGTAACGAGCAAGAGGGAGTGCTCAGCATCGATCCGCTGGCAGCGTTTAATTCCTCAGGTACACCACAATCCTCAGGCAATTACTAGAAAAAAAGAATAGTTGAACTAACGGCTCGATATACTGAGCCACAACGATCCAGGGAGCGTTTACATGCTGCGAACCGGCATCCCCATGTTGCTGCTTGCTTTAGTGCTGGCAGTGGGTACAACTTTCGCTCAGGATGATATGGCTGATACCAAAACCATGGACTCCTACGGCGACGACCCACAATTGCAGAAAATGGTAACGATTGACGCAGATGATGCGGCGTTACCAACTGTTCTTTCGATTCTGGCAGCGGAAAGCGGATACAACATCGTGACAGGTCCTGGTGTAAATGTACAGGATAAGATTTCTGTCCATTTGCAGGATACACCCATTGAAGAGGCTATGAACCTCGTCGTGCGTGCAGCCGGCCTTTCCTACGAGGTTGTGGGAAACTCTTTCCTTGTTGCAGATTCGAAAAAACTACGTGAAGAAGTTGGCTTAACTTCTTACGTCATTGACCTTCAATATGCACGTGCGGAAGATATCGCATCGATGCTTGAGAATTTCAATGCAACAATCAATATCGATGTCCTCGGAAATCGACTGCTGGTTATTACCAGCCCGAAGGTGAAAAATGAAATCACCTCCGTAATTAAAGCTGTCGACAAACCACCGTTACAGGTTATGATCGAAGCGATGATTATCGAAGTCGCCGTTGAAGATGAGGAAAAAATCGGTATCCAGTGGAATAAGTTGACACCGTTTGAGTCAACCATTTACGAAGGGTCAGAGGCACCGGCAGCTACACGTCCCGGTTCATTGCCACAATCTGTGCCGTTCGGTCAGGTGGAAGACCTCAACAGCCTCGGATTCTTTGGACGTCAGCAGCCGATCTTCCAATTGGCAATTGACTATCTGCTGAAGAATAACCTGGCTGAAGTTCTCGCGAACAGTGAAATAGCCACAATGAATAACACTGAAGCGAATATTTCGGTCGTTGACCGTATTCCTTACATCCTTTCCGCTGGTGGTGTCGGTGGTCAAGTACGTACCCAGGTTGAAGAAGTGGGTATCATCCTGACTGTTACACCCTCCGTCAACAAGGATGGCTATATCACCACAACGATTTCGCCGGAAGTTTCTAATGTCTTCCAGCTCGTCGGTCCCGACCAGAATATTCCGTGGGTCGTCAGCCGCTCAGCTTCCAGTGTGATCCGCGTGAAAGATGGCGAAACGATTATTATTGCTGGTCTTCTCAAGGTTGACCGCAATTATACAATATTCAAAGTTCCGTTCCTGGGAGATATCCCATTTGTCGGCGGACTTTTCCGTCACAAATCGCTTACGGAAAACAAGAAGGATCTGATCATTCAGATCACTCCACATATCATCAAGGACAGCTCTTATACTCATATCGAGAAGAGTGCCCTTATTCAGCACGCCGAAAAAGAACTTGGCCCAGATGCTGATAAAGGTGAGATGGAAAACGATGAAGATGAAATGATGATGATGGAGGAAGATAACTAGTCGTTATCTACCGTTTTCCCAATTGTCAAAATTTAATTTTCACGTACTTCTGAATGTGTGCAATTTGAAAAAGAAGATCATTTTTCTAAACCTGTTCCTAATGCTCTACTCGGTTTCATTCGGACAGATTACAGATAATCTGTCATCAGCAATGGAGAGTAGCAACAAGAACATGTTGCCGGGTCTTGAGGCTTTTAACGGAAAATCCGAAAAAAGCATAGCTTTGGAAGAACCGGTTGATGGAAGAAGTTACATTGTTGGACCAGGTGACGTTTTCGGTATTCTCCTTAGAGGAGGGACCGAGGCATTCTATCAGGTACCTGTAACGCCGGAAGGAAAATTATTTATCCCGATGGCACCAATGGTGAAGATAGACGGTCTGACACTTGATAAAGCGATTGCACACATTCACCAGTCCTGGGACAATAAATTCCCAGGAACAGTTTTAGAGATAACGCTCTTTGAAATTCGGACTTTTCGCGTAACAGTATCTGGCGCCGTTGTGGAACCAGGGATGTATGAAGCAACACCTGCAGATCGTGTAGCAGGACTTCTTGCAATTGCTGGAGGGGTTAAATCAAGAGACTATTATCTTGAAGTATTTAAAGATAATCTCGAACTCCCAGTTAGAACCCTGGATGACATAAAGGATGAATATAATTTCAATTATGCCAGCATGAGAAATTGCTGGCTTATTAGACGTTCAGGCGAACTGATTCACGTCGACCTTCTTCATTACAGAAGAGGAGGGGGAGACAAAAAAAATCCAACCTTGCTTGACGGCGATAAAATTGTTGTAAATTATATATCAGAGAATGCACCAACTACAGAAATTGGAGGTGCGGTTTCAATTCCCGATGAGTATGAATGGGTTGAAGGAGATCGCATTGAAGATTTACTAGCCATCGCAGGTGGTGCACTTCCAAATGCGGATTTAACTCAAGTTACGCTGACCAGGTTTAATGAGGTTAGCATTGAGGGAAGCCGTATCATTGACATGACGCCCGTACTGTCAGGCGAAACAGAAAGTCCGGAACTACTTCCGGGAGATTTAATCTTCGTAAAATATAAAGATGGACAAGCCGAAAGGAAGTCCGTTTATATCACCGGAGAAATAGAATCACCCGGGGTGTACCCAATAGTAGATGGTGTTACTACTGTTCAGGATATCGTCAAACTGGCAGGTGGATTTACTGGAAATGCGTTTCTTCACGGTGCAACTGTGAAAAGAAATATTCCCCGCAATAACTTTCAGGAACGTGAAGCTCTACGTTTATTAGCAGAACCAAGCCAGCAAAGACAAACCACTGAACAGCAGTATTTAATGTTCCAACGTCGTTGGGAAGGCTTTAATCGGTTAGGACTGGATTTCAGCACATTGTTCGATGATGAGAAGGGGGATGCAAACAATTTCTTCCATCTCGAAGATGGTGATGTAATCGAAGTCCCAAATCAAAAAAGAAGCGTTCTGGTCATTGGTACAGTGCTTCACCCAGGGCTCTATCCGTATATAAAGGATTGGACATATATTGATTATATACGGAATGCAGGTGGTTATGCTTCAAATTCACGTCCAGGTTTGGCACGAATGGTTTCCTATGAATCCAATATGTGGATGAAACCGAACAAAAAAACACCAGTTCAAGCGGGCTCAGTAATATTAGTACCAGAAGCACCACCCAACTATGGTTGGACAATGTTTAAAGATATACTTTTGGTCGCCAGTCAGGCTGCCACGATTATAGTTGTTATATTGAATTTTACATCTTAATAAAAACTTCACTCGTTAGGAGTTGCCTCTTTTTATTAATGCCACCGGCAACCAGGCGATTTGAAGCTCATACGTATCAAGCGCCAGAAAAAGGCGTTTGCGAGTTGAGATCTGCATCCCCGAAAAAAAAACATGCGATGATCAATTCGCAAAACATCGGAGGAACTCACTATGACAGGCAGACGTCAAAAAGTATGGGGAATTTTCGTTCTGATGATTCTCCTTTTGACGGCGGTATCATGCGATCGGAACTCACCAACTAGTGGTGGAACAACAGATACTGGATCAAATATTGACCAGGTATTTTCTGTTGATTTGACCACAGTCGGAGATCGCAACATCACAAATTACATCGGAAAAACCGATACGATTACCTTACGCGCAAAAGCGTTGAATCAAGGTCGTGTAGGCGTATCTGGTGTGCCGGTGGAATTTGAAATTTTAGAGGGTCCTGGCGATATCGCCCGTCTGGACTCCACAACAAACGCTTCCGGTGATATCACCGCGAAGTACACACTTCAACTCACCAGTGTCGGTACACAAACCATCAGACTGCAGGCTAAAGTTGGTGGTCTTACTGACAACATCGACCTGAGCATTGAAACTCGTGAAGTCAATCTTACCATGACGATGACTCCACAGAAAGACGATGTTCAACCAGATACACCTGGAGAGAGCAATATTCGTGTTATCGCTACTGACAGCGAAACGGGTGTTGGTGTTGCCGGAGTACCACTTCGGATTCAACAAACCGGGGCCCTTGTTTACAGTTACGAAACAAACGAATGGATACCAGCACCGTTAAACACTATCGAATCCATCCTTTCTCCTATCGATTTCAGTAATCAAGACGGTTCAGATTCAACGAAACTCTTGGTTAATGATATCGAAGGTCCGGTTCGTATTGTTGTGACAGCCTCGGTAAATGTACCGTTAGGCAAAGGTGTGAGTGGAAAATCACGCGATGGTCTTCAACGTCGTGGCAACAAGGTTGACTTGAATGATGCAAAGAATGAAATGGGTATTGCCGGAATCGGTAACGAACATTTTGTTTCAGCATTGCAAGTTCAGGATACTGTAGAATTTTTCCCGTTCACTGGAACAGTCGACAGTCTCTATATCTGGATCGAACCAAATCATTTAACCGTTACGAATAATGTTTCTGCTACTTCAACGGTTCATGTTGTTGCTTATGATGATAACAACAATGGTATTCGTGGATTGGTCTTCGACTGGTCATTGGATGATCCAGAAGATGGAAAAGCTGGAGTTATCTCGCAAATGTCACCAACTGATAGTACTGGTAAAGCAACTGCAACTATCAGAACTGAACGTCAGTTTGGTACTTGGACTGTTATTGCGCGGGTGGCAGGCATTGAATCTGCACCAGCTACGATAACAGTAGAAGAGGATTCAAATAGCCCAGATAATTACACACTCTACATGAATGTGACAACAGCAAATAATCTGAATCCTCCCAGTATTTTTGCCGACAATGGGATTACGCGAGCTACGGTATCAGCAATGGTGGTGGATCCTTCCGGGTACACTGTTCCTTATGATACCATCCGATTGGCTGCAACTGGTGGTGCCATTCAATCAACGGTTATCACTGACAGTAGTGGAAGAGCGATTGTTTCCTTCACAGATGTGGGTGATACAGCCGTCCTGGTTCCAGTTAGTATCACGGGTCGGTACATTAACAATGGTACAATTTTAGCAGCAGTCACGCGTCAGGTAATTATAAGACCGGTACCGGAACCAAATATTGCTATAAACGTTCCATTTGATTCGACGCAGGTCAGTGCCACTGATACAGTAGTTGTCACAGCACAATTAACTCGTGACAATGGTCAGGGCGGATTTGAACCTGTTACACCAGGAACACCAGTACGGATCAATACGACACACGGTACGGTTCCAATACCACTCGATTCGACTGACGCAAACGGTATCGCCAGGTTCGCATGGCGATATGGAACAGTAGCCACACGGAATGCTGGTGTAGAGGTTTACACCGTTCAAGGTGGAACTGTTTACAGCGCCATTGAATCCGTGATCTTAAAGCCAGGTCGTGCAAATCGTATTGCAGCGCTTGGTGCTGAGCGATACAATATGCTTTATCTCGATCCACTGCCAAATATGGTCGCAAGTGTAGTAGTTGACACATTTGGAAACAGAGTGGATGCAGGGGTAAGTATCCGATATGAAGCAGATAAAGGGACAATTACCCAATCTGTCCAGACAGATAACTTTGGACAGGCGATTGCCACTTATCGTGCCGGTGCTGTTTCAGGGTTGGCTAAAATTAAGTCAACTTTGAATATCGCTGTTGCGGAATCTATTTGGGTAAACATTGCCTCAGGTAATGCTCTTTCTATCAGCATGCTTGCCAACCAGAACGAACTTCAGGTTGCTGGTACTGGTGGTCAAGAAACTTCAATCGTAACCGCTCAGATTAATGACGGTAGCGGTAACCCAGTAGATCAAACATGGGTATATTTCCTTATGGCAGATTTCCCATACGATTCAACTGGTGTTCCACCACGGATTCAGCCTCGTTTGAATCAGTCTGATGGTACAAATTCACCATTCAGACATCCTATTTATGGGTATGGTTTGCCGTATGATTCAACAACCACTAACCAGGGTCTTGCACAGATATCAGTTTCATCTGGTACTGGTAAAGGTCAGATCAGCATCTGGGCGTGGGTATATCAAGAAGATGAAGATGGCAATCCACGAGCTGATTCAAGTCGTGCTGTATTTAATGGTATTCAGGTTGTTGCTGGACCACCGGCAGACATTGAAATCGACGTCAACTTTGTAGGTACTGACGTACTTGGTGCTTCCTGGCGACTTCCTGTATCCGCTCGTGTTCAGGACGCTCGAGGTAATGATGTAGCGTCAGGACATTCTGTCGTATTCGGTGCAAATAACCCTGAAATTCACCTTGAAGAAGGTCGAACAGGCAATTACAATGATGCTGGTGATTCTACAGCAGGTGTTGCTTATTCATCACTTACATACAATAGTCGAATGACCAATGTCGAAGTAACAGCGTATGCATCTGTAGTTGGTGCTGGTGGCGAAGTCTTTACAGACGAGTTCACCTTCCAACTTCCGATTCAAGAACCGCGTGGAATTCTTAACACCGACCTCTTGAACTGGAACTACACTTTCCGTGCTGATGATCCTGCTGAATTTGACATGGAAGTATTTGTGATGGATGGTCATAATCACTGGGTGAATGGTCAGTTGGTACACTTCTCGACATCAAAGGGTCGCTATTATTCACAGGGTGGTCCTGATGATCAAGACTGGGTACCAGCATTTGAAGAAGAGTATGAGCACACAGGTGAAGCGTTACGTGAACCTGGTGAATCGGTAGATGGTTGGGCAGATCTCTGGCTAGTTATACGTCAGGCAGAAGCTTTTACACAGCCGATCCCAGAAACAACAGCTCAAGCTTCGGCTGAGATTGTTGGATATGCTGACGCTACGATCGAACCCATCGTACTTAACTTCTACCAAGTCCCATAAACAAAAACAACTTAATATAGTAGAGATGTCTTTCTGCCTGCTGTTCTGCAGGCAGAAAGGCGTTTTTTAACAGAGAGGCTGATTCGTATGACCTCCGGCGGTATGTTCAAGAAACTTGGAGAGATTCTCATCGAAGATGGAATCATTTCCGAGGATCAATTAAAAGAAAGTATAGATGCAGCGGAAGAGAAACATCTCAGAATCGGTGAAGCGTTGATCGGTTTGGGATATGCTGCGGAGGAAAATGTTTATCGAGGCTTGGCACAACAAAACGATTATGGTTTTGTAGCCAATGAAGATCTTTTGGAAGCCAAGGAAGATGTTATCCGCCTGATTCCTGAAGATTTTGCCAAAGAAAATAACCTGATTGCTGTTAGAAATAAGGAAGGCAACCTGGTTATTGCCATGTCCGATCCGGATGATATCATCGCCGTTGATAATTTGGAAAAATTAACTGGTGAGGATGTTACTCTTGAATTTGTGATGGCATCTCCTCAGGGAATTCGTAGGGCAATCGATAAGCTGTATGTTCGTATTCGCCAGCAGAAGCAAACTTCTGATGTAGTTGGTGAACTGCAGTTCTTTGCCGAGGCAGATGAAGGCGAAGAGGGCATGGTCGATATGACCAAGGCTCAAAAAGATGCCGATGCACCGATTATTAAACTGGTGAACATGATCATCAGTGAGGCGATGAAAGAGAGAGCGACAGATATTCATATTGAACCCCATGAGAACAGTGTCATCGTTCGTTACAGGGTTGACGGTGTTCTTATTGAGTTTATGAAGCCGCCGAAAAATGCACATAATGGTATTGTTGCTCGTATCAAAATCATCTCCAAGCTGAACATCGCTGAAAAGAGGCTTCCGCAAGATGGTCGATTCTCAATTCGCGCGAAAGATCGTGAAGTTGACGTTCGTGTTTCCATTCTGCCAACAGTGAATGGTGAAAAAGTTGTGATGCGTCTGCTTGATAAAGGATCTTTTGGATTCAGTCTTTCCACTCTTGGTTTTGAAGATAAGCATTATAAACTTTTCAAACGGAACATTATTAAACCGTATGGCATGATTATCGTATCCGGTCCTACTGGTTCTGGTAAATCAACCACGCTTTATTCATCATTGCGTGAAATTATGTCTACGGCTGAAAATATTACTACGGTTGAAGATCCGGTCGAATATCACCTGGAAGGTATTAACCAGGTTCAGACCAAGCCTAAAATTGGTCTTACCTTCGCTTCCAGTTTGAGATCAATCCTGCGTCAAGACCCTGACCGTCTGCTGATTGGTGAGATTCGAGATGAAGAAACTGCAGACATTGCAGTAAAATTCTCACTTACCGGTCACCTTGTATTCAGTACGGTCCACGCAAATGATGCCGCTTCAACCATTACACGATTGATTGACATCGGTGTACCTCCGTTCCTTTGTGGCTCGAGTGTTTTGCTGGTTATGGCGCAACGTCTTGTGCGTACGATTTGCCCGAACTGTAAGGAACCTCATACACCGAAAGATACAGAACTCGAATACCTTGATTTACACCCCGGAGACTTCGAGGGAATTCAATTCTTCCAGGGACGTGGATGTGTGCATTGTCGTGACACCGGTTACCTGGGACGTTCAGGTATTTTTGAGTTATTGACCGTTTCCCCTGAAATCCGTCGCCTTATTTTCGAAAACGCCAGTCAGGATGAAATTGCTGAATTGGCAAAGGCTCAGGGAATGGAAACGTTACGTCAGCATGGTGTTGATAAGGCGAAACGTGGGATCACCACACTCGCAGAAATTTTACGTGTGACTACTGAATAACGGGGCTTTTCTATGCCAACGTTTGCTTACATCGTTACTGAGACGGATGGTCGCCGCAAGGAAGACCGTATCCGTGCTGCAAATTATGAAGCCGCCTGGGAGCAATTGACGAAACGTGGTGCGAAAATTATCTCACTACGTGAAATCAAGATATCAGAGCAGGCAAGATCAGCATCCATTGTAGACCAGGTGTCGATGGCACTCTATCGATTAAAAACGATGGTGCCGCTTCAGACACTGGTATTTTTCACACGTCAATTGTCTACAATGTTTTCAGCAGGTTTGACTATTGAACGTTCAATTGCGAACCTGATGAATGAGGAAAAAAACCCGACTTTCAAAAAAGTTCTTGCACAAGTGGCAACGGATTTGAAGGGTGGGAAAAACCTATCAGAAGCATTAGAGCAGCATCCTGGTGTTTTTGATAACCTCTATGTGGCACTTGTAGGCGCGGGTGAGATTTCTGGTTCATTGCATGTTGTTCTTGAACAACTGGCAAAATATCTGGAATCGCTTGCAGATACACGCCGGAAAGTAATTTCCGCGCTGTCTTATCCGACTTTTGTCGTGATCTTCATGATCGGTATTATGTCTGCATTGCTGATTGGTGTTGTCCCAAAGTTTGCCGACATTTATGCGAACTTCGGAGCCGAACTTCCAATCCAAACCAGGCTTCTTGTTGCTACCAGTACATTGATCAGTGAAAATCTAATCGTATTTGTGGGACTTTCCCTCTTAATACTGTTTCTTGGCTGGATTCTCACGTTGACAGAACGTGGTGGACTGATTTGGGACGCTTTCCGTTTAAGATTCCCAGTACTTGGACCACTACACCGTGACACTATGATGAACCGATTTGCAAAAACCTTCGGTATTCTCATGGGTGCGGGTGTTCCGGTTCTGGAGGCCTTGACACATACTCAGCGAGTTGTGGGTAACAGGGTTGTTGAAAAAGCGCTTACCAATGCCAAGGCTATGATCAGAGATGGTTTTGCAATTTCAGTCGCCATGAAAAAAACTGGTGCATTTCCCTCAACCTTAATCCAGTTAATGGCTACGGGTGAAGAAACTGGTGAAATGGATCAGTTGCTGGAAAGAGCTTCATATTTCTATGAAAAGCAGGTTGAAGCTGTCGTGGAACGATTGACCGGCTTAATTCAGCCGATCATGATCATGATGCTGGGCTTGATGGTAGTTTTGGTTGTTATTTCAATTTATCTACCGATTTTCCAGATTGGTCGTGCGATGCGTGCTGGTATCTAAACTTAAATTCATTTATCATTCCAAGAGGCTGGTTCAATGTTCTGAGCCAGCCTCATATTTTTCTCATAGAAATAAACCGTGATCGAATTCTTAAAAGAAATCCCTCTTCCTTTTTATGCTGTCTATATTGGAATCATAGGAGCGGCAGTAGGAAGTTTTCTTAATGTCGTAATCTATAGACTCCCAAGAGAAATATCGATTGTAAAACCAGCTTCTCACTGCCCTAGTTGCAAAAATCCAATAAAACCCTGGCATAATATTCCGATACTCTCCTGGTTCCTGCTGCGTGGGAAGTGTGCTTACTGCGGAGCAAAATTTTCCTTTCGATATCCAGCGATTGAGGCGTTGGCATCAGCGACTGCTTTGTGGTCGCTCTTTCGATTTGGAATCAGTTGGGAGGCATTTGGAGGAATGCTTCTAAGCTGGCACCTGATAGCAATCTCCATGACGGATTTCGATGAAGGAATTATTCCTGATCATATTGTTCTGCCGATGGCTCTTGGAGGAATTTTAACCGCATGGTTGACTGGTGGGCTTCCAGGACTACTTGATGCAGGCATCTCAATTGCAGTAACCACAGCCTTTTTAGTTGTATTCTACTGGGTGACCTCCAAGATTATGAAGAAGCAGTCGATGGGGATGGGTGATATCACAATGATCGCTGGATTCTCATTGTATCTGAATCCTCTCCTGGTTGCAATTGCGATATTTATTGGTTCCGCTGCATCTTTGATTGTTGTTGTGACGATTTCAATAATTAAACGAGAGAGTCTGAGGGAACGTTCATTAAGATATGGTCCGGGGCTTGCATTTGGTGCATGGATCAGTTATTTGTATGGTTTTAAGCTTTTGCAATCCTATCTCGAGTTGGTTCTAGGTGTTTAGTGGAGTAGCTTGAAGACTTTCTTTAAGGCGAGTATTTAACCTATATTGTTAATTCGCACAAGATTATAAGAGAATAATCTCCAGGGAATTGCGGAAAACTTGATCGTTCGATGGAGAATACATAAGTTACTGTAAGTACAGCATATAGAAACTTTTGATTTAAGGCATAAAGATATTATTTAACTTAAGAGAGGGACGGTTACTTTTGAATTGTCGGGTCTGGAGGGAGACGCATATTTTACTATGTACCAGCCGCGATGAAACGATTTATACCGTACTTGGATAACGTTCTGGAGGAACAGATGAAACGCTTTTTAATCGTGTTGTTTTCGTTGATACTCATCAGCGGAATAAGCTGGTCAGTAGATCGAACATCCCCATTAGTACCACCTGGGCATGTTGATAAGTACCCCGATTTAAACAAGGAATATAACATCCCTGCCAATGCACCACGCTGGCAGCCGGGAATCACTGGAGAACTTGACATTCTTGGCGATACCATACATGTAGGTTCCACCTGGTGGGAAGCCCAGCATAATGGTACTGTTGGTGAAATGATTGGATTCACCATGGATCGTGATAATCCTACCACAACAGTAGTCTGGACTGACCTTGAAGAGCAAGGTGGCCAGAGGCACGTAAAATTCAGCCGTATCTTTGATATGGATGGAACGCTTCAGATCGAAGCTGGTGCTCCTTATGCAGTAGACGCAGGTCAGCGTGCTGGCTATACAACCCTGGCTTATTACACTGATGGCGATGTTCTTGGTGAATTGCCAGTTTATCATTCTACCCTGAATGTCAACAATCCTTATGGAAGTTGGATTGGGGTTGAGTGGTCACTGTTCCCTGGAATTTTCAATGAATATGAAATTCCGACTTTTGAAGGTTTGGAACAGATATGGCCCCATGCAGCGGCAACTCTTTACGACGACACGCTTTTTGTTCATAATTTGTCATTTGAAAATCGTGAAGACCCTGTTGGATTACAGCACGTAACTTATTCACGGAACTATTACGATCCAGCTACCGAAACAGTGGTAACACAAGACCAACAACTGGTTACAGATGTTGCGATGAATATCGCCGGTCATGTAGCTACCTCCTATGATGGACGTCGCGTTGCGGTTGCACAGACTGTACCATGGGACTTGGAAGAGCCTGAATTGACTCAGGTTGGTAATGATGTTTGGCTATGGATTAGTGAAGATGGTGGGGAGACCTGGGATTGGAATAATCCGATCAACTTGACAGATTTCCTTGATCCGAATCCTGATCTGTTACCTGACACAACTGCAGCGAACACAGATACACTTCGCGCCTACACAGATGTTGATGTTTATTTCGATCACGACGACATTCTTCATGTTGCCTTTACAACACCAGTGTATTATTACTACCAGCCAAGCTACTTCTTCTATTCAGTCGTTTGGCACTGGGATGAAGAATCTGACGCATTCACGATGGTCGCGGATGGTACTTTCTGGAATAACTCGCAACCAGGATCATGGCAACGTACTGCACAACGTCCAAATATGTATCAGGACCCGGAATCAGGAATTATGTACCTGGTCTATCAGCAGTTTGGTGTACCTGGTGATACCCTCGACGATGGCACCCCAAAAGATGCCTCAACCAATGGCTTGGCGAATGGTGAAGTTTTCATTACAGCCAGCCCACCAAACAATGTACACGGTGACTGGTATGGTCGTCTCTGGACAAAAGGCACTAATCTCACAAATACTCGCAATGAACAACCAGAAGACCCTGGTTTCAATGAGAATGAACGTGAGCCAAGTATCTCAGCGTACAACGAAGGCGACTACCTCAATCTCTTCTATATCAAAGATCTCGATGCTGGATTTACGGCACAGGAAGAGGGTGAGTTTACAGAGTGTCCGGCAGTTTATCACCGTGTGATGAAGCAGGATGTACTTGACAGCTTCAGTGAATGGTTGCCTAACCGTCCAATGCATGTTGATGAAACACAGCACTGGGAAGATCCGTATGGTTATGTCTGGGGCGATGATCCCAATGAAGCAGAGACGTTCGGATTCCAACGATCTGCAAACGCTGTTGACGAAAGATCAGAATTGCAACCTGGTGAGTTTAATTTAGAACAAAACTACCCGAACCCATTCAACCCAAGCACACGTATCGATTTCAGCTTGCAACGTGCTGGTGCAGTTCAGCTTACTGTATACGATCTGATGGGTCGTGAAATTGCAACGCTGGTTGATCGTGTAATGGCGCAGGGTCGTCACACTGTAAACTTCCACGGTGAAGATCTGGCGAGTGGTGTTTATTTCTACAAACTCAGCTCTGGCGATGTAACACATGTCCAGAAAATGATGTTGATGAAATAATTCTAAGCAGCAATTAATACAGAAATTGATTTCTGTATTTTAGATATTCAAAGAGCGTCAGCCGAATTATCGGTTGGCGCTCTGTTTTTATGATACCTGGGAGCCCACACACCAGTGTGGTAAATGTTTGTCATTGCGAGTGAAGCGATGCAATCTGCCGTTGGAGCGCCAAACTCCAGTTTGGCATCCTGATGTCTCAGCGAGCGAAGCGAATCATTCTCTTAATACGTTTATGGCAGAAAATGAGAAAATTTGATCAGGTCAGAGTCTGGGAGATGTTGATCTCTTTGTCATCCGCCAGGTAAACTATTCTACTCTCTTTTTCCGTGTAAAATTTACCACGAGGTGAGGCGATGATCCGGATTGCAGGTCGTTCTTGATCGAAATCATCCTGTTGAACAACAACTCCCAATTCCCTGGTCGTCATTCGTACCAGAGTACCATCGGGGTAGGGGACAATATAGTCGAGAAAGGTTTTTAATACTTTTGCATCCAACTTCGTCTTAAAATGACGGCTTTTCAGAAGTTTGAGCACTCTATCCTGCGACCAGCCACGTTTATAAGGACGGTCACTACGTAGTGCATCCCACATGTCAGCTACAGTCACGATACGTGCCCAGGGATGGATTTGAGTGCCAGATCGTTTGTCTGGATAACCCTGTCCATCGAGAACTTCATGATGTTGCCTTGCGACAACCCAGACACGAGGAGATGTTTTCGTGCGCTGACTCAAGAGATCATATCCCCAGCCTGGATGACGTCTGATCTGGGTTAATTCTTCTCTCAACAAAGGCTCACGTTTGTTCAAGATGGATGGTGCAAGGCTCATTTTGCCGATATCATGAAGCAGGCCTGCCACTGCCAGTTCATTGAGCTCTTTACGATTCATATTCAGGGCTCGACCAAGAACAAGTGAGATAGCGGTAACATTGACACTGTGACGGAAGGTGTAGTCATCAAAGCCGCGGAGGTCATGAGTGGGAATGCTCAACTTACCATTTGAATAAACATCTTCGACCATACGTTCACTTACAGACGCTATTCCCTCAAGTTTATCACCATTGTTCTGGCTGAGTTCATTGTGATGAGTGAGGACTGAGTAGACTTCTTCGACTGCAGAAATCCGGGTAGAATCGCTGATGGTGTCGTCGCTGGATGTATCCTTTGTGAATGAATCATTGATGTAGAGCTTGTAGATGCCCATTTTCATCAGAGTTCGCAAATCGGTTCCCTGCAAACGGTTGCCCGCTTTTAACAGGATGCCCTTACCCGGAACTGTTACATTTCTAGCCAGGTAGGCTCCCTCGGGAATCAGCGAAATGGGACATAGTCTCATGGTTGCCGGAAGTGAGGTAAATTCATAAATCTAATAAAATCAAGAGTAGATCATAGATACAATCTAATGAGATGGAGATTATATAGCAATGAAAGCGGGTAAGTGGAGTAGGGACGAGAAGAGAAAAAATAACGCTCGAATCCACAAGGGTTATTGATCTTCAATTGTAAACAATACCGAACAGTAGGAATATAAGCGAGAAAAATATAGGGGTAAGGAATTACCCTTACCCCGTTAAATTTACCTGATGTTTACTCACTTGTTGTGCTGAGCCAACTGATAACATCCTTCTCCAGGTGGATCGGCATCCGTGAACGAACATAATCCCTTTCGCAACGCCAACAACGGTTGTATACAGACCTCCAGTTAGCGGTGCCGCCGCAACATTCGCATGAACCCGCATTCAAGTTGCTGCGGACTGATCTTAGTGGCACGTCAGGGAAGCGTATGCGGGAAGGCCAACGCTTCATGATAAAGCCCTCCTATGTTTAGGAACCGATGGTTTCTGTTGTTAGAATTACTTGGTTTCAGAGAGCACTGGTTTATAAAAAGGATTAAATATTTGTTCACTTGTAAGAATTGCAATCACTATGCCAAAAGGTGACAAGGGTAATAATTCGAGAAAACGAGTCAATCTTATATTTCTCAAGAGGTTAACGCGATAGGCTGTAATGTTGTAATTGAATTACGAATGTGCACTGGGTCACATTTGTGCATATTATGCAGATAGTGTAAATATCATGCACAAAAGTCAATCGAAAAATCAGAGTTCCGCTTTTATTGGGGCTGGATTTTTCAGGATAGATATAAATACGATTAGGCTGGCAAATAGTGGTGCGATTGGCGAAACCACAAACACACGGGTATACCCATAATGCTCCGCCAGGACACCAAGGAGGAACGCCCCTAGAACAGCACCTCCATCCATCATTCCTGTGGTCAATGCGGTGGCACGTCCCGCATGACCCCGTCCAGCAAGATTATAGCCGAGTGTTACAACAGCAGGGAAAGCGAGACCGTGTGCAACACCGCAGAACGCACCGGCGAAGATGATCAACCAGAGGGAATAGCTGTAGGATATGAGATACAGGCCTGCCGCGTATGCGAGAAATGCGGGCAGTAGCACCCGACGTAATCCTAATGTATCACCGAGGTGACTACCGAAGATTCGTGTTATAATTCCAGCAATTGAAAATCCAGTGAAGTAAAGACCAAAGCCTTTCAGTGATCGTTCCTCGGCAAGTGGAGCTAGGAAAGCTGGAGCGGAAGTAAAGGAAATTGCCAGGAAAATTGCAAGAGAGAAGATAAATATCAAATTCTTCCACTCAATAGCAGCTTTTCCATTCTCGTTCTGTATCACACTCGGATCTTCGAGATGTGTGGGTTTTGGTAGAAACAGGGCAATCAGCACACCCAAACCACCAAAAACGGTCATTACACTAAAAAAGACAGGCAATCCATAAGTGGATACTAGGTGTTCGCCGATCAATGGACCGATCATGTGAGCTGCAAGACCGGATAGTCCGTATTTGGCAACCGATTCATTCCGTCTACTCTTGGGGGCACTCTGACCAGCATAAGTAAAAAAAGCAGAGAAATGAGCACCAAATCCAAAACCATGTAAAAAACGCAGCGCCCAAACCCAGAGCCCAAGTTTATCATCAATTAAAAATAGATAACCCAGTGGTGCGATGGTTAAAAAACTGCTGCCAATGATTAAGATCAGTTTTGCACTCCAGCGGTCAATCAAATAGCCAACCAGAGGTCTCCCCAGCACAGCCGCCAGGGAATATGCACCCATAAACATGCCGACAGTTTCTGCAGTTCCTCCAGCACCTGTTACATACAGTGGATAGATCGCATTGTTTGAGAAATTAAGTGCGATCATAAAGTTGTAAGCAAATCCGAGAAAGAATGGTGCCGATGAAAAATAACTGCGCTCAGTCAATGCAAATCCTTATGATGGAGTTTCTAAGAATTAAATAGTGAAGATCAGAAAGGTACTTCGATCTCAGATTATTATCCAGTGCCATTTTTCAAAGATTTCTCAATACAATATTAAAGAAATCTCATTTTCATTATGATGTGGGAACGACACTGCAATCATATCCTACTAGCTGATTGATTCATCTGGAATGGTAGATTGGCTCTGGATTTATCCAAAGTTTTAAAAGTCTACCGCTTGAGTAATTAAACATTGGACAAGTCCAATGCCAACATTCACAGCATGCGGAACAGACCATTAGAAACTGGATTGCTTCACCACAGTCGCAATGACGTCAGAACTGATAGATTACTACCCTCTATGGAAACTGCGAGTGATTCTTATTTCGACCATTAACTCGTCCAGAGAGGCGTGAGAATACCTTGACCAAATCTTGAGTAAGACGTAACTTCCAAACTTGTTCAATACACTTTTCAAACGCTAATAAAATGTGACCGCCCATATATGGGCAGGAGGGTTACCCTGTGAAGGAATATTCCCCTTCGGCGATTCGGAATGTCGGGTTGATCGGACATGGCTCTTGTGGCAAAACCAGCCTGGCTGAAGCCATGCTTTTCACAATGAAAGCCATTGAACGAATGGGTTCAGTGGACGAAGGTTCATCGCACAGCGACTTCATGAAGGAAGAAATCGAACGTGGCAGTTCAATTTCTGCGAGTCTACTATCCGGTGAGCACAACAAGTTCAAGTTTAATATCATTGACACTCCCGGATTCAGTGATTTTTCAGGTGAAGTTCGTGGTGCTTTATCAGTTGTTGATTTTGCACTTACGGTCATCCATGGTGTGGCAGGAATCGAGGTTGTGACCGAGCAGGTCTGGGAGTATGCTCAGGAGGAGGAGTTGCCTCGGGGTTTCTTTGTCAACATGATGGACAAGGAAAATGCCAATTACGATCGAGTACTTGAAATGCTGGAAAGCCGTTTCGGCAACACAGCGATATTGGAGTATGCGGTTAATCCCGGCCCGAACTTCGATAAAGTACTGGATATCCTGAACATGAAGCTCTTGACCTTTAGTTCCGGGGGAAAAGTCGAAATCAGTGAAATTCCTGGCGACTTGCAGGATAAAGCGAATGAACTTCGCGAAGCACTTGTAGAACGTGCCGCTGAAGCCGATGATGCGCTTCTTGAGAAATTTTTTGAAGAGATGGAGCTTAGTGACGAAGACCTGCGAAAGGGTCTCAAAATCGGGTTAATGAAAGGCACTATGTACCCGGTAATGTGCGGTGCTGCTACCGCACTGTATGGAGTCGCTCAATTGCTCGATTTCCTCGGAGGTTATGGACCATCACCCGCAGATGTACCCCCGCATAAAGCAACAAAACCTGAATCCACTGATGTTGTTGAGTTAACTTGCGATCCAACTGCCAGTCTCGCGGCGCTGGTCTTTAAGACCACAACCGAGGCACATGTTGGCGAGATGAGTTTTTTCAGGGTCTACTCCGGAACGCTTAAGAATGGTGATGAGGCTGCCAACACTGTCTCTGATGGTCATGAAAAAATCAACCAGATGTACTTCAGTCTGGGAAAACAGCGCAATGCAGTAGATCATGTTGTTGCCGGAGATATGGGTGTTCTTGTGAAGCTACGAAATACCCATACTGGTGATACACTTGCCGATATGAAAAATCCTGTCGTACTTGAACCACCCAAATTCCCGGAACCGAGCATACGTTCTGCGGTAATTTCAAAGGGCTCTGGAGATGAGGACAAGATTGCTGAAGGGTTGAACACACTTCAGAAGGCAGATCCAACCTTCACAATTACCTACGATCCTGAGCTTGCTCAAACCATTTTGTCTGGTCAGGGTGATGCCCAGCTCGCAGTTGTACTCAGCCGACTGAAAGATCGTTTTGGAGTTGAAGCGGAGCTGATCCCACCAAAAATCCCATATCGTGAGACGATTAAATCAACCGCCGAAGCTGAAGGAAAGCATAAGAAACAGTCCGGTGGACGTGGACAATTTGGTGTGGCTTTTGTCAAACTAGAGCCCAGACAGCGTGGCGAAGGGTATGAGTTTGTGGATGCCATCGTTGGTGGTTCGATTCCGCGTCAATTTATCCCGGCAGTAGATAAAGGCATTCAGGAATCACTGGACAAAGGCGTAATTGCGGGATATCAATTTGTGGATGTGAAAGCTACGGTTTATGACGGTAAATTTCACCCCGTCGATTCAGATGAGTTCAGCTTCAAAATGGCAGGATCATTCGCATTTCGTGAAGCGGTTAAAAAAGCGAAGACTGTCATTCTCGAACCTATTTATGATGTCGAGATCAAATGCCCGGAAGAGAATATGGGTGATGTCATGGGAGATATTTCCAGCCGTCGTGGTAAAGTGATGAATATGGATACCGACGGTCACTGGCAAATTATCAAAGCGAAGATTCCTCTCGCAGAGTTATATAAATATGCCAACACCCTGCGTTCCATTACATCTGGACGCGGAATGCACCGTCGTAAATTCTCACATTACGAAGATGTACCTGGTGATATTCAAGCAAAACTGATCGAAGAATACGAAGCAAAGCGTGCCGAAGGGAACTAATCTTTCTGTGCAATTTTGAAATAGAATGAAAGAAGCGGATTCAATAATTTGAATCCGCTTTTCTGGTTAATTTGCGAAGCGATATTTGGCTTAGAGATCATTCATAGATTCTACTGATTCTTGTAATTATTGTCTCCTACTAAACTGCTAAACATTTCTGTTGTTCAAACCACCACCTTACAATCAGTCCTAAAATCAATAATATAAATTCCTTCCTGGATGCCAGCTAAAAGCACGCCGGCATGACGCAATCGGACAATACTTTCGAGAAACGCTATCAATGGCCATCGGTGGATTCTGTTCGCTCAGCTTATTTTCACTCGATGGTCGTGCTCACCCAACTCATCTACATGATCTTCTGATTTAGAGACCTCAACAACTCGATAAAGATCATGCCGTCGATCTCGCCAGTTCCGTGTAGTACCATGTACTTTATGCCTGCGAATGGCTTCAAGGTCAACATCGTGAACAACCAGAGTTTCAATGTTCGGCGTACATTCAGCGGCGATACCATCTCGCGCGAAATTAAAATCTGAGGGGGTAAGAATCGCAGACTGCGCATACTGAATTGCCATATTCTCTACATTTGGCAGGTTGCCCACAGTACCAGCAATGACTGTATACACCTGGTTCTCAATGCAACGTGCCTGTGCACAATAACGTACTCGCGTATAGCCATGACGTTCATCGGTGCAGAAGGGGACAAACAGAATCTCGGCACCTTTTTCGACTGCAATACGGCTGAGTTCCGGGAACTCAATATCATAGCAGATCATTATGGCAATTTTACCACGATCGGTGTCGAAAACCTCCAGCTTATTTCCAGGAACGATTCCCCACCATTCACGTTCATCAGGTGTGTTATGCAGCTTGTACTGACGTCCGATTTCGCCATTTCGCTGGAAAAGATATGCGACATTGTAGAGGGTACCTTCTTCTACAGTAAAATGTGATCCGCCGATGATATTGATATTGTAGGTAAGGGCGAGACGAGTGAACAGTTCCAGATAATCCGGTGTGAATTTCGCCAGCTTACGTGCAGCAAGACCAGGCTGCTTTTCATCGATGAAGGAGAGTAGCTGAGTTGTCAACAATTCGGGAAAGAGGATAAAATCACTTTTATACTCCGAAGCTGTATCGACAAAATATTCACATTGCTCAGCAAATTGCTGGAAATTATTTATGGGACGCATTTTGTACTGAATCGCACTGATACGAACTGTACGCATACTCTGGTATACTTTGTGACGGCTGGGTTTATAATCAAAATTATTCCATTCCATCAGAATACCATAACCCGCAGATTGTATATCTTCCTGCAGATAGGAATCAATAATTCGTTTGATGACAAAACCATTTGAGAGTTGAGTGGTTAACACCGGATCGTGAATGGCACGATTTATGACCTGCTGAACATACTCGCGCGATGAGATATCCTTTTTATACCGATGATATCCGGGTATTCTACCTCCAATGACGATTCGCTTTAAGTTCAAGTTGCGTACGAGGTCTTTTCGGGCATCGTAGATACGTCTGGCTAGTTTTCTGCCACGAAATTTCGGATGTACGATAATATCTATCCCGTAAAGTGTATCTCCCTCAGGGTTATGATTTGTAATCTTGCTGTTAGCCGTTATCTCCTCGAAGGAATGCTCCTCGCCATAGATATCAAAATCGAGGATAAGGCTTGAGGAGGATGCGACAACTTTTCCTTCATATTCAACACATATCTGACCTTCTGCAAAGTGATCGACCTGGCTGAAATACTCCTCCTCTGTCCAGGTGGTCATGCCAGGAAAACATATCCGTTGAAGTTCTACGATTCGATCAAAGTCTTCCCGTTGAAGTGGACGGATCAATATCTGACGTTCAAAATCGGTTAAATCGAGCTGTGCCATTCAGGTCTATCCCTTTTTCTCGTTGTTTGGGTGCTGTTGAGTTGGTGATTGGGTTTTGTTGACATCAATATGAAAAAGCTCAAAAAATGATTTTCTGTTTTTTCTGTTGCGATCTCTCCTTTTGACACGTAACCACCCTTTGTGACGGAAGAAAAGCAATTGCCCGACGATCAATCCAATCATTAGAATCCAGATAGCAAGATAACCATATTTCCAATCCAATTCTGGCATATTCCACGCCGAGACTTCCGCGTTGAAATTCATGCCGTAAATACCCACAAGAAACGTTAGGGGGATGAACATGGTAGCGATAACTGTAAGCACTTGCATAACTTCGTTCATTCGAGTGCTGGACGTTGCCAACTGAAGGTCTGTTAAACCGGTAATCACTTCCCGATGCGAGTCTGCTGTATCCAGGGCATTCTCCACGTGATCCAGTGTATCACGTAAGTAAATTGCGGTATCCTTGGAAATTGGAATGAGGTCGTCTGCCAACCACATCTTCAGGGAATCCCGCAATGGTCTGAGCGAACGTCTCGTCATGAGCAACATACTCTTCATCTGATGCATATCCTCAGGCATGACGTTGTCCGCATTTACGAGCAATGCTTCCTCCTGATCATCCAGTCGATCTTCAAATACTTGTAGATAATGGGTCCAGGAATCAACAAGTAGATCGATGATCGCGTATGTGAAATATTCAGAACCAATTGATCGGATACGACTTGGTACTCTATCCAGTCTTTTTCGCAGCATTGTTAAATCATCATGCTCACCTTCCTGCACACTGATTACCAGACTGGGGAAAAACAGAATGGAGACCTGTTCTGTCTCCGATGGATTTTTGCTCAACGGCACTCGTACAGTGATAAACAGATAACTCTCATAATTTTCAATTTTAGCCGTCTGGTTACCATTCAGGATATCCTCGAGCACGAGATGATGAATGTTGTATTTTTCTCCCAGTCTTTTGAAAAATTCTACGTCATCTGTTCCATTGATATTCAACCAGAGGTTGGGAAATTCTTCTCCCAGTTCAGCAGCCTTTTCTATGTCGGTGGTTTCAATACTCCTGATATCTTCTTCGCTGTAACCCACCGCCTTTATTGATGGGGCGATGCCTGATTGACGTGAAAGTAATGTCCCAGGTGGAAGCCCAGGTTGTACTCGTGCTTTTTTACGCGACAATCTGGGTAGACGGAATGCTGCCATGACTACCTCATGCTGTTGATTTTATTAATACGTTATATTCAGAGGATATTATCACTCAAGGATATTCAATTGTTTCCAGCCTGTCAACTCTTTTCGTAAACGTGTGCGTGGTAAACGTGAATCCGTTTCTGGAGACTGAAATTCAATTACTCACATACCACTCGTATGCTTTGATTCTGAAGAGGATATTAATACTTTAGCTTCAATCTGATCAAATTCATCAACATAACATTCGGAAGCATCATGCATACAAAATACCTGATACCACTCATGCTGGTTTTACTCTCAATAGCAACAATTAGTTCTGCAGCGGAAATCAAAATAGATAATTGGCTTGTAACCTCAGCGGTTTCCATGCCAATTGCTACATTGGATGATGAAAATACAATGGGAGCAGGACAGTTTCTTGATTCACCACCCATTGATCCCTACAAATTTTTCCCATTCAAGGGCAAGGAAGTTCAATTTACACCTCACTCATCAACACGTTTCAGCCAAATCGCAAAATCTCAATTCTCTTTCGATGTTTTGCCGGGAGTCGGTGAGGAAACTGTCCACCTTGCTTACGCTGCAACCTACCTGAATGTGCCCACCTGGCAGAAGACGACCGTAAAGGTTTCCAGCCGTGCACCATTCCGAATGTTTGTGGAAGAAGAAGAGAAACTCAAGATAAGCAGTGCTGCTAAATCTGATACAACTTATGAAGCCAAAGATATTCTTCTAGATCAGGGACTGCGCCGAATTTTGATCGTTACGGCGATCAGTGGTACCGACTCCCTGGACGAATGGACATTTGAGGTTACACTAGATAATGGAGAGGGTGAAATATCTGATCTACCCACGTCCACCATCGACCCACGTCATCCCTTCAACATTGATGACTACTATTTGCAAGATGGTGTTGGCGGTCTTGAACTAACCAAAGATGGCAATTTCCTGGCGATAAAATTTACAAACTGGAACCGTAAAGAAGATAAACGTGAAAGCCATCTTGAAGTCTGGAATCTGGACGGTCGCAAGAAGGAAAAAATCTGGGAGTATCACCACCCCAAAGGAGTCGGTTCATTTAACTGGTCTCCCGATGGTAATAAGCTGTTGATGTCCCTTCCTGCCGAGACGGGAAACGATCTCTATCTCTGGCACCGTGCTACTCAGAAAATGGAGCGAATTGTTCACGCTATCGAACGTTCCGCTGGTTTCCAATGGAGCCCGGATAGTAAATCGATCTACTACACCAGAACTGTACCTCATGAAGAGGATGAGTCAAAGGTTTACAAGGTGATGTGGGGATTGGAAGACCGTTGGGGTGGCTGGCGTGACGATACCGAGATTTACTATTTCACTCTGGAAGGGAATGCTCACGCCAAACTGACCAGCGGCATGTATGATCCGGGCAGCTTCAATATCTCACCGGATGGTTCCTTCCTGCTTATGACCAGATATGTATCTCAACCGGAACGTCCCTTTTATGTCTGTGAATTCTGGAAAATTTCGACCCATACTGGCGAAGCGGAAAAAGTTCAGACGTTCAATTCCTATTCGGTGGGTCATGTGACCATGTCGCCTGATGGAAAATTTATCGCTTTTGATGCACCCATGGACCCGGTTGGCGAAGAGTTCCCCGATCACAACGACAACGCTACTGATCTCTGGACGATGGAAATTGCAACGGGCGAGATGAAGAACCATACACGCAATTTTGAACCCGCAATTGCCATGTTCGCATACGGCACTGGACGGGATGGCACCCTTTTCTGGCACGAGGACGGCACCATCGGTTTCACAGGTTTGTATAAGAAAGAGGTAAAGCTTTATACCTATGATCCCAAAAATGAAGGGGTAATCCAGAAGACCGATCTGCCTACCCCCGGCGCATCCCATTTTCGTGCAGCAACAGCGAAAAAAGCGAATATGTGCGTTTTCCGCGGTGATGATGTAACTGCTCCAGGTGATGTTTACTGGTTTGATGCAGGTAGAAAACGAGGTGAAGTCCTGATCGATATGAACCAGGAATTTGACCGTTTGATCGGTCCCGCGCCACGTATTGAAGACTACAACTATGTAAATTCCGATGGTGTGGAAATTCCCGGTTATCTCTATTATCCCCAGGGATATGATCCCGCGAAATCCTATCCCATGATTGTCGATTATTACGGCGGCGTTTTCGGATATGGCGATGGTTTCATCTGGATGAGTCAGGTACTCGCCAACCGTGGCTACTTTGTCTATGTCCCCTCACCACGAGGTGCTGCTGGTTGGGGTCAGGAATTTGCAGATTCACATCCGAATGACTGGGGTACAAGAGTCAGCCGTGATATGAATGAAGGTGTACGTCATATTGTCGCAAATGTTGAGGGTGTCGATGGAGCACGAGTTGCTCCTGTCAGTGGCAGTTACGGCGGCTTTCTCGCAATGTACCTGCTTTCGCAACCGAAGGATCATCCCGATCATTACCCCTATGCCACCGCAATCAGTGATTATGGCATCTCCAACCTGGCGTCCTACTGGGGGATCGGCTGGTGGGGATATCTCTACAGCGACATGGCAACCGCACGTAATTATCCCTGGAATGCGAAGCAGTATTACATCGACCATTCACCGCTCTTTTTCGCAGATAACATCACCGTACCGTTGCTTCTGCTGCATGGCGATTCTGATGTGAACGTACCAGTGGGCGAATCAGACCAGATGTATACTGCATTGAAGGTGCTGAACAGGGAAGTTGAATTTATCCGTTTCCCCGGCGAGGATCACGGTATGGTTGGTAAACGTTCCACTTACCTCACCAGCAAACGGATGCACTTTGAATGGTTCGATAACTACCTGCGCAACTTGCCTGGTGCCTGGGAAGCTCGAATGGAAGGCGAAAAGAAAAAATAGGTGATTTTAGCATGGGTGGCACGGGATTGGATATGTCCGTTGGGTCTTCCCTATCGAGCAGGTTGTCAGAGAAATAACAATTAAAAATAGTCAAAGAAATCGCCCCTATTCTTGGATTTCTAAATTCTATAATATCAATACTTTCCTGGATGCCAGCTAAAACTCTGCTGGCATGACGCGAGGTAGTGATGCATCACTGGAGTGTGGCGCTCCAATCAGATGACCAGACAGATGGCCCGATGCTCTGCGTCGGGTCTAAGAGACATATTCTATAGTAAGATTTGAAACCCGGGGAGGAGTAGTAGATGTGTAGGTCTTGGTTATTCCCTGATCCTGCAGTTCAATTTCACGCTTCAAGACAATTGCTCTAATCCCCGGAGCACCCAAGTCAGTCAGTTTCGCCCCTACAGGGCGGTTGGGATACGGCGAGTTCGTTCTCCCCGGGTTCCGCTTCGCTACACGTCGGGGCTACGCAAATCTCACCACGCTGTGGTGAAATACGTTCCGGATGCCAGTTAACACCATGCTGGCATGACGCGAGGTAGTGATGCATCACTGGAGTGTGGCGCTCCCAAAAACAATACCTCTGATCCCCAGGCTGTCCCAGCCTACATACTATCATGGATGCCAGCTAATAAGTATTAACTTACATTCTCTGCTGCCACTCTTTCAGTTTCTGGCTCGCTGTTTTCAGTCGATGGATTTCTTCGCCGCTGAGGCTTTCGATGCCGTCACGGTTAATTTTGTCCAGGAGGTCGTCAATTTCCTGCTGGAGACGATCCATCTCCTGTTCCCGGTCAAAGACTACTTTAAGGTGTTTGGCGCGTGTGTGCGAGTCTTTGACATTACGTGTGCGGCTTTTAATACGCAACAGCCAGAGGTCTTTTTTCAGGTAGAGGTAGCCGAATAGCATTCCGCCGAGGTGAGCGAAGTGTGCGACATGGCTGTGAGGATTAGAAAACGCCATAAATAGTTCAATACCACCAAATATAATAACCAGAAATTTTGCTCGGATGGGAAAGAGAAAGTAGATATAGATCAGTTGATTCGGGAAAAGCATTCCAAAGGCAAGCAGTAAGCCATAGATCGCACCAGATGCCCCAACCACAGGAATTGGACTGCCAGGTGTAACAAGCGCATTCAAAATTCCAGCACCAACGCCGCAGATCAGGTAGAAAGTTAGAAATTTCCGTGAACCCCAGGTGTATTCTAGGGGGGTGCCGAACATCCAGAGCACAAGCATGTTAAAAAAGATGTGCCCAAATCCACCATGCAGGAACATATAAGTGAACGCCTGCCAAATCCAGCCATGCCAGAAACGCACAGGTACCAACCCGAATGCGTAACTCAGGTTTGCTTGAAAGATCATGCCGATAAAAAATACAATAGCATTTATAATGACGAGCCGTTTTACCATCGGGCTCAATCCGGGTGCCATACCTAACATATAAAATCCATTTCAATTACGGATTATGGGTGAAAATAGATTGTTAACTAGTATATTGTAAATTATGGAATTATGAAATTATTGAATTAT
>JAIOHU010000035.1 GCA_019912845.1 bacterium
CAAAATCCAGGGTTTAATAAGTTGTTCTTTTAATGCCATAACGACCTCCTGTAAGTTCAGGAGGGAAAGTAAATATTCTCAGCTCTCAGAGCAATACTAATTAGGGATAGGTACTAAATGAAAATAGCTCTGAATTCAGAATAATAGTATGACTACCTGCAGCTAGTGTAGGGTTCTCTAAAATCGCAACTTCTCGTCCAAGAATATCCGTGATTATTATTTTTACGTCACTTTCAAATGGCAGCGTGAAATTGAGTTGTGTCTGGCTGTTGAAGGGGTTGGGATAGATTCCTGTAATCCCAAATTCGAGAGGAATCTCATTTTCCTGCTCAGTAACATTGCTATAATTGGATTCCAGGTAGCCCATATCGGGTGCCATCCCTGAATAGCGATCTGGAGGAAGGTTGATCAGAGTGTCGCCAAAGTGACGGAAAAACGATACTCCGGCATCAATACAGGGTGATCCTTCCTGCAAGGCAATATTGCCATTTCCGGGATTCATAAACATGGGATCAATATCGAGGTTGTTTCCCAGGTCATGACGGAACCAGGGTTGAATTTCCTGCTGATCCAGTCCTCCCATCAGGTCGGAGTTTAAGAATGAAAGGCTGTGATGGTCTGGGTTACGGAAATAAATACTCGGCACTTCATCCCAGAGTATTGAATTAATGATCCACATACCCAGGTTTGTGTGATGGATAAATGAAGCTAATGCGCCCTGGTTATTGTACGTTGTGATGTTCTGCAGGGTCACATGTCCATAGCCCGAAACAAATGGTGCAGGGTCGGTATAAGAATTTCCATTTTCGTAGAACAGACAGTGGTCATAGAAGAGATTTCCACCAGAACTTCTGGAAGCAAAGAAATTATTTTTGAAAATTGAAGATCGGATTTCACCTTTAGAATTATAAAATTCGAGTGGAGTAAAACCGACCGTCTCATCATTCCCCAAATTTCCATCGAAATCGCAAGAATCAATATAAATATCTGCGTGGTAAGCATAAATCCCGGTTCTATATGATCGCACATTCATCGAAATATTTTTAAAGTTGCTTTCCGATTCAGACTCCAAATAGAAGATTGGATTGGCTGCGATATCTAATGGCAAGTCAGTCTGGATTGTGAAATTTTCGAAATTTGTCAAGCTGCCATCCAGCAAGAAAACGGTTTCTTCCTGCTCAACATGGAAGATCACATCCGCAGGACTATCCCCTCCACCAGCAATTGTAACCATCCGTGGCATGCTGATAGGCAACTGGCTTTCATTGGAATCGTAATACTCACCGGGTGCAAGTGTTATGGTCAGCATACGATCGGGCTGAGCACGTTGCAGCCGCGCCGTTGCTTCGCTGATAGTTGCCAGCGGGGAATCAACTGTACGTCCATCATTCCTGTCATCTCCATCAGGGCTGATAAACAGATTATGACTGATGATCGTATGCAGAGCATGCTGACTGTTTATGTTCAACTGGTTGACTGGAAAGACAAATTGTGAGTTAGGGTTGGACACGGAGAAAGTATCCAGTTCAATAATATCCGGAAGAAAAGCATCCTGAATCTGGATATCTCTCACTCGCCCCAAATTGCTGTAAATGCTGCATTTATTGTTCAGGTCGAAGGAGATATTCCCTTCAGTAATCCACAAACCAGTGTCCCTGCAGTGATGAATGCTGGTTCCTGCCAGATGAACAATTCCACCTCGTGACCAGATTCCATAATCGTTGGAATGTGAAATTGTCACATTGGTGAGGGATACCCGGGCACCACCAAAAACACCTATACCATCACCTCGGGTAATTGTTGTTTCAGAAATATCAAATCTGTTGGCAAAATCGAATCTGAGGCTGCCACTCTCTTCAAAACGACAATTACTTATCGAGATTGGTCCTTCCGTATCTGCGATAAATGAATGAGTCTCACCGCAGTTTTGCACTAAAACCCTGTTCAAAATCACACTACCAGAATCAACACTTATAATACCATAACGACCTGAAGGACTGTCAGGAATATTTTGGATTGTCAGATTATCAAATGTCACATCGGTGGATATGAAGAATGAACTCTCTTCACCTTCACCATCGAGCACAACCTCGTCTTGACCACTGCCAAGAAAATGCACTGGCTTGTTCAGGTACATCTTCAGTTCTTCAAGGTTGCTGGATCGTGAATAGATACCGGGCAAAAGATGAAATACTGATTGCTGATTTTCTGTGGGTAAACTGATACGATATGCCATCCAGATTGAACGGAGTGCTTCTTCCTGGCTGTTGCCACTATTCCCATCGTCACCATTTACTGGGTCTATATAGAGATCACCCTCGCGCATGGATTGGTAGGCAGTGGTGTAATTGAGATCAAACTCACGTTCGCAGCGATAAAAATAGTCATTTGGAGTATCGATGCTGAATGTATCGAAATTCGTGGTATGAAGAATCGGCTGGTGACCGTAGCGGTCTAAACGAACATTCAAGTCCGCTGCTTCAATGCTGCGATTTCCGTACAAATTGGATCTGAAATTGTTGTTTTCAGACCAGAAGAGGTTCATATCTCCCCGCACATCCAGACCCGCACCAAGCCCCGGGGAGAAATTGTGCGTGATATTGACACCGCGAAATTCCAGGCTGCAGTCGAAATCTCCTGCCAAAATAATTCCATGACCATTATAGGTTAAATTGCCATTGTGCCGAATCTCTACATTTTCAAGTACTGTATGCTCAGTATCCTGCATAGAGAGTCCAACCTGCCTGTTGTACATAATGCTACAATTGCTGATATAGCAGTCATCAGTATCAATAATAGATAATCCGAATACGTTATTTGTGAACTCGCTGTTGGTGATTTCAATATCAGATCTCAGGGAATAGAGACCGTCATCATTGAATCCAGCGACCGTACAAGAATCTGCGATCAATTCATTACGGAAGAGATGGACACCCTCATTACTTCCAGCATCCCAGCCACTCAAATGGACATTCCGTAAAGTAAGTGTCCCGTTCTCCGCATGGATTCCACCACTCGGGCTTTCAATGATGGACGTATTTTCAATGATTACCTCAGAGCGATCGAGGTTTATTGCGGGAGCCAGCCAATTTGTTCCTGCAATTCGAATGTTGCTGATCTGGAAATCATCTTCCACAACGTTGATAGCATTCACAGAACCATTTGTCTGGGGAGAGGGGAGGATGGTGAAACCGTTGAGCTCAATTGAAATAGTTGCATGAACACCGCTTGAATCATCGGGGGCTACGATAATGGTATTGCTTATGTCCAGAGTGTCTTCTGTGAAGAAGTAATTTGAGAAGAGGTGGATTCGATGTTCATGAATGTCAACTTGCTCAATATATACACCGGGTGCAACCAGTATGGTATCATTGAGCGCAGAGGAATTCACCGCTGCCTGCATGGTGGGATATTCCTCCGGAACTTGCAGGGTTGCGGCATAGCTAATCACAGGAGGTAAATAGAAGAATAAATGAAGTATGATAAAAGCGTAGAAAGAAACAGATAATGACTGCAATTGAAATTTTCTGAAAACACTTAATAAGCTGGAATTCTCCTGGAAGCTGTGCAATTTCTCAATCATGATTTCCCCTCAGATTCGTATTACGACATCATCTGCAAAAATCTATTATAAGATACTTCCACAATGATTCGATTTCCATTGAAAACTGGTTAAGTTCCAAACTGATTGAACAAAGGCTCCCTTGGAGACCATTCATATAATTCATCCATTTCAAACACACTGTTATGTCGATTTCCCATGATTTGCTTCAATTTTTTATATATTTCCACCTATTTGTCAATCTGTAACATTTATCTCGACAAAAATATATTGATCAACTTTGAGCACTTGCTCAACTTTGAGCGATCATTTTTGAGCAATTGTTGAATCCTGTATTAATAGTGAATTGGTGGAATCCGTATAAGTGACAATAAAAACAAATACTTAAATTTATGTGAAAATGGTACGGGAATTGCTATAAAGAATTGTGAAATTCAAAAATTCTATCGTGTTATACTAAATTCTCAGCTTTAAGGGAGGGGTAGATGTTAAACAATATGAAAATCGGACTTAAGCTCGGATTGGGTTTCGGGTCGTTGCTTATCATTGCCATTGTACTCAGCCTTGTTGGTATTTCAACAGTAAACGAATTAAACAGGGTTATCGGTCTAGCGCATGAAGCTGATGCAATTCTTATGGCTGAATTGGAATCCAAAGGAGCAAGAAAGGATTTTTTACTTTCAGGATCTCAGGAAGACAAGCAATTGTTTATGAAATATATCGCTGAGATGGAAACTGGCATAGCTCAAATGCGTCAATTGACAAAAAAAGATGAAGTAGTCCGTCGTCTTGACTCGATTGAATCCACGACAGGAGAGTACAAAAAAACATTCGAGAGAGTCACACAAGTCGCCGATTTCAGC
>JAIOHU010000036.1 GCA_019912845.1 bacterium
AGTTCTTGTCCTTAGTTGAGTGCATAACCTCAAGCAATTCATCAAACCGAGCATTTTCGGGATTTGGAAAAAGTGTGTTCATACAGCAAGTGTAAGAATTTCAAAGAGCTGGAGAAAGCAAATCGAATGAACTCCATGCGACATTATTTACGAGAATCACTATAAGATGAATGTATCCATCACACCCTATGTCCGTACTGACAATCTGAACAATCTATTCGCAACACCAGACTCCAGTAGTGAGCAGCCTTATCCCATCCGTTTGCATTAGGGAATATATTCATCAGATCATCCTACCCCATTTCCTGCAATCGAATCTTTCCCTCAAAGAAAAATAAAGCAAGAGCTGGAAAGGTGAGCTTATCAGAGTTAAAACTGTCGTATCTTTAGAGTGCGTTCAGGATATTCAGGTGCGATATATTCTGAGGATCATCATTTTGTAAACTCAATAGAGCGAAGCATCCAGCATATTTTCAATAATTCTAATTCGAATCAGGAGCCGAACATGTCCTCATTTCAAGATTTTTTAATTTCAATTATAGACTGGGAGCTATTGTTGCGGAAGTTTGTTGCCTGGCTGCCAAATCTGATTTCTGCAATTGTAATTCTCGGTGGATTTTATCTCCTTTGGCAAGCGATTCGAATCTCCTCTGAAGCGGTCTTTAAAAAGACCAAACTCGATACCACAGCAGCCAGCTTCATCTTGACAGTACTCAAATATGCGATTGTTTCGATTGGAGTAATTTCTGCATTGGGAAAGATCGGTGTGAATACCATTTCAATCCTGACCAGTCTCGGCGTCGCTGGTTTGACCCTGGGTTTCGCAGCAAAAGATGCCTTATCCAATATGATATCGGGAGTATTTATCTTCTGGGATAGACCCTTTGTTATCGGTGATCTCGTTGAAATTGAAAATCATTACGGTAGAGTTGAAAGAATTACCATGAGATCGACACGTGTGATTACTCCCGATGGCAGAATGCTGGCTGTTCCGAATAATATCATCATCAACTCCACAGTCGCCTCTTATACGAATTTCCCTCATTTACGTTTGGATATTCCTTTTACAATAGGAGTAAACGAGGATATTGTCAGAACGAGAAATATTGCGTTGAGGGTGTGCAGTGAAATTGAGGAACTGATTGATGAGCCAAAACCTGAGGTGAGTGTTACAGAACTTAACGATTATAACATTGGCTTACGATTGAGTGCATGGCTGGAAAATGAACGATTGCATATCCAGGTCAGGGATAAGCTGCGTGAAATACTGTTCGAGGCATTACGTGAAGCAAAAATCGATATGCCTTTTGAAACTCTCTCAATTAATCCAATCAGGCTGGAATCAGGTGCCTAGTGAGCTAGTGTTGAAACCAATGTGTGATTTTTTTTATGAATATTGAACCCTCTTTGGGTTGTCAGCGTTTGAAGAAACCAATATATTCCCTACCAGAGGGATGGTGGAGGTAGTTTTTGCCACTCAATTACTTTTATAGTGATAGTTCAGCCAGTGGTCAGGTTTTTTGAATAATACTTTCCAAGCTTCAGGTTTATTCAAGAAAACTGTGTAAACTCTCTTATTCTAACATTTTTAATATCAATATCTTACTGGATCCCGGCCTAACTCATCACCGGGATGACGAGGAAGACTACTACGAGAAAGATCATGAGTTCAATTCAGAAAATTAATTTCAAGCACATAACGACAGAAGAAATAGTTAATTCCCGGGAAAGTTCAAACTATTGTATTATTGACGTACGTCCCGTGGAAGCCTATAACGGTTGGAAACTACAGGTCGAATCTCGCGGCGGACATATCCCAGGTGCCAGAAGTTTGCCAATTAAATGGTTTGACTACATTGACTGGATAGAGATCGTCCGTGAAAAAGGAATTTCACCTGATCAGAATATCATTATTTACGGTTACGATGAAGCAGAGTGCGTTCGTGCTGCGAACCAATTCGCATCAGGGGGATATCGAGACATTCAAGTCTATGACCATTTCCTGACCGAATGGTGTGAAAATCCAGAATACCCTTTGAATCACTTACCGCGTTATAAACATCTGGTCAATGCCGCATGGTTGAAGAGTGTCCTTGAAAATGGCAAAGCTGATGAGTTTACGAATAATCGTCATGTGCTATGCCATGCTCACTACCGAAATCCAGACGATTATGAGAAGGGTCATATACAGGGCGCAATTGCCCTTGATACCCTGCTGTTGGAATCACCTGAGACCTGGAATCGTCGTTCACCGGAAGAGCTGAAAAGCGCACTTGAACAATTAGGAATCACTCACGACACTACAGTCACTCTCTATGGCAGATTCTCATTCCCAGACAACAATGATCCATTTCCCGGAAGGAGTGCAGGTCACCTGGGAGCGATGCGTTGCGCAGTAATATTGCTATATGCGGGAGTTGAGGATATCCGCATTTTAAATGGTGGATTGCAGTCCTGGCTGGATGAAGGCTTTGAAATAACATCCGAGCCGACCCACCCTGCGCCAGTAGACTCATTTGGTGTAAATATCCCAGCTCACCCGGAGTACATGGTTGATCTGGAAGATGCCAAACGTATCCTCGCTCATAAAGACAGTAATCTTGTCAGTATCAGAAGTTGGGCAGAATATATTGGCGAAGTTTCAGGATACAATTACATAGAGAAAAGGGGTAGAATTCCCGGCTCAGTATTCGGTAATTGCGGTACAGACGCTTATCACATGGAGAATTACCGTAACCTCGACCATACGACAAGGGAGTTTGGTGAAATCGAGAAGTTGCTGACGAATGTTGGAGTTACCCCGGAAAAAATGAACGCTTTTTACTGTGGAACAGGATGGCGTGGATCAGAAGCCTTTTTTAATGCCTGGCTGATGGGCTGGCAAAATATTGCATTGTATGATGGTGGCTGGTTTGAATGGAGCAATGATGAATCCAACCCCATCGAAACCGGCGATCCAAACTTAGCAACTGATAAATCTTGATTTCATGATGACGATTAACCAGGCACAAGATGAAATTATTGAGGAGATGGATAGCCTCAATAATCAGATGGAAAAATACAACTATCTGATCGAACAGGCGAACTGGTCAACATCCGCTGACACTTCAATCCGAACAGAGGAAAATCTGATAAGCGCATGCCAGTCACGTGTCTGGTTGGATGTTGAAGTGAACGATGGTGTGATGATATTCCGTGCTGACAGTGACGCACAAATCACGAAGGGGATCATCAACCTCCTGATAAGAGTCCTGAATAATCAAACCCCTTCATCTGTTCTGGATGCCGACCTATACGTTTTGGATAAAACAGGGCTTGCATCCACCCTCTCACCTTCACGTACAAATGGGCTTCAAGCGATCCTGAAACGAATACAGCAGGAAGCTGAACAGCATAGATAATCCTACGGGGGAGGTTTTCCTTCTCCAGGTCACAGGTGATGACAGTTGGCTTTGGACTTGTCCAAAGTTTAATAATTCCAGCAGTCGTTTTTTCAACCCCTGATTAAATCCAGAGCTAAGCATTCTGTCTATGCGATTCAATCCATTTATAATAAAAAAGTGGGATATCGCTTTTCACGTGGGTAAATCAGGATGTTCTGAATTACAGTCATTGCTCTCGACTTAAGTCAGCATGAGATTGCTCCGTCGCTACGCTTCCTCGCAATGACGACGTTTACATTTTCATTCGAAATCTACCCACACAAATCAGCAAATAAACAAAAAAGTGGCGGCAGACATAATATCCACCGCCACATAATTGTTACTGAATCGCGTCTTTCCAAGTACTAATCAACTTTGATCACTTCAGTTGTGACTGGTGCGAGGAGAATTGGCTTCCCAGTACCGATTTCATTCAGTGTCTCTTCGGCTTCGAGGGTCTGACGCAGGGTTGCTGGTAATTGAGCACGTACATACTCTTTCACATCCGCTTCCATATCCATACCTCCAATAGTCGGATAGATTGTAGCGGTAACCAGTTCACCTTCTTTGATCCCGGCCATCTTTTTCGCTTCTTCGATAGCATCCCAGAAGCCACCGATCTCATCGATCAAACCGAGTTCCAAGGCATCTTCACCTGACCAGATACGTCCCTGACCGATTTCGTGTACTTTTGCTGTATCAAGATCACGTCCCTCTGAAACATGAACAAGGAAGCGATCGTAGACATCCAGCATGGACGCATGCATGGTTTCAACTTCATCCTCGCTCCATGCCCGTGTGGTGGACCAGATATCTGCGTGTGCGCCACGTTGCACGCCATCATGGCTGATACCAATTTTTTCATACGTACCTGCGAGAACGGGTTTCATGCCGATCACGCCAATCGATCCGGTAATACAGGTTTTCGGTGCCATTATCTTATCTGCCTTACAGGAAATATAGTAACCACCTGAAGCAGCGACATCCGACATGGAAACAATCACAGGCACATGACGTACATCTTCATCGTCCTTATCAACAGTTCGTTCTATTTCACGAAGAATTATATCTGATGCCAACGCTGATCCGCCTGGTGAATCGACACGTAGAACAATTGCCTTAACTCGTTTGTCGCTTCTAGCTTTTTTGATGGCTTTGACTATTGTATCGCTTCCCATCATTTTGCCACCGAATAGAGGCGTATTATCACGACCGGCATTGCCAACATTCACACCACCTACCGCATAGATAACCGCAATTTTCGGAGAAAGCATATCTTCCCACTCTGCATCGGGCACTTCCTGCATGTTGTATTTCTTCTCAGAAACCCAGGCGATTGATTCATCCTCACCGAAGACGTTCTTCACTTCCTTTTTAATTTCATCATGGAAAACTAAAGCGTCCACCAGACCCATGTCGAGTGCTTCCTGTGGCTCGAAAACTGTTGTGTTATCTATCCATTCCTGCACCTGAGCCTTATCTACATTACGACCTTCAGCGATATCACTGAGGAATACCAGCCAGATGGTTTCGACAACTGCATCCAATGATTCACGTGCTGCATCAGACATACCATCACGAGAGAGGGTCTCACCGGCTGATTTATATTTGCCGACATGAACTACCTGCATCTCGATTCCAACTTTTTCCAGCATGGATTTCAGATAAGGTCTATTCGCATCTATACCCGGCATAGCGATATCTCCTGCGGTATGCAGTAAGATTTTATCAGCAACACTGGCTAGATAATATGTTCCCAGTGAGTATGTATCCGCATAAACAACAATCTTTTTGCCTGAATTTTTGAATCGTACCAGGGCATCTCTCAGCTCAACACGATCAGTACCACCCATGGAAAGATTCCCGATTTTCAACAGCAGACCATCCACGGATTCATCATTTCTGAGTTTATCGATTTTACGGATGTAACTCAGTAATGTGGGATACTGCGGTGAGAAGAAACTGTACGGCATCGGCTCTTCAACAATCGGGGTATCGAGTTTCATAACTACCACCCGATGCTTCTTCTTGTGAACCATTTGTAGGGGTGATACATGGTATTCACTGCTCATACGAATCCAGCCCATCCCTGCAAATTCAGGTGAATTGGCAGTAGCATCGCTTCTGCTTCCGTAGTTCGCGCCAAGTTCAGTGTTTCCACCAAAGTGCGAGATACCGACAAACATATATTCACGATCCATCGCATAACCCGCACGTAAGGATATACCATCATGTGGAGCCAGCGTCATCGAAAATGTAGGATCGATCTCTTCACCATAGTCGATATCCTTCCCATACCAGTCTTTATCAGCATTCCACAATGTTGCATCAGCTGCCAATGTTAGCATGGGTCCGAAAGGACGTACTGCAAGACCAAAATTATAAGTAGGATTCAAGGTATGATTATACATTTCACCTGTATCATTCAAATAGGTTGAGCGAGGTGAATTTATGTCAGTGATCTGGAGACCAACTGACAGCCATCGAGTTGGACGCGATAATACCCCAACATCCCAGCTGTTTTGACGGTTGAGTCCACTACTCCAGTGATATGCATACCCAAGATATAGACCATCATCCAGTTCGATAGATGAGCCCCAGGTAAAACGGTTGGCAGGAATGCCATTACGTGATGCCTCCCAGGAGAATCCTAGTCCGTCGAGATTGATCCCAACACCAAAATCACTGCCGAAGTACGAGCTTTCTACTGCATCCCCATCACTGAAAGGTCCCATGAACATGAACCCACTACCACCATTGACCCCAATACCTGCAGGGTTTGACCACAACGCTGAGGTTCCTAATGGGAGCGCACGTGCATCATACGGTAATGGAATAATTGAACGGGAGCCGTACGGGTTGATAAAGGTTCCAGTTCCGATGTTTCTGTCATCAACATTGCCTTCTCCCAGTGAAATACTGGCAGTCAACAGCAGAAGGATTAAAATAAAAATGGTTTGTTTCATGATTTTTCCCTGTTTTCCCTAAATTAATTTTACTGGTATACTCTTTATTAAATCTATTCCGGTATTTCTATTTTTGTTTTTTCCGTTGAAGTTCTCCCCACACCTGTATCGATTCTTCACACACCCCCATCTTCAGTGCAAGCGTAGAAATACGATCTATCTGAGAAGAACTAAGTTGTTTCATAAAACCCTGACTATTAGCCAGCAGAACTGCTTTTGCAACATTTTCCAGTGTTTCCATTCGCATTAATGCCTGCTCCAGTGTTTTCCCTACTGTTACAGCACCATGACGATCAAGTAGCACCGCTTCACGTTTTCCAATCCGTTCCCGTATCACCTCACCACCTTCTTTAGTGCCCGGTACCGCAAATTTACAGGTCGGGACGCTGCCCAGCATATAGGCAGCCTCAGGCAGTGGAACAGCCTCTAACGAAATACCAGCCAGTGTCGCTGCAATTACATGTGGCGGATGAGCGTGAATAACTGCCTGGATATCCTTTCGCAATTCGTATGCCGAAATGTGGAGAGCAGTTTCGCTGCTTGGTGATACATCACCTTTCAGCACTTCTCCATCAGCACTCAAAAGCACAAAATCACGTTGGCTTAACCTGCCCTTCCATTTCCCTGAACCTGTAATCAGAATACGATTGTTGGGAAGACGTACAGACAAATTCCCTTCTGTGCCGCTGATAAGCTGACGTTCATCCAGACGTTTTCCTGCTGCGATAAGCTCAACGATCTGGTTTTGATAAGAATCCTCAGGTGACTTTTTCATACTAAGATTTCTGTGTAAGTTTAATTGTTGTGTTGAGGAGATAAAATGTGGTGAGAATTGCTTGAAAGCAATTGGAAAGTTTATCTACTTGTGGAAAAACGATACATGCGAATTGAGTTAAATGTCCTCATCCGATTCCCAATAACTGATTAGGATAAGGTGAAAATGATGATATCTACGCCTTACTACTCCAGGCACAGCGACAAAATCATCTGCGAGATTTGCCCGATACAGTGTAAACTGAGTGAAGGTCAGGTGGGATTATGCCTCGGGCGAGAGGTTATAGATGGAGAATTGATAACCACTAACTACGGTCAATTGGTAGCCCTGCATCTTGATCCCATTGAAAAAAAGCCTCTCTACCACTTCAAACCCGGCAGCGAAATTCTATCTACCGGTCCCAATGGATGCAACCTGCGTTGCAAATGGTGTCAGAACTGTGATATCTCCCAACTAAAAGCAAACACTCATTATTACGATCCTGAACACCTCATTGATCAAATTGAATCTCCAAACACGATTGGAATCGCATATACCTACACAGAACCGTTAATGTGGTACGAATATCTTAGAGATGTTATGCCACTTGTTCATAAAATCGGCAAGGTGAATGTTCTGGTCTCAAATGGTTATATCAGCCCCAAACCATTGGAAGATTTAGTACCATATATAGATGCTGCAAATATCGATTTGAAGTTTATTGATGAAAACCTTTACAGAAAGTATGCCGGCTGTGAGCTTGGGGTCATTAAAAAGAATATTGAGCGGATGGTTGAGGCTGGGATACATGTTGAGCTTACGCACCTGCTTGTTTCAGGTTTAGCAGATAATCCGGTGCATACCTCAAGGCTGGCAAAATGGATCGCCTCACTTGATACGTCCATCCCTCTGCATCTTAGTCGCTACTTCCCTAGTCACAAGTGGAATAATCCAGCGACATCGATCTCCACTCTGGAGGCGTGTTATCAGGCAGCACGGGAACATCTCACGCATGTTTACATGGGAAATATTCAGATGCAGGATGGAAAAGATACACACTGCTCAAGCTGCGGAGAAATTTTAATTGAACGTAGCAGTTATCATACTACCTTGCATCAGTTGGATGAATCTGGAAACTGCAAAAAGTGTGGCGCAACTTCAACAATAATAATGTAGCCTGTTCTGTCTCCAATGATTGTTGATTATGCTACTCCTTGATTCGTTACTGAGTGGGGTATACATTCTTAATTCTGAAAAATATCAAGAACTTCGGTGGTCTGGCGGCAAATCAGCAACTGTAAAAGTTTGCTTGTTTCTCGATGACTGCGCTGAAGATAACTGGACGGTTGAATACTGACCCGTATGATAAAATCAAAATTACATTTAATTCCCAAATATGCCCTGATGTTTCTCATTGGGCTCGCAACCCTGTTTGGCGGGTGTGCGCAGTATGATTCAAACACTGGGTCAGACCTGACTGGTGCAGATTTTCGTGGAACTCTGGTTGATACATTGATCCCCATCGATTCTGCTGCGACCATGCTAGTCGGAGACATAAATAAATCAGCTTCCGCCTATCTGATACTGGGACGTCAGGAAGGAATGATTTCCGATATCGCATTCCGATTTTCAAATTTCACTCGTTTAGATAACCCTGAATTGTTAATTGCCGATGGTGATTCAACTGCGAATTTTGATACCTCATATTCCATCGATTCTGCAACCTGGCACTCCGCAACGTTGAAGCTATTCGGAAATGCTTTCATTGATACATCTGATATCTCTCCTTATACCCCCTGGACTGCCGACATCTTCCGAATAGCCAAAGATTTTGATCCTGTCACAATCTCTTATTCTGACACAACAACCATGAGCTTTATGCTCAACGATACATTTGCGACTGCAGTGGATACCGCGGAGCTTGAAATTAATATCCCCTTGGATTCCCTGGTATTTTTGCAAATGGACACGACCCTGGCATCCATGTGGGATACATTGGCATTCAGAGTGCGACCTTCCGCAGACGCGAATTTTCTCCAACGCTATTATTCACGTCTTGGTGGTGGAGAGTCACGTGTACCCGTATTGGCGGTAAATGCGACTTTTTACCTGACGGATACCACTGGAGTTCAGAGCAGTGTGACCTCCACAGTAAACATCGCACCGACATTCAATTCGACTTTGGCAAATGATAGTTTCACAATCCCTCAAGCTGGAAGTTTGACTCCAGAACGGCTCTATGTCAGTCAGGGGTATGCGAGACGAATGTTATATCGAGGTGATTTCGCTTCGCTGGTTGATTCGATGAACACGATCAATCTGGCTGAGCTTTGGATTGTGGGGGATTCCTCCAATACAGCACAGTTCTCGCGAACCAGTCTTTTCGAAGTTTACCAATTGAAAGATGAATGGTATGATGATCCGGATTCAGCCAGATTCGGAACCTCATCAGCGAGGGTATACACAGTTCGAGATTCCATCCCCAAAATTCGGCTTGATATTACACCTCTCGCACGTTTCTGGCATAGCTATCCGGACTCTAACTTTGGGATTGGTGTAAGAGAATTTGTCGAAACAGCATCCCTTAGCAGACGAACATTTTATGGAAACGCTTCCAATGTTCCTGATACGCTGCGCCCCTGGTTGAGAATCGTTTATACGGAATATAAAATCCCATGAGACGTTACTTTGGAATATTCGTTCTTGTTGTTCTAATGAGTTGCGGTTTCGCACACGGCGAGACGATTTTTGCACCTGGTGGAATCGGATATTGGGACCCAGGGATCAATGCACGTATCACCGCACTTGGCGGTGCGGGTATTGCTCACTTTGATACCCTGTACGTCCATTCCAATAATCCAGCAACCTGGAGATCAACCGGTGCGACACGTTTCACCATTGGGGTTGATATAGAACGCACTTCTGCAAAAAGTCCCACGGGTACTGATAATTCAGACGAATACTCCTTTCCTGGTGCGACAATCGCCTTGCCGATCTATAAGAGCCTCGGAATCGGTTTGGTTTATCAAATCCTCACAGATCACGAATATCTTGTTTTAAGTCGTTCGCAACTACAAGCTTCTCCAAATGATACAGTCGATTTCTACGATGTGGTCGAACGTAATGATGGCGATGGCGGTTTGTCCCGTTTTGGCGTGATGACTGGCTTTGGGATCAAGAAGCTGGCAATTGGCGTCGGAATGGATGTCTATCTCGGCAAGCTGGATGATTTGTGGACGCGCTCATACAATGACAGCAACATTGATTCCTCGGGTCAGGTTCTACGCAGGGAGATGTCCGGGATCGGCTTCAGAGTTGGGGCAATCTATTCGTTAAACTCAAAAATCAATGTCGCTGGACTGGTGGAGTTACCTGTTAGTGTAAAAGCTGATGCCACACGTAGAATCGAAGGCGGAGCATCGTTTACTGAGGAGGGTGGGATGGAATTTACAGTCCCTCTCGCAGTAACTCTGGGAGCTACCTACACGAAAAAACGCTGGCGTTTCCTGGGTGATGTTTCAATGCGTGCCTGGGAGAACAGCACACGAGACTGGGGCGAGTTTGATACCTCCAGGAAATATACTGATACATTCGGAATCGCGGCTGGAATTGAAAGACTACCCAGCCGTGGCGCATTAGACCCCTGGTTGCAGAAATGGATGTATCGCGCCGGATTTCACTATACTCAGCACTATCTGGAAATAAACGATAACATTGTTCCTGAAATTGGCTTCTCAATTGGTTTTGGTAAACCACTGAAAACTGGTGCAGGTGCTGTCGATTTTACTTTCGGTTACACAAGTCGTGGAACCTCTGCGAAAAACAACATCAGTGAAAACATCTATTATTTCCAGATGGGTTGGACCACTTGGGAAAAATGGTTTGTCCGCAGAGAGCGTTAAAAAAACAAACAAAAATCACGATCACTTTTCATCAAATTCATAAATCGTCATTGTCAGGTTACCTGGAGGGAACGGGGACATGAAATTCAGTACAAATGGGCTGATCTTTGCGGCCTTGATTGCGATAGTTTTAATTATCGGTTGTGCCACTACAACGACCACCGTTGATACGGGTATGTCTGCTGAGGAGCATGCGAGACAAGATTCAATTGCTGAAGCGCAACGTGACTCGTTGTTACGGTTGAACCGTATGTTTGCCTATGATTATCTGAAATCACGGAATTGGAAAGAAGCTAGAGGCTACCTCTGGAAAGTGGTGAAACTGGACGAAGCGAATGAATACAATGTCTGGGCACGTCTCTACGAAACCTACATCAACGAAAACCAACCGGACAGCGCTCAATTCGTGATCCGCGAAGGAATTAAGACTTTCCCCGATGATGTTTATCTAAACGCTACACTTGCATTCTTTTTGAAACAGCAAGGGCAGTACGAAGAGGCACTGAAGCATTATAAAATAGCGAATCTAGCCCCAGAGCCTTTGGTAGAATATCTCAAGGGTCAGGCAGAATCTGAAGAAGCTTTGGGGATGGGCGAAGATGCAATCATGTCTTACGAACGTGTCCTCGCGATGACTCACGACGATCAGGATGCCAAGGACCGTTACACTTCTTTGTTGAAACAGTACCGCGACCCAACAGAATATATTGCCAGCCTAAAAGAGGATATCAGCAACAACCCAGATGACATCAACAAGCGTATGGAATTGCTCATGACCTACGCCGATCAGAGTATGAATGAGGAGGTAATTGCTGAAGCTGGAGAAATTATTTCAAGAGCACCCGAACGTAAAGACCCTTACCTGAGGAAAGCAGAATCTCAGGAAAACCTTGAACGTTTCAGTGATGCGATTGCTACCTATAAAGCACTGCTTGAGGTTGATGCAAAAAACTGGCGATCAATGATTCGGGTAGCGGATAATTATCGTCACCTGAAACAGTTCAAAAGCGCACGTAACTGGGTTCAAAACGCTCGAGATGCCAGCAGTGATGCTGGAGCTGCAGCAGACCACATGCTCGGTCTCGTATACGAATCAACTGTCGATGCTTGTGCTGGTGGGAATCTGACCTATGACGACAAATTGATTTACACCATTGCTTACGGACTCTTTACCAAAGCAGCAGCAGGAAATGACTATGATGTTAAAGATAAAGCAGCCAACCGCGTAAGTTATTATAAATCAGCGAATTTTATCCCTGTTTACAGCGATTGGTTTATGTCGCAGGATCGTAAGATGGCAAGGGGTGATTGTTACGGCTGGATCAATACAAGCTGGCAGGAAGTAGGATATATAAACAGTTACCTGGATCAATTATCCAAGAGTAAATAAGTAGCATTATTGACCTTATAAATCAGGGCTGTTCTTTTTGAGCAGCCCTATTTTCGTTTTGTATTAATGTGATCTTTCCATCTTCGCCCCCAAACCATACAGTTCCCCCTCTTCAGCCAATCCAGAGAGAAATAAATAAAATCCATATGAAGTTCGCTTCACTGGGAGATATAGTAAGAGATCGGGTATTGAGTCATTATCGAGATCACCGACATAATTGATCGTTGGATTCATGTCGTTGTAATCTATTGCTTTGTACGTGAATATTGATTTCCGATCACCGAAGGATGCGAACAGTTTTGCATGTCGTACATTTCCAAGACCTGATGTATCCGGAGTTATTGTGAGTGTTCCTTTTTCTGTCTTATACCATCGAATAATCCATCTCGTATTATTAAGATATTTAAAGTTTTCTGTATTGCCAGCCAGGAAATATAGATTTTCAAAACTTGAGCTAACTGGTTTTGAATTCCCACTGATCGGTACGTCAATCAGACATATTCCAGGCTTCCCAAGAGTGGCAGAATCCAGTACTTCAATATTAAATTCGCAATGTTCGCCATGAATAGGCAATAAAAGCACAGTGCAGGAATCAATCGAAAGACTGTCATAATCAGCTCTGAAGATGGAATGATTCGACTTATGAGGGAGTGCAAACATCCCAATCACACGTGTTGGTTTGTTTTCTTCAAACAGGTTGAAACCGGGATTATAGTTCCTTCCTGGCATGAACATAATCCCTGCAGGTTCAGTATCAGCGATTGAGGTTCTGTTTAACACTGACGGTGGAATTTGAGGAAAAGTGCTGGAAACTAAACTCATCACAATCGCAACAAATACTAAAACTATTTTCATTAATTGCTCCATGTTCTGAGAATTCAATCCTAATATATTGAAAATCCTTTATTTATAACAATAGTTTACTTCAGATATTTTGTGGATACTTAGTCGAGCCATACATTTAAAAGTAGTCTAATTTGATTAGACATCAACGTGATGTTGATAGGGGCATTACTCGAGTTATTCGACCCAAAGCAATGAATGATTGGTCCTGGATTTATCCAGGGTCTAATAAGTCCAATGCCAACAGTCAAAGCATGTGAGATGATCCATTGGTAGAGTTCATGAATTCCCGGGAGCCATTTTCCTTGAAGATATCTGTAATCAATTGGGCTTCCGTGTCAACTGAAATTATCTTAGGTTGCGATAACAATGAAATCGAGAGGTAAAATAGTGCATATAAAAAAACTTGTTGCTGCTGCCGATCATGGTGGTATAGAACTGAAAGACGAACTTGTAGAACGTCTCCGTGATGCTGGTTATGAAGTCGAAGATTTGGGAACACATAGCTCTGACAGCGTGGATTATCCCGACTATGCAAAATTGGCAGGTCAATCAATTCTGGAGGGGAAGGCTGACTGTGGTATTCTGGTTTGCGGGACAGGCATCGGAATATCCATTGCAGCGAACAAGATCGATGGCATCTATTGTGCCAAGCTGAATAATCCGATCGAGGGTAAAATGGCTGCAGCGCATAATCATGCGAATATGGTTGCCCTGGGGGGACGAATAACCGATCCGGAAACCGCATGGGAATCAGTAAAAGCCTGGTTGGAGACAGAACCAGAGGGAGACCGTCATAACAGACGCGTGGATAAGATCAAAGATTTGGAAGGTAAAAGGTAGCTGAAGCTATTGTCTCTTTTTGTTCTGTTGTGAATTTGAAGTACATGCTCGCGAGGTACTGTATATTCAAAAGAATCAATCGCTTACGAATAGATAGAGTGCGAGCTTCACAATCTGTCCCATAACACTGTTTCCGCCCGCGTCATTCCAGCATGGTTTTAGCTGGAATCCAGGAAGATGTTGATATTATTAATGTTAGAAAATAAGAACACGCGTATTTATCCAGAAATATCTGAAATTATTCATTTTTTGACAGATTGTTCAGCTCGTAAGCGGATTCGATTTAACCTGACACGCTAAAGCACGCACTCATCTATCTTAAAACTCAGCTCCACCCCAGGGCGGTTCTTCTCGTCCTTCGAGATGTGCTTTCAAACAACCTTTTATGAGATAGGTCCAGCCTTCTTCCAGATCCATGGCTGTTTTTTCTGTGATTGCACCAAGTATCGATTCAGAAAAATCCAGCTTTGATCCTGTCGCTGTCTTACTGACTTTGTACGTATTGTATGTTGTAGCAGGACCACCATACGGGGGAAAGAGTTCACCGGACACTTGCAGCATTTCATTGGATTTTATCGTGTAAATTGTCCCCCAGAGAAGCCCCTCGTCATTTCCCCAATCTTCATATACTCTTCCACCCACCTTCGCCTCGAAGATCATGGGAGTACCCTCACCACCCATCCTGAAACTGTTTGGCCACCAGTCATTGAGACCTTTTGTGATGGCGTACCAGAGTTTTTCAACGGGAACAGCTACTTCGATTGATAAATCTGCCTGGAATTCTTGAATGGTTTTTTCATCTTTACTCATAAGATTCTCCACATTTTCAGCTGAATTCAACCGCCCCCGTTTAACGACAGGTTATTCGATTTCATGTTCTACTTTGAGTGAACGCATCATCAGCTCTCGTACCGCCATCTCGGGCGCGATACCCTCAAATAGGATACGATATACTTGATCGCAAATTGGCATCTCCACCCCTACCTTTTGCGCAAGATGGTACACCGCACGTGTGGTTTCTACACCCTCTGCCACCATGACCATAGATTTCAAAATATCTGGAAGGGTTCTACCGAGCCCCAACTGTTCTCCCACATATCTGTTACGGCTGTGTTTACTCACACAGGTCGTGATTAAATCTCCCATACCAGAGAGACCAGCGAAGGATTCGGGGCGACCTCCCAGATGTACACCGAGGCGAGTCATTTCAGCGAGACCACGTGTCAGCAATGCACCTCTAGTATTATCACCAAGCCCCAGACCATCAAGCATCCCTGTGGCGAGTGCAACGACATTTTTTAAAGAAGCACCGAGTTCCACTCCGATAACATCATCACTTGCGTAGACACGGAAGGTGGGATTTGAAAACCAATGCTGCACTTTTTTCGCGACTTCTAGATCATTGCAAGCTGCTACAACAGAAGTAGGTAGTTCTCGTGCGACTTCTTCAGCATGACTGGGGCCAGAAAATGCGACATAACGGTTATGTACACTTTCACCAATCATCTCTTCTGCCACCTCTGACATACGTTTCAAGCTGGAGGTCTCAATCCCCTTCGATGCCCCGATCCATATCTTTTCTGAATGATCGCCTTTGAGATTGGTCAACGCAGAACGTACAAATTGCGAGGGGATTACGACGAGGATCGCTTCGGATGCTTCCATCGCAACATTTAATTCAGAGGTAATTTGCAGTGACTCTGGAAAACTGATATCTGGAAGAAACTCACGGTTTTCACGTTCATCCTGCAATTTTTTTGCAGCATCCTTACGAAATTCCCACATGAGCACATTGTGTTCATCCTTTTTGGCGAGCAGAATCGCCAACGCTGTCCCCCAGCTACCTGCCCCAAGCACAGTGATATCAGCCATATTTATTGTTCCTTCTTTTCATTTTTCATCCCAAATTCGTCACGCTGCAGGATTCTTTGGAGGTTACTTTTGTGTGTCAAAATGACCAACAAGGGAACGATCATCCCCCACCCAATCACATCGAACCTTCGACCACCTTCGAAGAAATAGAGCGCAAATGGGAAAATAATTGCAGCAGCAAGAGATGCAAGTGAAAAGGTTCGCTTCCAACGTAAAGTGATGAGCCAGGTGACCAGAGAGGCTACCGACGCATACGGTGCAACCGACATCAGCACACCGCCTGTCGTAGCCACCCCTTTACCTCCCTGAAATTTCGTATAAATCGGATAGATATGCCCAAGAATAGCACCGAGTCCGACAACGACCATTACCTCTGATGCCTCTGTAAACCAGGGGTCTTTTTCTATAAGATCAATAAATCTTCCTGCCAATCTTGCGGGTAAGTACCCCTTCAGGATATCAATGCTGAGAACAAGTAAAGCCCAACGTAACCCAAGCACACGATAAACATTTGAAGTTCCCGGATTTCCGCTGCCCTGCTCAAAGATGCTCACACCACCAAACCGTTTCGCGACAACAGCAGCAGTCGGAAATGATCCAATAAGATATGCTCCAAACATTGCAAGCAGCAGGTTCATATAGACTACTCCACTTTATCAACATAACCGATACGGTACACCGGAATACCCGCGGACATACCATGAAGGATTACATCTTTGCTCTGTTCAGGAGATACAGCAATTACCCAACCTATGCCAAGATTAAAGGTACGTGCCATCTCAGCGGGCGGCACTTCACCAAGCTCCATGATATGCTGGAAAAGTGGAGGTGCCTGCCAGCGATCCCATTCGATCACCGCCTGCAATCCATCGGGTATAATGCGAGACACATTCCCTTCTATCCCCCCACCAGTGATATGCGCCATTCCATGGGCACGTAATCCTCGACTTAACCAACGTGATACTGCTGGTTGATAACAACGATGTACTGCCAGCAACGCTTCCCCAATGGGGATATCCATCCCGGAGAGAATTTCGTTGGGATCTAATTTGGCATTGTCGATCAACACCTTCCTAGCCAGGGAATAGCCATTTGTATGTAGTCCACTGGATTCAAGTCCGATGAGAATATCGCCTTCACGTATCTTCTCACCAGTAATCAGATTTTTCTTATCGACAATGCCAACGATTGTACCTGCGAGGTCGTATACATCATCATGATAAACCGATGGCATCTCCGCAGTTTCACCACCGAGCAGAGCAACCCCCAGCTCCCTGCAACCCTCTGCCAAACCCTTCAAGACTTCAGCACCGATATCAACATTCAATTTCCCGGTGGCATAATAATCCATGAAGAAGAGTGGTCGAGCCCCGCAAGTGAATATATCATTCACACAATGGTTGATCAGGTCTTTGCCGACTGTATCATGCCGTCCTGTCCAGTCTGCCACCATTGTTTTTGTACCGACACCATCAGTGGATGCGATGAGAAGCGGTTCCTCAATTCCCTCAGTATCAAGCCTGAAAGCACCGCCAAACAGACCGAGGTCAGTCGCTACTTCCGGTCCAAAGGTTGCTTTTACTGCTGGTTTGATCCTTTTGATTAATTCCTCGCCGGCATTTATGTCCACTCCGGCATCCTTATAGCTAGTTGCTGCCACAATGATTCCTGTTTTTAGTGTGTTTGGTGTTTCTTGTCATCGCGCGGAACGAAGAGACAAAGCGATCTCTCTGGTAATTCAATGAAGAGATTGCTTCACTTCATTCGCAGTGACAGATGTTTATCCCGACGAGATCTACTTCGTTCCAAAATTACAAAGTGCTATCGACGGTAAGGTACAAAAGGAGGGAGGCATCTACAAAACTAGGTGCGCACAAATGTTGGGATAGCTGTTTATGAGAATCGGGTTCAATCAACAGATTCAATATCAATTCCATGCCTTTTAAGTAGAGCGGTTGTCACTCCATCTCCGGGTCGCACTATTCCATCAACTTTGATTGCACCACAACCACAGGAGGGGCTGTTGCTCTTTAGGAAGGCTTTTTTTATACCCAACAATTGTACCAGCGAAAGAACCTGTTGCGCACCATTAATGTACTGCATTGTCACATCAGAACCTTGATCTGTGGTCACTGTAGCGTTACCCTCTAGGACATCTTTTCCCTCTCCTCCGACGATCATGGAAGGTGGACGAGGTGTTGGCATCCCACCCATTTGCTCAGGGCAAACAGGAACCAGATCGTAAACATTCTGAATTTCACCGAGTTTTCCGCTTAACTTATGCTTGCCATCATACCGGCAACAGATACCGAGTAAACACGCTGAAACAATTGCTTTGCTTTTGTTATCGTGCATTGGAAAAAAGTGACTTGGCTCTTAGAAAACTATTGATATATCCACGAACATCTTCAAATATCTCTTCAAGTGCTTCATTGGCATCAATCCGCACAATTTCAGGATATTCCATTTTGTCGAATGCAGATTTAACCGTTACTAGATTCTCACGCTTTTCGAGCAGGTCAGGTGTATGATTGCGTAGGGTTTGTATTCTATCTAACGCAGTATCCACGTCAACATCGAAGAGAAAGGTCAGATTTGGTGTTGGTGCAAATGCAGTCATCATGCTGTGAATTTCTTCCGGGTCTATCGATCCATGGACACTCTGATAGGCAATGGAAGAATAGTAATAACGGTCGAGTAACACCATCATACCCTGATCGAGTGAGGGCAGGATCAAATTGGTTACATGTTCAAGCCGATCCAAACGGAATAACTCAAGCTCTTCTCCAGCACTCAAACGTTCAGTACTTGAAATAGCTTCTCGTAGTTTTCTACCATGAGGCCCGTCGGTCGGTTCAAAGCTACTAATCGCTTCATGCTGCGTTTCATCGTTCAACCAGGAGGCGATTTTTTTCAGAATAGTCGATTTACCCGAACCGTCTATGCCTTCAAAGGCAAAGAGTGAGCCTTTTCGGGTCGACTCTGAAAATGCAGGATGCTTATTGGTTTCCATGACCACTCATTTTTTCTTTTTGAAGATATTGTGCAGGATTATATCAGTGGTCAAATGTAAATGCAAGCCAGCACCCCAATAAAAGAGCCTCGGAAGATAAAAATTACTCCTTCCAAGGCTCTTATAATCTATGGGGAGGAGAACATCTATTTAGAATCGTCTTTCAGTGCTACAAAACGAGTGATTTCCTGTCCACCAGGATGAAATTGTACTAGAACAGCTTTTTTGCTGTCCTTTAAGTCTCGTGTGACCTTTTGCCAATCAGACATTCCTGTGACGGACTGGCTCCCGATCTTCACAATAACATCGCCAGGTGAAAGATTCCCTTCAGCGGCTGAACCATTCTCTACCTTTGTGATCAATACCCCTTCCTTCACTGCGATGCGTCCCTGACGTGCTTCAGGTGACTGCAACCCAGCAACAGTAATTCCCATCCAGGTATCAGCCTGGGCTGGCTGGCCAGTTCTTGCAGATGCGATATAATCTGCACGATCTCCGAGCACAAAATGAAGATCTTTTTCTTTGCCATTCCGTAATATGGTCAACTCCATCTTGCTGTCGGGTTTGTGAGCAGCAACTCTGAAACGGAAATCCTGGACATCTGCAACTGTTTTTCCATCAACTTTTATTACAACATCCGCTGGTTCCAAACCACCTTCGGATGCTGGTGTATTCGGCTCAACTGTTTCAACAAACACTCCCTTAAGGTCATCATCAATCTTCAATGCTTCTTTCATTACCTCAGTCAATTCGGTTGGCAGCATACCGAGATATCCGCGACTTACTGAACCAGTTTCCCGTAAGTCCTGGACAACTTCTTTTGCCATATTGATCGGAATGGCAAACCCGATATTCTGACCTGATGTGTTTATGGCAGTGTTGATACCAATTACTTCACCACGTATGTTCGCAAGTGGACCGCCAGAGTTCCCGAAATTAATAGATGCGTCTGTTTGCAGAAAATCCTGGAATGCTGGACCTCGTCCACCTATGCGCAGGTTGCTTCTACCCTTTGCGCTGATAACTCCGACTGTAAGTGTCCATTCCAAACCCAGCGGATTGCCCATGGCAATCGCCCAGTCACCAATACGCATCTCATCTGAATCACCCAGTGAAGCGACATGATCTGGATGAACTTTGTCGATCTTGATCAAGGCAAGGTCAGTCTCGGGGTCAGTGCCTATGAGTTCAGCATTTTGCTCCTCTCCATCCGCTAGTTTTACAACAATCTTGGTCGCATCCTCAACTACATGATTGTTCGTGAGGATATACCCCTCTTTGTCGATAATCACGCCTGAGCCGCTAGATGGAACTATCTGTTTGCGTTCTGGTTGCGGGCTGGGACGACCGAAAAACTCATGAAAGGGTATTGCATTTACTGTTCGTTCTTTTTCTACCTTGATAAAAACGACGGCATGCTTCAGCATTTCACCCACAGTTACAAATGGACTTTCCTGCATTCCATCCATTCCCGGGTAACGGGAATTCATCTTCGTCTGATCATTCTGGGCATAAGCAGGTTGAAGTGAAAAAGCTATCACAAAAGTGAATACAATAAGGGTATAGGTAATTGCCATTTGTTGAATGCGCTGACTGTGCAACGCTTTGCTTTCCATTTTAATCTCCAAAAGGTTAAATTCTGCAGCCTGCTTTCACCCCAAGCACCTCGAAACAATTCGATGCAAATGAGTGAGCTCAGACCTTGCTTGTTTTTGATTAACATTTTTACTACTCGCTATTGAACAACAAGTTGCATACCTCTTGTCAATTGTGGAGCATCATATCAATCTGACTACTCTCTAATCTGATCAAGAATGTCTCTGGAGCCCTGATAAAAAAAACTTTGCAGAATTCGTGCACAATTTGCATAACTTCAACTGAATTCCTACCTTTTCTGCTTGAGCATGGGTTTCGTGACGAAGGTTTGAGAGTTGCGGCGTCGCCAGATCGATTTCAGTACGCCTGATTATGCATTCTGAGCGTCATTCCAGCATGGTTTTAGCTGGATTCCAGATAAAATAATCATGACCAAACTGATATCAAATGCGTTGGATTTGTGTTTGAGTGGGATTTTATCATGCCCAAAAGATAACTGTTTTTTAATAGTCCTATCAGTGCAACTCTGCAAGTATTTCATATTTTTATATAGATGTAGTTTTCGGATTCGAGTGTCGAGTATTCAGGTATTCCTGAATCAAAAAGGATAAATGAATGATCCGGCGTACCAGATTCAATCATAAAACCATAACCGTCCTCCTGATTCTGACAATTCTCTCGCTTTTTATTCAAGGTTGCATGGATGAACCACCTCATGACAATCCAGTTGATCCCGAATCAGACTCCTATACCGGAAGGGGTATACTGAAAGTAACCGTTTCAAAAAATTCTGGAGCGAGGCTGGAAGAAGCTATTGTCTCTATTGAAGAAACCGGTCAACTTGCCAAATCAAATATATTTGGAGAGGTATCTGTGGAAGTACCTTCTTTTGAGTGGATTCATTTCTCTGTTCAAAAAGAGGGCTATTCAACTTCTCAAGATAGCGCTTATGTCCTCTATTCCTCGCCTGAAGTTAAGAACATAACTCTAAATGGAATCCCAACAATTGATAGCGTTAAAATTGTTAGTGGTATGGATTTAGAAACTCCTAGCGGACCTTACTATTTCAATATTTACGAAGTCTATGCATTCGTACAGGATCACGATGGTTTAAGCGACGTCACTGTGTCATATCACGATTCACTTGGAATGGGTCGAAGAGTGCTCCGAAGAGTTTCTGGAAACATGTTTAAGGATTCTTTGAATTTCGGGATATCTGAGATTTCTGGCATAGATGATTTATGGCAACGTATAGGACAAGAAATAAGTATATCTGCATCAGATAGTGTAGATACATCAGAAACCTATCATGCAAAGCTTGATCATTTTTTCCGTTACTCCAACCTTGATTTGGACATGGAGGGACGAGCAAGCTTGGATAATGATAGTAGACTGCTCTGGACTAGAATCCCTTCTGTTACTTTCTCACCGATAACTTACAGATGGGCACTCGTCTATCCGACCGACGAGAGTATTGTTTTTATGGATACGACGATCACATATATGGAAGACGATTACACTATCGTTAGTGATCCACCCTCAGAATATACTGTTTGTGCTGCAACTTACGAGGGTCAAATTCCTACTCCAGGTACCAGCATTAATTGGTATTTGACTCTTTATGATCCACATGGAAGTTGGATTCGAGCTAGATTACAATTGACTGCGGATAATTAATGAGGAACACCCATGGGGGATGACCCTAAAAGCCCTGATATACCTGATATTTCTGCACCGGATCTGGATGAGCTTTCCAATGAATCCCTGCAGGCCTTAGTGAAGATGAGTCATGTGCTCACTTCCATCCTTGAGGGTGATGCTCTTCTCAAGCGAGTGCTCAAGATCGCTGTGGAAACTGTAAATGCGGAACGTGGATTTATTGTTCTCCTCGATGATAACAGCAGCGATTTTCAGGTACGTGCTGCACATAACCTCAGTGCTGAAGCTGTAGACAAACTGGCAAGACCCTCTGAAAGTATTCTCAAACGTGCACTTGCTGAAGGGCATCCGCTTCTTGTTCACGATGCTCAGACCGATCCTCGTTTCAGCGGTAGTGAGAGTGTGATTATGCACCAGATCACATCCGCAATCGCTGCACCGTTGTTAATTAAAGGGAGAGCGGTCGGAACTATATATGTTGACAGCCTCAAAGATCGCACCAAATTCAACGATGAAAATCTGAGCTTTTTCCACGCATTCACCGGGTTCGCAGCACTTGCCTACCAGAATGCGACACGATTTGATCAGTTGAAGGATCAAAATCTACTCCTTCAGACTGAAATGCAGAAAACTTATGGTTTTTCCGAAATTGTGGGTGTCCATTCCAAGATGCAGGAAGTGTTTACCCTGATGCGTAAAATTCTGCATTCGGATATTTCGGTGCTTCTGGAAGGGGAAAGTGGGACAGGTAAAGAACTTGTCGCACGAGCACTTCATTATAATGGACCTCGTAAAGACAAACCTTTCGTAGCACAGTTTTGCGGGAACCTTTCAGAAAATCTGCTCGAAAGCGAACTGTTCGGGCACAAACGTGGTTCTTTCACAGGCGCATTGCAGGATAAACGAGGTCTTTTTGAAGTTGCGGATAATGGCACATTCTTCCTCGATGAAATTGCAGATATCAGCCCAACCATTCAGACAAAACTGCTCCGGGTTTTGCAGGATGGAGTGATCAGAAGAGTGGGAGGTACTGAAACACTGCATGTTGATGTGCGTATCATTTCAGCCACCAATAAAAGTCTAACGAAAGAAGTGGAAGAAGGAAGATTTCGTGAAGACCTGTTTTACCGACTGAATGTGATCAGCATTCACATGCCAGCTCTACGTGAACGTCGAAGTGATATTCCACAACTGGCAAATCATTTTATAAAAAAAGCAGCTACAAAGAAAAACAGCAACGAGAAAACACTTACAGCCGATGCATTACGTGCAATTCAAGACTATGAATGGCCAGGAAATGTACGTGAGCTTGAAAATGCCATCGAACGGGCTTTTATTCTTTCTGGTGAAAATACCAGTATTAATGCGGATGACCTGATTATTCCAAGAACTGCAGAATCCGGCAGAAAAACGTTGAAGGATTACGAACGTGAAGTTGTCATGCGTACCCTGGATGAAATGAGTGGGAATAAAACTCGTACCGCGGAAGTGCTCGGTGTGAGCCTCCGTTGGCTACACTATCGGCTGAATGAATGGAAGAAAGAAGACAAATAGGAAAATATAGGATCGTTCGTGAAATCTCCCGTTCCTCAATCACGGCAGTTTACGAAGCGGTTCAACCTCCCCTCGACCGTAAAGTCCTGATCAAACGTCTGCACCCGGAACTCACAAAAGATCCGGATATGACAATTCGATTTGAACGGGAAGCTCAGGCTTTAGGGTTAATCCGTCATCCCAATATCGTTCATATTTACGATTACCAGGCAGACGAGGAATCGGTACATCTCGTTGTGGAATGGGTACCCGGCGGTTCTGTGGCTGATTTACTGGTAAAGCATGGCGCAGTTTCAGAACGCGAAGCAGTCGCTATTGCGGTGGATATCCTCGATGGTCTCAGCACCGCTCACAAGGCTGGTATCATTCATCGTGACATTAAACCTGATAATCTTCTCATAAGTCATGGTGGTTCGATAAAAATCACTGATTTCGGGCTTTCTCAGTTCGAAGGATCGCCTGCGCTAACCCAGCAGGGTATGGTGATTGGCACACCGGCATATATGCCCCCGGAAGTTATCAACACTGGCAACGCTACCGTTAAAAGTGATCTTTATTCAGTTGGTGTGACACTTTATGAGCTGGTCACTGGCGAGAATCCCTTCCTCGGCACAAATATTTCTGACACTTTTACAAGAGTATTAAACAAGAAGCCCGCGCAGTTGGATGGAGTCAGCCCAAAGTTCCAAAAACTCCTGAACAGCATGCTGGAGAAAAAGGTTGAGAAAAGAAGCGAAAGTGCAGATGAAGTGTTGCAAGGTTTCCGTGAACTGGCAGAAGAATATAATGTAAAACATGGTTGGACAGACGTCTCGAAAGAGCTGGAACCGATTTCAAAAGAAGATTCGGGTAACGGTTCTGGGATATCACCACGAGTCAGATCAAAGTCATCACGAACAGTGATTTACTCTACAGCAATATTATTTATACTTGTTATTGCATCAGTAATTCTTTATCCAGTTTTGAAAAACGATGATTCATCCCTATCTGAAAACAGACTTGATCAAAAGGAAAAATCAGTCGCTTCCCTGGACACTACTATTGTGGAGAGCGAAGACCAGAAAGATAGCTCGTTTGTCTCAACAGCTATACAATCTGCCGATCCTGATAAATTGCTCAGTGAAGAACAAAGCACGAAGAAGAAAGATTTTCAGGATAGCCAACTCGCAGAAAAACTGAATGATCCTGTAGAAAAGCCTATTGCAATTGACTCAGCGACTGAAAAATCTTCGGACGATCAGGAGAAGATCGACTCGACCCTTCTCGCATATAATGATCAGGGAGAGGATAGAGGAGTTCTGCCAGCGCAGAGTACAGCAGCGAAAGGATATCTCCTGCTTCATGTTGATCCCTGGGCAAATATCTTTTTTGAGAATCAGTTTCTGGTTCAAACACCGTTTGATAGCGCTCTTACATTGCCCGCAGGAACAGTTTCGCTAACATTTGTAAATCCAGAAATTCCGCCCGTGACTAAACAATTTTCGATTACTTCGAGTGATACACTAATGGAGAAAATTGATCTTCTCAGCATGGTTGGGATTGTTGAATTTATTGACGCCTATCCATGGGCGGAAGTTTATCTGGATGGTGATTATATCGGCAGGACTCCACTAGGCAGAAGAATTTTTCTGACTGAAGGTGTTCATCAAGTGCAATTCAAACATCCGCAATATGGTGATCAGAAAAAAACGATCGATATCAATCCCGGCGCACCTCCTCTGACCATCCATACAGATATGACGGATAACCAGACTTCTAAATAGGTAAGGGCGTAAATGAGACATCAATATTCGCAACCATCATGCACAATTTCTCATGGAACAAAGCAGTAGCGAAGATAACCATATTGTTTTCAAAGGGTTTAACAGATATTTTGTTTTCTAGTTAACTGTGCATGATGTTCGCAGGCAAGCGAAGTAGAAGCTCTTTACTGGAGATGAAAACGCAAAATTACAATTTCGAATTATTTGAATAATTGGAGGATCTCAGGACTCCTGAATATCATATGTTCCTGAATACTCCATATATAACAGAGTTTCAGGCTTCAAACAGGTTCTGGTGTTAATTGTTGAATAAGTGAAAGTTCTATAGTAATTTTCTGGCATGTTGATTGCTTTACTAAATATTGAGTTTACAAACGAAAATGAGTGTGGCGCACGCATCCCCGCGCCTATCAGCCCTGTCAGATAAATTCGCTTCGGCGGTTGTATCGGCAGGGCTGATTGTATTATGTTAAGGGGGTAGGGATAGATGAGTAGTGTGCCTGATGTGGTCTACACATGGAATGTCTTACTAGACTGCTCACTCCTATCTCTGCAGCAAATGGCAAAATATACTATTGGTGAGGTTTGGAAGAATTACGCGAAATACCGGTAGTCGGACCATTCAGACTCTCCTCCTCTCTGCAGATTATGATGAGGCATGAGCACTTTGTCCAACTGCCTGTGACGCTCAATCGTTACCACTTTTCTCTCGAGGTTCCGGGGGGAGCTGTTGAAGTACGTCTACATCAGGACAAATTGAATGAACCCTTGAAGGTCAGAATATTCGGTGATCTTGTAGATGACGAAACTTGTGAAATCATCCTCGAAACTGTAACACGAATGTTTTCCCTGCATGTTGACTCAACATCGTTCTTTAACCGTTCGCTGACAGACGAGACCTTTCGGCAGGTTGTTTCCATTCACCCCGATCTGCGTCCAGTTGTATTTGCCTCTCCGCTTGAAGCAATTGTACGCTGGATCGTCTCGAAAAATCTTACTCAACGTCAAACAGCAATGCTGGTTTCTAATCTGAAAGAGGTTTGTGGGGTGACACCTGCGGGACGCCCTCATGCACCCGCTGCCTTCCCGGGAAAGTATACTCTGTTATCGGTACCAGAAAGAATGATGATCATTGCTGGCTTGACCGCAGCAAAAGCGCGGCGGATTAAAGTCCTGGTCTCTTCGCTGGTTGGCGATCCCGATCCCCTCGAACATCTGCTCGATATTCCTAATCCGCTGAAAGCAAGACGGGTTCTTCTGGATTTACCCGGGATCAACCCATTAGCGGCTGAACAGCTCCTGATTTCAGCCTATGGCTACCAGGATTTTCTCAGTTCAGATACTGCGCTCTTCCGTGCTGTAAAACACTTTTACGGTCTACCCGAGCCTCCCGACCTGGAGACGTTGACCAGAATCGCCGAAGCCTATATCCCCTGGCGTTCCTGGTGGAGTTTCCTGCTTAAAACTGCCGCAGAAACAACACTTGTTACTTGAATGACTCCTTATTATTATCTAAGAAGTACAGCCTTTTGAGTGTAGTGAGTATTCAAATAGCTTAAACGAATAAAATAGATTCCACTTGCCCAATTCGTACTGTTTTCAAGCAACAATGTCTCCCAACCCACAGAATAAATTTTTTCAGAACTGAATACCGTTCTGCCCAACAAATTGCGGATCGAAATTGCAACTTCTCCTTGTGTCGGAACAGCAAAGCGCAATTGTATCATGGAATTAAAAGGATTTGGGTAGGGTGATTCGACTAAAAACTCCTGAGGGATGTTCAGCTCTGAAATAGAATTTAAAGTCCCAGGATAAACATATTCCTCGCCATACGGTCCACCGTAGATTCCCATGTCGTTACGACTGCCATCAACATCATGGTAAGCTTCGTTTGGATGACCAGCGTTGATGCAGGGAGATTCTTCACGTAATCGAAAGTCAACTTCATTTTCAAAGAGCGGAGAGATTCCAACAATATTGTCTTCTTCCACAAAAGTACAATTGCGGGTATGATAGACCAGAGTATCATCGAAACAGTTGTAACTGGCATTGATTGTTGGGTTTTCCTGATCCGGGAGAACATAACAAACTGCGATGTTTCTGAGGAAAATATTGTTATAAATGAAGCTGTCGTCAGTGTAGTTGTCAAAAGTAATCGCATTATCCATGCAGTCTGTTACAATATTGTTCGTAAACTGCATCGTACTTTCCAGGCATTCCACCCAGCTGTTTTGAACGAATTGATTGTTTGAAAGCAACCCAGTACTACCATCTTCAAGAATTACTCGA
>JAIOHU010000037.1 GCA_019912845.1 bacterium
GTAGTTTACAAACGGATTTTTGCAGGATTACTTTTTATTGTTGTCCTCAGGTTATTCTTGACTGCGTAGTCTCCAATGGAAATTCCATCTGGATTTTGTCACTGAGATTTTTGCATGATAGCTTCATTTACTATAATTTACATATAGATATGTTCGATAAACTACTTTGAGTCGGCAAGACTGCAGGGTTCAGTGAAAGAGAGAGAAGCATGAAAGTATTTCGATTATTGACAATTTCCTTGATGCTGCTTACAACGATTGGGTATGCACAAGCGGAAGAATTAGGGTATGTGGACGGAGTTTTACTTGTACGTTTTGGATTTGATGTTAATCCCACAACCAATACAGCAGGCTTTGTTACGGTTGGTGATGCAGATATCGACAATCTGTTTCAGCGTTACGGAGCTACTGAAGCAGAATATTTCTTTGGTGATTTAATCATCAGGAATGAAGAGTATGCGAATCTTGTTCGTAACGACTACAAACTCTCATTCCCAATTGACAGTGATATGTATGCTATTGCTGAAGAATTTGAAAAGAATAAAAGGATAGAATGGGCAATACCAGATTATCTTCTCCCCATTGACGATTACACACCGAACGATCCCAGTCTGGGCTCACAATGGTGGCTGAGACAGATCGATGCTGCACGTGCCTGGAGTTATCAGACTGGTGACCGGGAAATTATCGTCGGTGCAATTGATACAGGAATCGATTGGCGACATCCTGATCTGGTGCCGAATCTCTGGGTAAATCCTGGCGAAGATTTGGATGATGATCCCCGTCCCTTCGGGCCTGAATTTCCAGACTTACCAGGGACGATTGGTGATTGGAACCTTACAGATGATGATGGTAATGGTCTCAGTGATGATTTCCTCGGTTATGATTGGGTGACTGTACATCAGAATCAGGTTGTTCCAGGTGAAGATGCTGCACCCCAAGATAACAACCCGCTGGATTTTAATGGTCACGGTACTGGTTGCAATGCCGCTATGGCAGAAGCTGGAGATAATGGTATCGGTGGAGCAGGCATTGCTTATAATTGCAAAATTATGAGCTTGCGCGCGGGTTATTCAGCTTATGATAATCAGGGTTTTGAATCTGGCTATACACAAACACAAGCGGGTATTACCGCACTTGTTTATGCTACCGAAATGGGTTGTGACGTTATCAATATGTCGTACGGCGGTGGTACACGTATCACAGCAATGGAAAATGCGATCAACAACGCCTGGAATAATGGCATGCTGCTGTTCGGTGCCTCAGGAAATGACAATCGCAACACAATCCAGTATCCAGCAAATTATGATCATGTTATCACTGTAGGTGCAACCAATTCAAATGATGGTCGTGCCAACTTTTCAAACTGGGGCGATTGGGTAGAAATCGCAGCTCCTGGTGTTGGCTGTTACACTGCGTGGTATAATCATGGGAATCCGAATCCCAGTGGGTATACGTCTTGGGATGGTACCAGCGTAGCAACTCCAATTGCTGCAGGAGTCGGTGCACTCGTAATGTCGCAATACCCGAATTTGAATAATACGCAATGGCGTGAAATAATTATGGAAACAACGGATCCGATAACCCCAGATCACTACATCGGTACAGGACGAGTGAATGCTTATAAAGCGGTCACACAAAATTACTGGCCGGAGTTCAGTGTAACTGAATTTAACATTAGTGACCCTGATGGCAATGGTCATCCAGACATTGGTGAAACAATCGAAGTTACACTTTCCATCACCAACGCGAATGGTTGGATGGATGCAGACAATGTATTTGCTTCTATTTCTTTCGACCTTCCGGGTATTCAAATTGATAACAACAATGTTCTGATCGCCGGTTTGCTTCGCGGTGGTCAGGAAGCAGACAATATGGATGATCCGCTTCGTTTTACAGTACCAGAAGGGTATGAGCACGAAGGTGCATTTGCAAACATGCGAGTTACGATTACGTCAAACCCGAATGATTATGAGATTACGATCAGAGAGAAGATGGTAATTGGTATTCCTGAACTTCTCCTCGTGGATGATGATGGCGGCGATACCCTGGAATACTGGATTCAGCAGGATCTGTCGCAACGTCCATTCTTATATTATCACCATTATGATTTGAACGTCCTCGCAGCCCCACTGACAGCGGACTACCTTTCAGAGTACAATGGGGTAATCTGGATGACTGGAAATGCAGTTGACCCACTTGATGATGATGAGGTTGCTGCGATCCAGGGTGCCATGGACAACGGTGTTAATTTTGTGTTCACTGGCGAGGGATTGGATGATCAGTTGTCTGGTACTGATTTTTATGCTGACTATCTGCATGCAGAGAGCGGCGAGGGTAACACTGTTCCCGGTCTTGCTGCAGTTGAAGGCGCAGGAGTCCCAATTATTCCTGGTAGCAGCGTGGTGATTACAGGTCCTGGTGGAGCTGGCAATACGCAGGATCCGGATGTAATCGTCCCGATAAATGGAGCGATGGCAGGCTATACTTATACCAACACAGAGAATGTCGCTGTTATCTATTATGAAGGTGCGTATAAACTGCTCTATATGGCATGTAACTTTGAGGCGATCAGTGGTGCGGGAATGAACACACGCTCACGTTCTGAGCTTCTCTATGGTTACAATGGTCATCCCGGGATTATCTCATGGTTTGATATAAATGATGTCGAAATGGAAGGTAGTACTGAAGCTCTACCATCCGAATTTGCCATTGAATCGGCGTATCCGAACCCATTCAACCCAGCAACGACAATACAGATCGCTGTCCCTCAGGGACAAAAGGTCAGTCTCCGTGTATTTGATCTTCTTGGACGTGAAGTTGCTACCCTGAAGAATGGTACACTTTCAGCAGGTAATCATACATTTGTCTGGAATGCTGCTGAACATGCTGCGGGAATTTACTTCGCTGTTTTGGAAGCGGATGGTGTACGTCAGACAAAGAAACTTGCTTTTGTGAAATAGTGAAGCATTTGGGGGGATTTTCCACGAGGTTAAAATCAGAATAAGAAATTAACTTTGAGGTTGGAGAAGACAATGCCGAAAATAGCTGTTGTATTATCTGGTAGCGGTGTCATGGATGGCAGTGAATTGCATGAAGCGGTTCTTACACTGCTATATCTGGACGAATTGGGAGCGGATGTTCAATGTTTTGCTCCCGATAAAGATCAGATGCATGTGATTGATCATGTGAAGAATCAACCGGCTGAAAATCAGTCACGAAATGTGATGGTAGAAGCTGCGAGAATTTCACGTGGTGATATTAAGCCACTGAGTGAGCTGAATTCATCAGATTATAATGCATTGGTGATTCCGGGAGGTTTCGGCGCAGCAAAAAATCTCTGTACTTTTGCGGTTAAAGGATCAGATTGCGAAGTTGATCCTGACATGGAAAATGCTATCGTTGGATTCTACACTGCTGGGAAAGTAGTTGCACCAATGTGTATCGCACCCGCTGCGGTTGCAAAAGCACTCGGAAAAAAGAATATCAAGGTGAAACTGACTATTGGTAATGATACTGAAACGGCATCCGCAATCAATGCCATGGGTGCTGAGCATATCAATTGTGCAGTTGATGGAATTGTCGTTGATGTGACACATAAGATTATTTCAACACCGGCGTATATGCTTGGTCCGTCCATCAGAGATGTTGGCAAAGGCATACGAAAACTTGCTGAAAAAGTGATTGAGATGTCCTCTTGAAATGGTAAATATGTTCGATGTTATATACATTAGGGCGGATCATTAGATTCGCCCTTTTTAATCATTCAATCGAGTGGGTTTCATGGGAATCGCAGCAGATATCGTCATTATTGTTGTGGCAGGATTACTCGGCGGATTGGTTGCCAGGCTGCTCAAGCAACCTTTCATCATTGGTTATATCCTCTCTGGTATTTTGATTGGACCGAATGCCGCGGGTCTTTTAAGCTCAGATATTCATGAGATTGAAATGCTCGCCGAAATCGGAGTCGCGCTTCTTCTGTTCGCCATTGGACTTGAAATCTCCCTGGAAGCATTGAAGCCGGTACGTAACATTGCCCTGATCGGAACTCCCATTCAAATGTTGCTCACAATCGCTTTTGGGTTGGGAATTGGACGCTACTTCGCTCTCGATTGGCAAGCTTCACTGTGGCTGGGTGCAATGCTCTCACTTTCAAGTACCATGGTGCTCCTGAAAACATTGATCAATCAGGGATGGATGGGGACACTTTCCAGTCGAGTCATGGTTGGTATGTTGATTGTTCAAGATCTTGCGATTGTACCCTTGATGATCATCCTTCCACAAATGAATAATGCCCAGGCTGGATTACCCCTTCTGGGAATTTCGCTTGCTAAGGCGGCAGTATTCCTGTTTGTTATGATTTTTCTGGGCAAACGGATTATTCCCATCATTCTTAAGTACATTGCTCGTTCAAATTCTCGGGAGTTGTTTCTGCTTTCGATTACCGCGCTTGGTCTCGGAATCGGCTATGGCACGTACCTTCTTGGATTATCCTTCGCGTTTGGTGCGTTTGTTGCAGGATTAGTGCTCAGTGAGTCAGACTATGGGCATCAAGCACTTAGCGACATCATTCCGCTTCGCGAATTGTTCGGGTTGTTGTTCTTTACTTCTGTGGGGATGCTGTTTGAATTCAATTTTCTTGTCGAACACTGGGACAAAGTATTGCTGCTGACCATTTTTGTTGTACTGGGAAAAGGTACAATTTTCTGGAGTATCGCACGTGTTTTCAAATACGTCAATGTGGTCCCATTCGCAGTTGCTTTGGGATTGTTCCAGGTGGGAGAGTTTTCATTTGTACTTGCCAGAGTAGGATTAACTTCTGGTGGGGTATCTCATGATCTCTACGCACTTGTTTTAACGACCGCAATAATCACGATGATGGCTACTCCGCTGCTGTCCAGTTTGACAACTCCAATTTATAGATGGTACAAAACGAAACAACAAACTATCCCTCTGGAAAGTATTAATCTTTCTACTCATACACTTAAGGATCACATAATCATTGCTGGTGCTGGAAGAGTTGGGCTAAACATTGCTGTTGTATTGCAGAGACTTGGAATACGATATGTAATGATTGAATTGAATTACAGGGGGATCGAAGCTGCAAAGGAAGAGGGGCACCCTGTCCTTTTTGGTGATGCTGCACATGAGGTTGTGCTTGAAGCGGCAGGAATAGAACACGCACGACTACTAATGAATACTGTCCCATCAATTGTTAATTCAATTACGATTGCAAAACTCAGTAAAAAAGCGAATCCAAACTTACATATCATCGCACGAGCCGCGGGTACAGATCATATGAACAACTTATATGAGCTGGGGGTTTATGAGGTAGTTCAACCAGAATTTGAAGCATCCCTCGAGATGACCCGTCAGGCCTTACTACACTATGATTACACCGCATCAAGTATTCTCTCATTTACCGATGAAATCCACCAGGAACGTTACGAATCTGCAGGTAAAAAGACTTTGGAAAACAAATATCTTTCTACACTTATGTCAGCAGGAAAGATGATGGACCTGCATTGGCTAAAACTCGAAGACGATTCAATTTATACCAGAAAAACTCTGATGGAATCAAGGATTCGATCTGAAACAGGGGTTTCTGTCGTTGCGATTATAAGAGCGGAGGAGGTATTACCAAATCCGTCACCTGACTTTCAGCTTTTGCCGGATGATATCCTGGGGGTGATCGGAACGAATGAACAGGTTCATCAATTAAAAGAGAAATGCTGAGGGGAATCATCATTTCCTTTTATCGTAAAATAAGAATCCGCAACATCTTCGGATGTTGCGGAACCTGTAAGGCACAAACAACATTCTATACTGATTCAGCAACACTCAGAATCTGACACAGAATGTGGGACTTACGATATATCCAATTATCTGAAATAGTAGTTCGTTTGCAATTTGACTTGACTGCTGTTCAATCCTGGTTGGAAGATGGGTAAAATTCGAATTTCAGTACTCAACTTACTGGAAAATTTATATTC
>JAIOHU010000038.1 GCA_019912845.1 bacterium
GAATTTGGACCAGAGTCTCTACACTTTGTTGCAAATGTTGAGTGTGACATTGTTTGAAAAAGAGCAGTTAAAACAAATACTTAGAGATGTCAATTACACTTCTAATGAGACGTGCACTTCAAACCAATTGTTTTTATTCGATTAACGTTGGGACACTAGTGAAACATTGGATAAATCCAATGTCACTCACTCACTCAACTTCTCCACAGCTTCAAAAATATCGCTAGTCAGCTTTTTACTTTCCTCTTTTCCTATCAGCGCTTCGTAACGAGCCAGCAATCCTCGCCAGGCTTCTTTAATCTTCGCGTGCAACTCCAGACTTTCCTCGTTGGGATGGACTGTTGTGAACTTGCCTTTGGTCTCACGTGTCACATACCCTTTCTGCTCCATCTTTTCAATGAGACGAGTGACGGTGGATGGTGTCAGCATCATGATCTTCCCGATCTCGCCCGGGTGCATCCCCGGTTGACGGTTGACTGTCATCAACAGAAACGCCTGCGACGGTGCCAGGTTGACCGAAGCAAACTCCTCCTCAGCCAATTTGGTCATGATACGTCCCAGCGCATTCGCCGAGTAGTACAAACACCCGCAATATGGATTCTGGTCATCGCATTTCATGTTCAAAACATACGCAATTATATTTGTATGTACAAGCAATTAAAAATACTTTGCCTCTGGAGAGGTCGAAGTGGTATTTCGATTTATTGAAGGATTGAATTGGACTTTCATGACTCAAAAATGAAACTGGCGAATCTCGCAACTTTTATATATCTTATTGCAAGCATATTGAATTATTATGACAAGAAATTTTTGGGGAGTCAGTCATGGCAAAAGCGACTGCTGCATTGGTTAACTGGTATGGTCCATACACCTATGAAACCGCTATCGAAGCAGCCAAAAACGATTATACAGAAGGTCTGTATCTTGCTTATGGACGTGAAGCCCATCAGAAAAAGGATTGGATTCAGTATGTCGGTGTTTCTCAGAATTTATATGATCGATTGAAAAAACCTCATCAGATGTATACCCAACTTACCCAGAAATGTGAAATCTGGTTGGGTGAAATAGATTCCTATAAACCAAGCAGCAGGAAGCGTTCCAACCACAGCAATATCCTCGAACTAACTGAGGATGCACTGATCTATTTTCTTCAACCAGGGTTAAACTGGTCAAAGTACGTGAATCCTCCAACGACACCTATTACAGTATTTAATCGCTGGTGGCAAACCGATTACGTGACACCATATAAGAAAAAACCAATCAAGGACTGGCAGGATATAATTGAGTTTTGGGGAAGGGACGAAGGAGCAAGAATTATTACTCTCAGACGTACCCGTGGAACTATAGAACTGAGAAATCCAGACACCTTTTAATATTGAACAGTCTCACTCAGTTAGGATTAGATCAATCTGAATTTATATCCTGTAGTATCATAATAAATCATAATCATCATGTAAATCGGTTTTCATCTTTATCATCTTGTTCCAGTGTTTTCAACCCTACCGGATGACTACAAACTTCCCTCTCTTCAGCTCACCCTCTTTTGCATCGGTTTTGTCTTCAACAGAGAAGAGATACAATCCGGACACCACCGGATCGCCGTCACGTGTCAGCAGGTTCCACGGCTCGGCGTAGATCAGTCCATTGGCACCATCCAGGTCGCCGGGTTGATTGTGCGCGACAATCTGCACCAGTTCACCGGAAACTGTAAAGATACGGATCAAGCATTTTTCTGGCAGGTTGTAGAACCAGAGCAGTTCACCTGTGGCGAACAGACTTGGATCCTCGTGATTGTTCTCAGGCACCCACTCCGGCATACCCGCTGGATAAAAATCCGTGTAGTTTTGATCAGCACGGTAGGGGTTTGGCACGACCATGGGCTCTTTAGCTGGATCACCGCTGGGTGCGAAATAGACCGCATTGGCAATCTGATCGGACTCCCGTGAAGCGGAATGCGTAACCGGATCGCCACAATCATAGGTAGTAACCGCATACCACATCCCACGCAAGGGATGAACATCCTCCAACTCATAGCGGTACACACCAAGAGCACCATCCCAGATAGAAGTCATTCCGGTGTTTGGTCCCAGCTTTTTCAGGGTTACTTCTTCATCGTCAATGATGGTGTCTGTTGGCAGTCCTGAAATATCTGTAAACGGCTCACTGTATAACTCATCATAACGATTCAAATAGGCGTAATTCACACGGTCGAAGACTTCGAGCAGTGTCCAGTCTTCGGGTTCACCTGTTTTTGATTCGTAGATACGGTAGCCTTCAAAATCTGCGACACGTGTGGCTGGATCGAGATAAAATGGGCTTTCGCCGGCTGATTTTTCCCACTCGAAAGTGATCTGGTTGGGGCTGAAACGGATTTGGGTACGTGGGACAGGAGGTGCGGATGGTCCCTGGTAATCGGGAACACCATCCCCGGCATCGAGAACCATGTTACCGGATGAATTGATCAGATGAGCAGGTTTGTAGGGATTGTTATCTTCAGAGGGATCAAGGAAACCATCCAGCTCGCCGAAGTCGGGTCCGGGATAGATTCCCACAACCTGACCCCCGACAACAACAGTATCCCCTATCTGGTCGGCAAAGAGCAGATCAGGTCCGGTATCTTCTCCATACCAGCCATCGCCATCGGTATCGACCATCGGGCTATCATAGACATTGCGAGTACGTTCGACGGCATCTACCAGGGTTTTCAGGTTAAAACGGCTGGGATCGATGTTGCTATTCGTCGGCTGAGGATTGTTTCTATCGTGGAAATTCTCAGCAGCGACATAGGCGACACTGAATTCAATTGTTTCTCCCGGTTGCAGACGGTAGACATCCTCGCCATTCTCATCTACATAGTCGAAATTCCCCAGTGGTCCGAATGAGTGCAGATAACGTGTATCATAACCATTCACAATGTCATCGGCGTTTTCTGCGTCCGGTATGCGCCAATCATGGGTTTCTACGCCTCCCGTCCCGGGATGTACCAGTACCTGCGGATGTGATCCGATCCAGATTGGATCATTCAGATGAACCTGGTTGTAGTCGAACTCTCGGTTCTGCATGAGGAAATATTTGCGTCCATCTCCAAGTGGTGTGCCCAGTCGTTCTGTCCAGTCACCGTTCGAGCCATCATCCTGCCAGGCGGGTCCGATATCCCGACTCGGATCACCATTTGACATCCACCAGTTAAAACTCTCTCGTGATGGTGTTCCCGGTTGTTTCAGGAAATGCATTCCAGTCACATGAGGCACCGAAAAGTCATTACCACTGTTGACATTGACGGGACGACCATCGTTATCCCCAATCCAGGCGACATTTACTCGTACCGGACGGTTACTCCCATTTTCCTGTGGGTATTGAAAATCATGCAAGTATCCAGTCAGATCATCAGTATGCCCGGGATAATCGGAGAGCTGCTCTACATTTGCGCCCACATCGCCGTCGATATACATCCCTACATAAACATTCTGGAGATTATTATCACCAATATTTTCAATCGTATAGTCCATAATGATAAAATCACTTGCATAAGGTGCTGCCCAGGAATGAGAGGTGCGGGTGACTTTGATTCCCAACGGCTGATGGGCTCCATCGAACGGATCGTTATTCACAAGGGCAGGATCGGTCAGGGTATCGGTAAACACTGCGATAAAATCCTGATCGCTGATGGCATCTGGTGAACTGACAAAATCGCCGAGACCATTCACACGATTGATCATCTTTGATCGCTCTATAATCGGTGAGTTGTCTGATGGGTTAAACTCCCGAATTGCGGGGAATATCCACCCCTCGGTTCCGGTTGAGACACGAGCGGTTGTTGTTCCCCCTTCGGTAACCAACGCTCCAACCCACAATGATCCCATGAAGAGGTATTGTTGATCTTCACCACCCGGAAACTCCGCCTGTGGTGCCCAACCACCATACTCCGGGTCTTCCCAGTACTCCGCTCGAACGCTCGAATTTCCGAATATTCCACGGTTGGTCATGGTCACCCATAATCGACCAGCACGATGGACACGGACATTATAGTCTGGCTGAGCGGTAGAATGATTTGATAAGCGGTCGATGGTAGGACCACGCTGTGGAGAGTTGGGATTATCAATTTCAGCGAAAGTGATTGATGCGATTGCACAGAAAAGCAGGACAGCGAAAGCAACACGTAAGTTTGGCATGACAGTTCCCCTCAAGATTCAGTACCTCAAGAAAATACTGTAATTTTAGTGTGAAAGGCAAATTTCAGGTTTTAGATATGCACAAGTCCATGAAACGATTTATAACATTCGTTCAATTCATTGTGTTGGATATTCGCTAAATTGTGTGGGTCGATGAGTGCGTGCTTCAGCGCGTATAGAGTTGTCAGAAACCCTTACGAGCTAAAGCTCGCACTCACTATATACAAAAGCTACAATATCAATTGAAAATTACGTGTGCCTGGTAGGGCTACAGAAATTATGTTTAGAAACTAAAGAAGGATCATTACCGAGAGGAAACAGTTACGAACTGAATGTGTGCAACAAACCCGACGCAAAGCATCGGGCTATCTATCATCTACAGGCTTTTGCTATCCCTTGCCTCCCTCCTACTCCCTATCGCATCAAAATAATTTTCTTCGTATCGGTAAATTCTGATGTCTCCAATCGGATAAAATAAACTCCCGATACCAGTGAATTTGCATCAAGGCTATGAGTGTGATAACCAGCCTGCAAGGTTGTATTCACAAGGGTTTGCACCTCTCTTCCAAGCAGATCGTAAAGGGTCAGAGTTACATTGCTCCTTTGAGGCAGAGCAAAATTAATCTGCGTGGTGGCATTGAACGGGTTGGGGTAAGCGGAGGAGAGTGAGAATGAGGTGGGGATACTCTCTGAGTAGGGATCGTTTTCAGCAGTATATCGTCCAAAAGTAGCACGTGCTGCATCGGCTGAGGCGAGCAGGTGGTTTGCGGTTTCACCTGCAACAAGTGCAAAAATTACAGTGTGCGTTTCATCGAGGGACAGACTGCCTATATCGACTGCCAGCAGTGACGACCAATCTCGTCTTATCGCACTCTGCGCTGAAGATGTTCCACCGGTCATTATTTCCAGCTTCTCATCATCGGTGAAACCATCGCCAAGTTCGGTAACATTGTCTATCGCCTTTGACCCCGAAATCGGTTCATCGCTCAGCACCATCATACCAGCGGCTCCTGCCTCGCCAGTGGTATAACTCAAACGCCGTCCCTCATCGAAATAAACCTGGTTCTTGTTGATGGACTGGATGTCCCAATCGGCGTAAAGACCAACATTGTAATTTTCGCTTCCACTAACAATTCTGGTGATGTGATACTCGATGATCAGGAAATTCCCCAAACCGTCGGGATAGCTGATGGAGCGTTGCAGGATGCGAATTCCCGTATCATCAGGAAAATTTGTGATATCATAATAGGTTGCCTCGAACACCTGCTGATCATGTTGCCCTTCAACCTCACGGATATTCCCACCGTTCACGGTCAGGAAATCATGGCGGTCATTATCATCGCTGCCGTACGCATTATCGCTGACATTATCGCCGTCGGTAACCATCAGGGAGCCATGGAAAAGATAGCCGACAGGCTGATCCAAGAGACGCAAACCGGGTGTGGTTTCGGTGTAGTAGAGATAATCAAAATAACCAAATGCGCCAAAGTCGGTTACGGTTACTTCCATATTGCTGGCATCATGGGTTTTATAAGGAGGGTCGATGGGGATATTGACAACAAGAGTATCACGTCTCTCATCTACCCGCAGGCTGATTGCCAATGGATGGGTGCCACGTCGTGTGTTATTGCGGGCGATTACAGGGAGAGCGGGAGTAATCAGTTGCCCTGGCTGCTGATCAACCCAGACATGGGCTCCTGATCCTTCCAGTGATTCATCCGGCAAAACAAATGAAAGGGCTTCCACCAGTATGCTGCTGGCAGAACCGCCAATCAGATCAAAATCCAGTGTAATATCAAAAAACTGTCCGGGTTCGACGATACCATCACCATTATTGTCAGTGACGACCATGCTATTTAAGACCATGGTGGGTTTGGATGATACTGCGGAACGATAGGCATTTACTCGTCCACTCATCACCTGTGTGGTCGCATTCGGGATGGGATTCGTACCCTGGGTCAAACGTGCACGAACTGCTTGTGGTGACAATCCGGGTTCAGTGCTGAGAACCAGTGCTGCAACTCCGGCGACAAGCGGTGTTGCCATGGAGGTGCCGCTTTGGTAGTCATAGCTGTTGATCTCGGTGCTGAAGATATCGACACCTGGTGCAGCAATATCGACCCAGTACCCTCGATTACTGGCATTCCAAAGCTGGTCTTCAGTGTCTGTGGCGGAAACTGCAATAACTGATTCATAAGCTGCGGGATAATATTCATATTGCCAACCTGAGTTTCCGGCTGCAGCGATCAGGGTAACACCATGCGCGATGGCATATTCGATCACATCATATTCGAGGATGGAAAAGATATTTCCGCCCCATGATAGGGAAATGATGTCCGCTCCATTATCGACTGCGTAGAGCATTGCCTCAAAACCCCTCTGAATGCTGTTGCCCGACCCAGCGCGTAACGCCATAATCTTTGCACCCGGCGCGATACCACTGACACCAAGCTGGTTGTTACGTGTCGCTGCTGCAATACCAGCGCAATGGGTGCCGTGATGATCCTGACCAGTAGCATTGGGGTCGCCATCATCACTATAAAAATCCCAGCCGTGGAGGTCATCGATAAATCCATTTCCATCATCATCTACGCCATTCTGTCCATTCGCCTCTGAGGTGTTTGTCCATAGCGCATCTACCAGATCGGGATGATCCAAATCGACACCGATATCGACAATGGCGATGGTCACATCGGATGCGTCATTAACAACATCCCAGGCTGTCCACGCTGCTACACGGTCGAGGTGCCATTGATATGCGATAAACGGATCATTTGGTATGCCATCTAACTCCGGTTTCTGGATTGCGGTGTGACGTTCTGGAGCGACTTCAACAGCTTCAACACCATCCAGCTCAGATAACGATTGAG
>JAIOHU010000039.1 GCA_019912845.1 bacterium
GGGCTATTCCTCGAAGATATGAAATCGACTAATGGAACCTATGTCAATGGTGCCAGAATTGAACGAACTCCTATTCGACCTGGTGATCTTATTCAGTTCTCCCGGCAAATCCCCCTCGATTGGTCGAATCAGAATCTGCTGAACTGGATCAATATTCCCATTGAAATGGATGACATGGAGGTCGCGGAATCTCCGGAAAGTTGGTTAAACTTATCCGCTCAAATCGAACAAAAAGATATACTTACAATTGGGCGAGCGATCGACAATGATATCGTGCTAGATCATCCGCGGGTATCACGACATCATGCCCGGCTAAAAAGGATATCTAACGATTCCTGGACTATAGAGGATTTAGAAAGCGTAAACGGTTGTTTTGTGGATGGAAAACGGGTTCAAAACCACGTCATCACCCGGAACAGTCGGATTGTAATTGCTGGCTCGCCTCTCCGACTATTTGAAGACAATGGGAGCGTAGTTGCCTCAGATTCTCTTGGCGAAGCACGTATAGAAATTCGAGATTTTTCACTGACCATACCTACTCGCGAGGGGAAGAGAACTTTACTCAATAACATTTCCTTTGTTGTCGAAGCGGGAGAATTTGTAGGGGTGATCGGTCCCAGCGGTTCTGGAAAAACGACCCTGATGATGGCAATGAACGGATATCTTGACCCGACCCAGGGAGTTGTTTTGATAAACGACGTGGATATCCATAAGGAGAAGGAACATTTTAGAGGTTTTATTGGATATGTACCACAGGATGATATTATTCACCGTGAGTTAACGGTTCAATCCTGTCTCACATATAGTGCGCAACTTCGTTTGCCAGATTTGACACGCGATGAACGTTCGAGGGAAGTGGATCGAGTAATCCATGATCTGGGTTTGGAGAAAACGCGAAAAACTGAGATTGGGACGGCAGAGAAAAAGGGGATTTCTGGAGGACAGCGAAAAAGAGTTAACACTGCACAGGAACTAATTACCGAGCCATCTGTGATTTTTCTGGACGAACCTTGCAGTGGATTGGATCCGAAGAGTGATATCGAAGTAATGCGATTACTGCAGGGGCTAAGTCAGCGTGGAAAAACTGTATTTCTCACAACTCACAATATCACGTCAAAAAACTTTCAGCTTCTGGACACGTTGATTGTACTGACAGAGGGTGGATTTTTAGCTTATTACGGTTCGGCTGCTGGTGTTGCAGAATACTTTGGCGTGAATGAACCAGATCAAATTTTTGATGCCTTGAAAAAAATGTCCGGAGTGGATTGGGCGAATCGTTTCAAGAATTCCCGTGTGTATGATTCTTATATGAAAGACCGCATTTCAAATGGCTCTATTAAGGGAGATAGTTCGACGGCGATGACAAAAGTCAGGACTTCATGGAAACAGCTTCTGGTTCTGGCAAGCAGATATTTTGAGATCAAAGTGCGAGATCGCCTGCAATCGATTATCCTGCTCGCTCAGGCACCAATTATAGGACTATTACTCGCACTTGTTTTTCGTGACCTTGGTGCCACACCAACCCGTCCATTTCCATTTGTTACGCCACTATTCCTTTTAAATGTGTCCGCAATCTGGTTGGGTGCTTCCAACGCTGCCCGGGAAATTGTTCTGGAACGTGCAATCTACCGTCGAGAACGGAGTGTGTTCCTCGATGTGAAATTCTATCTGATTTCCAAACTTCTCATTTTATCCATTTTTAGTTTGATCCAATGCTTCATTCTGCTCGCTATCTGTTATCCTATTCTTAATTTACAGGGCTCAATAGTCTCACATCTTATCCAACTCTGGACAGTCAGTGTAGCGGGAACAGCACTGGGTTTGATGGTATCCTCGCTGGTGACCTCAGAGTCATCCGCAATGGCATTGATTCCGGTCGTCCTGATTCCACAAGTGGTTCTGGGAGGACTCGTAGTGAGTGCTCAAGATATGGATTTAGCAATCACCCTGTTGTCGTACCTGATGCTATCACGCTGGGGATTCGAGTGGTCACTTAACATAGAAAATCCGTTGCACGATCCAGTGGCGTTAACAGGTGGCATGGAAACAAAGACTATCAGCGTTTTCCATGGGCTCCATGAAAACTTTGCCGGCATAGATGCACTCCTGCTGGTAACCTGGTTTACGATCTACCTGATAGTTACCTATCGACAACTGCGCTCTTCCAGATAACAAACCATAAAGGAAATGTGATGAAACGATTCTTCACGATCTTATTTCTCGCACTCGCACTTATTGCAATATCATGTGGTGGGCTAAAAGGAAAACTGATAGGAAAGTGGATCAGTGATGATCAAGTGACTTCAGTTGAATTTTTTCGAGATGGAACGATCGTTTTTTCAGCTTTTGGCATGAATGTCGCTGGTACATACAGCGTTTTGGACGAAAAGAAAATCAAGATTGACCTTTCCAGCCCAATCGCGTTATTCTCTGGCACTCAAATCGTAAAAGCAACCACTCAGAAAAAGACTCTTGTATTGGTATTTGATAATGGTGTTGTTTTAAAAATGAATCGTATTTCATAGGCATTCTGTGAATACTGAACAAAGAAATTTCAGTCACTTATCGGTGTGTTGAGTGATTTTCTTTTCCGAGGAAAAAAATGTCTGTTCCAATGATCACAGGATATGAGATAGATCGCAAACTTGGTTCTGGTGGAATGGGAGAAGTGTATCTTGCCCATTACTTTAAACTCGACCGTACTGTTGCGATCAAGGTACTTGCATCCAATCTGAGTGACGATCCATCTATTCGAGCACGTTTCCAGAATGAAGCGAAACTGATGGCAAAACTATCGCATCCCAATATTGTCCAACTCTATGATATTCTTGAGGATGGGCAAAATCTTGCATTGGTTATGGAGTACATCGAAGGAAGAACACTCGATACAATTATCGGACAGGAAGTTGGTCCGATACCAGAAGAGCAGGCACTTCCGATTTTTCGTCAGATCGCCGATGCTGTCAACTATGCTCACCTGAAGGGAATCATTCATCGTGATCTTAAACCAGCAAATATACTCGTCACACCTGCCAACCATGTGAAAATTACAGATTTCGGGATTGCGAAAATTGCTGGATCACGCAACCTGACCCGAACCGGAACGCGAATGGGTACACTGTTCTACATGTCGCCGGAACAGGTTGAAGGCAAAGAAGTTGATTTTTCGGCTGACATCTATGCATTGGGTATGACCCTATATGAAATGCTGGCAGGAAAAATGCCTTTGAAAGACCATGACACCTCTGATTTTGCCATTATGGAATCAATTTTGAGAAAAGAGCTTCCTGATCCTCGTACTTATTATCCTCATATAACAGAATGGCTGGTAGAA
>JAIOHU010000040.1 GCA_019912845.1 bacterium
GAAACATTTCAATGGGTGGTGGACGGAGAAACTTGAAGAACTCGAAATACGAGTCGATGATGTTATTGATCTCTTCAAGCAACATCCAGAATGGATTCAAAGAACATGTGCAACAACAACTTATTTCTGAGAAACACTATAACAGGACATTATTGGCGAAAAAATAATGGAATATCATTGGGAGTAAATCTTGGATATGTTAGCTATTCTGGAACCATAATGTATAGCAATTCAATGGAGAACATATCTGATTCCGGCACTTTCGTTGGACTTCACACTTCTTACAGTTCTCCCCATAATTGGAGTATAAATTTTGAACCACAAATTGCAATATTTGAAACAATTGGTGCATTTGAATATGCTCTACACGTTACATTCACCTATAATATTTTTAACTTGAAGTCAGAATAGATGATTCCTCATTGTTTCTTAGAGTGGCTGTCAGGCTGTGGTTGTTCCTTATTGAATTCGAGGTCAAATTGCGTGATATCTTTAATACCTTGAGATCTATCAATAATTCTTATAAACCGCTGAATATCAACGGTGTTGCGGCGGATGGAATTTTGACCAAGGACAACCTGGATTTTTTCCATTTTTGAATTTCGAAACATTAAATATGTTGGATAAGTTGAGTGGTAATCTCCTTCATCTTGCAGTTAAGCTTTCGGCAAAAGAATGTATTCAACCTCTGGTTGAATTTGGTGTAGATCTGAACAAGCTTAATGCGGACAATGAGCCTCCTGTTTACCGAGCTATTGTTGATGATATTGATGGATTCAAAGAACTATGGAAGTGTGGTGCTCTAGCTTTGTGTAACATAGGATTTGAAAGTAAGGAAAACATCCTTGATCTAGCGATCCGACATGGACGCTTCACAAAGTACGACATCGAGCGTTTGAATCAACATGATGAAAATGGAATGTTACCCTTGTCGCACGCTGTACTTGAGAATGATCTGAAGCGAGTCCACTTCCTGCTGAGTTGGGGTGCGAATCCCAATATACCAGACTATTCGGGGATGAGTCCGTTGGACTATGCAATCGAACTCAAGTATGATGAAGTCCGAGAATTGTTGGAAGAGTACCGTCCTTTGGAATTATGGCTTAATTAGTCTTTTGAAATATTTATCATAAATCAGTATACTGCGTAGAATTGGCGTATTCATTAATTTCTTATACATTATTCATTACCCTTAACCTTACTTTTTCGGGAGGCGAAAATGAATTCGCATGGCATCAAATTGGCATTCCTTCTTCTTATTTCTTTGGCTGTTGTCTTCATGAGCTGTGACAAGGATAGCGAACAGCCGACGAAACCGAAATCCCGCCCGGAGTACAGCAGCGGCGAGGGTGATGTTTCTTCGGATGGTGGGATTGTGAAGGACGAAAATCCCGACTCACCTACTTACGGGGCATCCATCGATATCCCTGAAGGAGCGCTCTCCGAACAAGAGACTATCTCCATTCAGGCAGCTCCTGATACACTGCAGTTTCCAGGGGATGTGCAATCGATCATCGTTGACATGCAACCATCCGGGTTGACGTTTCAGGAGCCTGTCACCATCGGTTTGCCGTTCAATCCTGAGAATCAAGAATTGGATCATCTTTCCATCTTCTATTACAATCCAGATTCCTCAGAAGTGCAGGAAATTCCCGTGGATTCAATTGATTATGCCAGAAATATTGCTTTTGCCAGGATAAGTCATTTCTCGTTTTATACGGCAACTGATGGCGCAATCCGTGTAGATGTCAATATGTTTCGAAATAGTGAAGGAAAAATATGTTCTAAGGTGAGAATTTACGGAGTTTACCAGGGTGCGGATGCTGGGCTTAATGCGATTCCTACTAACCTTGCGACCATGTTGAATGGGTATCTCTCTGCAGGTCAAGTGGTTGACCACTACCCCAACCCTACCAACTTTGGAGTTGTCCAGTCAATATTTTTGGTGACACTCAGGAAAAGGAATGTACTCTGGGATGAGGACATTGAAAGCTTACGTCTGCGTGTTGCAAAAGCTGGCGATACGAATGTTTTAATCTTCGAAAATGAAGATGTAGGAGGAGATTGGTTGTACCTGGCGGAGCACTTGTTTGATGATAACGAACGTGAACTTTGGTATGAGGGTGACAACCTCGTCTTTACCTTCGATACAAACCCAAATCCAGACTATGAATATTACATGGAAGTCAAGTGGGCTTTAGGGCAGGAACCAGAAGGTTTGGGACTTCTCAGATTTACGAATATTTACACCTTGGATAATTATGAAGCGAGACAACGCGTAGGTGAAATGGAAGAACATGACTATGATGTAGACCCTCAGGATCACGTAGACGATTCACAGCAAGAGCAACAGCCGGAGAATCAGCCTCCTGTAGCTCCATCCAATCCGAGTCCTTCCAATAATGCGCAAAATATGAGTACCAACACGAACCTTTCCTGGTCCTGCAGTGATCCAGATAGCGATCCGCTTCGTTACGATGTCTATTTTGGCACGGATACGAGTCCGGATGACGGGGAATTAGTTTCTACGAATCATCAGGGAACCAGCTATGATCCTGGCGAACTTGATTTCAGTACCACGTATTACTGGAAAATAGTGGCGAAGGATGACCACCAACATTCGACATCAGGCAGTGTCTGGAGTTTCACAACTGCAGGTCCCGGGAACCAGCCCCCTGTAGCTCCATCCAATCCGAGTCCTTCCAATAATGCGCAAAATATGAGTACCGACACGAACCTTTCCTGGTCCTGTAGCGATCCTGATAGTGATCCACTTTTATACGATGTCTATTTCGGCACGGATGCGAGTCCGGATGACGGGGAATTAGTTTCTACGAATCATCAGGGAAGCAGTTATGATCCTGGCGAACTTGATTTCAGTACCACGTATTACTGGAAAATAGTGGCGAAGGATGACCACCAGCATTCGACATCTGGAAGTGTGTGGTCGTTTGCAACATCAGAGGAAGAGATAATTGCTCCCGAATTGGTAGACTATGAGCTTGTTCCTATGCATCCCGAGGTACACCCTGGAGAGTCGTTTACAGCGCGCTATCGAATCAACAACCCGAACAACAACACCATAGAAATTCTGCTTGACGCTCGATGGAGAAGCCAGGGCGGAGCCTATGGAGAGCTGGAACCAACAACTCACCAGGTCATGCTTTCTACAGGTACTGCCTGGTATGAACGCACTTGCACGATTCCTGTTGGCATGGATCCTGGATCGTACAGTTTTGCCTGGTACCTGTTGTGGACGGACAACAGCCAGATCACAACTTCAGGCTATCAGGATGATCAGTTTGAAGTTCTCGAACAAGGTGGTGGGGACATCATCGAGCAGGACTTTGAACTTGGCAATACCGGTGAATACATCACCATGATTTGGGTCGAACCTGGCACTTTCATAATGGGTGCTTATGATGGTGAGCAGGACGCGGAGAATAATGAATATCCTCAACATCCAGTCACAATATCCGAAGGTTTCTGGCTAGGAAAGTATGAGGTGACGCAGGCACAGTGGGAGGCAGTAGTTGGTGAAAATCCAGCACATGATTATGGTGTAGGGGACGATCATCCCGTCTACTATGTATCGTGGCATGACATTCATGATGATCTGCTTACGGCGATCAATGCAACGGAGGCTGGTGAGCCGTGGCGTTTGCCCTCGGAGTCTGAATGGGAATATGCCTGCCGTGCGGGGACGGAGACCCGTTTTTATTGGGGGGATGATCCCGATTATACTGAGATAAACGATTATGCCGTCTACAGCGGAAATGACAATGGTGGCACTGCCGAGGTTGGTACAAAGCTTCCGAATGCTTGGGGGTTATATGACATGAGCGGAAACCTGTATGAGTGGTGCGAGGATGACTATCACGGTAGTTACAATGGAGCACCGGATAATCAGACACCCTGGATCAACAACCCTCGGGGCGCCTACCGTGTGTTACGGGGCGGCGGCTGGAACTACGGCGCCTGGTACTGCCGTTCTGCGTTTCGCCACAGCTACGCCCCGTCGTTCCGCAACTTCTTCATCGGTCTTCGTCTTGTGAGGTCAGGGCAGTAGTTGTTACGCTTTGCTCTTTTACGGTTTTACGCTTTTCGTGTGTTTTGCCGTAGAGTAGCTGCGAGCGGGCGTAGCGAAGCCGTCCCGCCGCAGCGCAGCGAAGGCTCGTCCGCCAGTGGCGGGTTCTGGCGCTGGCGGACGAGAAAATTTGAATTTTGAGATTTCCATGTCCCTTCATCTTAAGTTGTTCACATTACGATTCAATCAGGCATTGGGCGATTTCGATGATGAGCGTAAGGGCTGGCGAGGGCATCTTTGCTTAACTTGAAGCGATGATTAGCAGGAAGCGGAAAATTTAGTTCCGGAGATAGAAGTATGATTGATCAGCAAGAGAAGAAGATCATCATTATTGCTGGTTCAAATGGTGCGGGAAAAACGACTTTCGCCGAGGAGTTCCTGCCAAATGAAGCCGGGATATTCACCTTCATCAATGCCGACTTGATTGCTGCTGGCTTGGCTCCATTCGACCCGGCACGGGCAGCTTTTCGAGCCGGGCGACTGATGCTTCAGGAAATTCATGATCACGCTTGCCGTGGAGAGAGTTTCTCTTTCGAGACAACTTTGAGCGGTCGGGGATATGCGGTACATATACCAGTGTGGCGAGCGGACGGGTATATCGTTAAATTGTTCTTCATACGTTTGGCCTCACCCGAACTGGCCATAGCCCGGGTTCAGCAACGAGTCCGTGAAGGTGGGCACGATATCCCTGAGCAGATTATCCGCAGACGGTTTGCGTCTGGGTTGCACAATTTCAATCACCTGTACAAACCGCTGGTGGACGATTGGGCACTTTATGATAACTCCAGGAGTGAACCAGAGCTGATTGAAGAAGGAGAAAATTGATGAGTGAGAAGAAGCAAAACATCGATAAAGTACAGCGCATGCGGGACCCAGATCTGGCTGCAGCTGAAATCGCCATGAAGCGAGCTGCGAAAAAAGCCCAACAAAAAGCAAGCAGATTGGGGACAGGTGTTGTTGTTTGGAAAGATGGTCGAGTTGTAGAAGAGCGGCAAAGTACACCTACTGGTGAATGAGAAGGTACTTTTCGTGTTGAACCACGCAAAACGTGTATTAGATTTGAGAAAAGCGGGACAAGGTATTCGGGTAGCGACTACCCAGATAACTACCCAGAAAATCCCCCTGAACATTTTGGCGATCTTTCGTGAGAATCCAAAGATTAGCCGAATGCAAATTGCTTCGAAATTAACTGAAATCACTGAGGATGGGATTAAATATCACATAGATAAGCTAAAAGCCAGTGGGCAGATTCGTCATATTGGTCCCTCAAAAGGAGGCCGTTGGGAAGTGTTAAGTGATTTGAAGAAATGAATATTCGACTTATTGACTATCGCGAATAACTCGTCTTATTAGTCTTAAATATATCCGAGGTGAATATTGGTAATTGAGGAGAAGTGACAATCACAAGCAGACGAACTTATCGAAAATAGAGGGATTTTGGTGAATTTGGACATACGTCTGCGATCTTCAACCAAAATAAAGTAGAAGAAGAATCAGATTAACTCAGGCAGCCTGACGACAATATCGATGTTGTAAGCCACAGAGAATTGAGATTTCCACAATCTTCCCCATTATAGTTGTTTCCACTGATCTGGATTCGGGAGAATCTTTTTCGAGAGAATGATATTTCGAGAAAGATTTTAAAGAGTCAATGAGATGCGAATTCAATATCAATTTCAGATAGAAACCAGTTATTAAGGTTTTCGAACAACTCGATCTCATCCCTATATATAACAGTATCTTACAAAAATAGAGTCAGTTTTATATGTGATTTTCTGGGGAGCCAGAAAAGGTCACATAAAAATGTGACCTTTTTTAGTTAACAGACCCCTGTTATTACCCCCTTTTTTATCCCCTGCATGGTCTTTTTTGAATCCGAGGTAAAATATACGTGATTTCATAGATCGGATCGAGAGAAAACTATGGGAATCTGAAGACCAGATGAAAAATTGAGGAGAAGTGAAAATCAAAAACGGAAGAAATTTACGGAAATAGAGGGATTTTGGTGAACTTGGACATACGTATCCGTTCTTCAACCAAAAGAAGGAAGAAGAAAAATCAGAATAACTCAGGCAGCCTGACGACTATATCGATGATGCAATCCACCGAGAATTGGGATTTTCACTATCTTCCCCATTTCCGGTGTTTCAATATCACGAGGTTCAGGACAATCTTTATCGAGGGAAAGATGCGTACGAGAAACGTTGTAGTATCCTTCAATAAATTGACGTAATACCCGTTTCAAATGTTTCTCATTGAAAATTATTACATGATCCATGCAATCTCGACGTAGTGTCCCGATTACCCTCTCGCAGTATGCATTCTGCCAGGGAGATTTGAAGGCTGTTCTTACAGGTTTTATACCGATTGCGTCTAATCGTTTTTTGAATTCATATCCATAGATTCTATCATTATCTCGTATCAGATATTTCGGTGCCGTATCCCATGGAAAGGCTTCGATAATTTGTTGACCAGTCCATGCTGCTGAGGGTGATTGAGTTACATTGAAATGAATGATTTTTCTGCGCGAATGTGAAAGGACGATGAAAACATAGAGCATTCGAAAGGTAACTGTGGGAACAACAAAGAAGTCAATTGCAACCAGTTCTTTGGCATGATTTTCCAGGAAAGTTTTCCAGGTTTGTGATGGTGGTTTCCGGTGTTTGACCATGTATCTGCGGACAGTTGCTTGTGATATGTTTATTCCAAGCTTGAGTAATTCACCATGGATTCTTGGTGCACCCCAGAGATGGTTTGCTGTACTCATATCATGAATGAGCTTTCTGATATCGGGATCAATAGATTTTCTCCCAGGTTTCCCATGAGTACTCTTCCATCGCCAGAATATCCTGAATCCTTTGCGATGCCAGCGAATTACAGTATCGGGTTTTACTATGCTTAGAGCTTGTCTCCAACTCTTCAGGAATTTGGAAATTAAAACGAATATTACCCGATCTGATCTTTACAAACGAGGTCTTCTATTGTTACGTTATAGAATAGTAAGTTGATGCTGTAGCAACAAATTTTCCAGGACTAATTGGTTCTGAGAACTGAACCAATTTCGGACGATTTTCAGCAGTATTTTGAGTGAATTTATTAAAAAATGAAGATATTATCGAAAACGCTGAAAGCCAATAATGATGCGGCGGATGGAATAAAGACGAGGCACACCGTTGAGTCTATCACTTTAAATGCTTGCAATTGTCGTCATCATGTCAGTTTTCTGGAGTATTCAGTCATTCACGATTCTATCGCGATAATCGTTCCTGGACATTTGCCTGTAATTGCGTGGGGAGCATGAGCGAGCGGCGGTAAGTCAGAACTGGGATATCGTCCTGATTAACCGCAGTGGTTTCAATTTCGAGAACACCACGGTCCGGTTTGGTAGAGCTGGGGATGACATCGAGAATCGTAGTGGAAGCGTAAATTGTATCGCCCATGTAGACTGGGTGGAGATGGTTGACACTATGGTAATCCATAACCGCAATCGCCGCCCGGAAATATCGGGCACACTCAATCCAACTGTCAGGCTCAAGATATAGGTTCCTAGTGCAACGACTTTCCCGCGTGGATGTTCTTTTACATACTCATGATCGAGATGCAGCGGATGCAGGTTCATGGTCAACAGGCAGAAGTGAGTGTGATCGCCTTCTGTTACTGTTTTTCCGGGCCAGTGATTGAAAACCTGACCCGGTTTGAAATCATGTAATGTTCGCTGGTAAGGAAAATCCGGCATAATAAATCCAATCTATTAGTCAAACGCTCGCATTCCGGTAACATCCCAGCCGACAATCAGGGTGTGCATATTGTGTGTACCTTCGTATGTATAGACACTTTCCAGGTTCAGCATGTGACGCATGATTGGGTATTCTTCAGTTATCCCATTCGCACCATGTAAATCACGTGCGACCCTGGCAATCTGAAGTGCGATCTCGCAGCTATTACGTTTTGCCAGTGAGATATGATAGTGCTGCGACTTTTTCGCCTCTTTCATCTTGCCGAGACGGTAGACCAGAAGTTGCGCTTTGGTGATTTCGCTCACCATCCATGCGAGCTTTTCCTGCACCAACTGGAACCCTGCAATCGGTTTTCCCCATTGAATACGACTTTTCGCATAATTCAGAGTTGAATCGTAGCAGGCTTGGGCTGCACCGATGGTTCCCCAGGCGATCCCATATCTTGCCTGGCTTAAGCAGGAGAGTGGACATTTGAGTCCATTTGCATCTGGGAGTCGATGTGACTCCGGCACGAATACATCCTGCAGAACAATCTCGCCAGTCACACTGGCACGTAAGCTCCACTTCCCCTTCTGTTCCGGTGCGGTAACCCCTTTCCACTCTTTTTCAACGAGGAAACCTGCAATATCCCCATCCAGTTTCGCCCAGACCACATGAACATCCGCGATGCTGCTGTTGGTGATCCACATTTTCGCACCATTGAGGAG
>JAIOHU010000041.1 GCA_019912845.1 bacterium
TTCTGCCCAAAGTGCATATTGTCATTACGAACTTAAAATGTTGGTTATTAGGAACATACAATCGTTATCCAGCAGAAAATCACTTAAAACGATACCTGAATGAATTCGAATTCAGATTCAACAGACGCTGGAACCATAAAAAGATATTCGATAAACTGCTAACTCGTTGTGTTGAATCAACTTATATCACCTATGCTGAGCTAACTGGATAACCATAAATTATCATTTAAGTTTAGACTTTCCTCCCTTTGAAATTAATTTCAATAGCATTTTTGGGACATATAGAGGAGGCCAGCGTGAAGGTGGTTATTTAGCCATCCTGAATATTGAAGACCCGCTACATCCATTTCTTGCAGGCAAGTATAGCTATGAACCATTTTGGAGTGTTGCAGCTATTTCTGGAACACGCTATGCAATATGCTCATTACGGCTTGAGAATGAATCAGGTTCCATGTTTGTTTTTGATTGTGCACCAGCTTTATCCCTGCCACTAAACATTCCGTTGCATGGAAATCGATTCCAATTGATTTCAACCTGTGTTCAACCAGATACTTTAACCCCCAGGTATCTATTCCGTTCACTCGACTCCCTGCAGATTGCCTATCAGAATGATGGACATATTTACATACCTGAAGTTATTGATAATATTGCAGAGATTGACGTTAGCAAAGCACTGCTAATTTACCAGTCAAACAACAGAACCTTTACGCTACCGTTCCAGTTGGATTCACCAGATGTTGGACCTTTTGAACCACCGATTACTCCTCAAGCTGAGTTCATCGATCCTGATACAGAATATCATGTTAATGCAAACCGTTGGAGCTGGGTCGGCTATCCTTTCCCTTATCCCCGACCTGTGCAGCAAGCACTTGATTTTATGTACGATGAGATATCCATCATTATGGATGATGAGGGTGGATTCTGCATTCCTTATCTAGTTGACACCATTGAAGAGTTTCAGCCGGGTCAAGGCTATTATGTATTCAGTGGATTCGATTGGGATTTCCAGTATCATGTACCAGATGATGTTGATCCATGGGAAGGTTTTCCTTTTGAGGATGATGAGGATGGCTTGAACCGTGCGACGAATGACTTCAGTGCTGTCCAACCCACCGGAAAACCGTATGTTGTGCTTGTACATCCAGACGAGACACTGCAAAACCTAGAACCAGCCAGTATTGAGGTATATGATGGAAAAACGCTGGTGGGAACATCCGAATGGGACAAAGAAGCTGATATTCACCCTGTAGTCTGCTGGCAGGGATTCCCGGATTATGGGTTAGTGGGATTTACACCGGGGAATGAGATCCTGGTGAAGGTGTTGGATGCTGATGGCGTAACGATAGGCGAATCAATTAGGAAAGACGAATTTGATCCAATTACGAATTACGAATTGCGAATTACGAATGAAAACGGATTAGATTTACCTCACCCCAATATTTCCTCTGTGGTTGAAACGGGTTCGCTTTTTGGGGAGGGACCGTTTACTGAGATCACAGTATCCACCAGCACGACAACTGGAGGGTCTTTACCGGGTGGATTTGCGTTTGGAACAGTCTACCCCAATCCCTTCAATTCGACCTTGACTGTGCCTTTCATCTTACCATATCAGAGCGAAGTACGTTTTCAACTCTACAACACCCTCGGTCAGTTGCAGTTTGAGCGAGTAGCATTGTATCCGGCGGGTCAGCAACGGTTTACTGTTGACGCTGGCGAAGAATTGGTGAGTGGTGTGTATTTCCTTAATGTGCAAACACGGGGTGAGAACGCAGTGCAGAAGGTGATTTTATTGAGGTAGAGCTTGGCCCTGGATTTATCCAGGGTCTAATAGATCGGCTCTGTGATTCAAGGGAATTATTAGACTTGGGATAAATCCCAAGCCAGAATAGATCGGCTCAGAGATTCAAGGGAATTATTCAGATAGCGAAAATGCTGTGCAGAAGGTGATTTTATTGAGGTAGGGTAAGAGCTGGCTTTGAGCGTCGGGCTACTGGCTTCGGTGTCGCAACTTTTTCGCATGTCGCAGAACGAAAAGTAGGAAGGAATGGTGATGGGAATGAGCTTTTAGTCCCCCGATTTTGCACGTTTTCTCAGCTTATCGATAAATTCGCTACTATGACGGTGGAACTGTGTGTCGAATTTCCAGAGCAGCAAATAATAAAACAGAGTGAGCAAGACCAAACTAACGGTCAGAACAACAGGGCTTAGTTCCAGGAAATATTTTCCACAGAACAGAAGTGTCACCGGCAACAGGGTGTAAAGGAGTACCACCGCAAGGCTGCGGAATATCCTGAGGATGGAAGCGTCCGCGAGAATGATCAGGTGAAGCACTCGTATCCCTGTCACGATTACACTCACTGCAGCAAACAGAAATACCGCTTTTATCGCATCCTGAAAAAGTATTGCGCCAACAACCAGTGCCAGTACTCGAGCCCCAAACACAATCACATCATAAAGCAGCTCCAGGCGTTGTTTGTCGTAGACATAGAATAGTGAACGAATCGGCATCGTCAGAAATAGCATCACAACCCACGGTGCATTTAATAGAGTATAAATTCCCACATTCTCCCATTGCGCGCCAAGCAGGAGGGGGATAATATCCTGCACCACCACGAGGAAAAGCAGGAAAGGACCAAAACTGACCCCGAAAAGAAAATGCAGGAGACGTTCCACTATGCCATTAATCGGCTTCGCGTTCGAGACCCTCTCCGAAAACAACTGATAGTAAACCTGAAGTATAGCGTCCCCAAGCATTTCGAATGGTGTCCGAAGTAGAAAAACAGCAAAGCTGAATACACCTACGATGGACTCTGCGAAATAATAACCCACAACCAGGGGCATTGAATGCATGGAAAGCTGATTCACCAATCTTGCCCAAATGGTAAAACGAGGGAAATCGGAATATCGGAAGAATGCTTCTCGCATCCCTTTTCGGGTAAGATTAAACCTGATGAAAGGAAGATCTTGACGGACTACTCTGACCAGATATACCAGGTTTTGTGCAAAAAATCCAAATAGACGCGCGACAATCAGATATCCAGCAGTGGTAAACCCAATAGCTCCAAATCCAACACTGAAAAAAGTTCTTGTTCCCCCAAGTGCAAGAGTACTGTAAGAGGTATTTCTGAAATGACCGTTTCTGATATTCCAGTATTTGAAGAAGAAAGCCAGCGAAATCAAGGTTGCGCCTGGCGCGATAAGTAATGTGTAGGGTGTAAGCCCGGGAGCACGTAAAAGGGTTGTAAGCCATTTACCGAAGAAAAAACTTAATACTAGAAATAGTATTCCCGTGCTGAATATAAATAGTACATTCAACCCGAAAAGCTGAACTGCCTCCTCATCTTTCTCTGGAAGAACCAGCGCAGCATCATAACGGAGGCTTTGTACTGTTGCCAGAATGGCGATTGATGAGGTAAACAGTGTTGCGACACCAAATGCTGCCGGGGAGAAAAACCGGGTGATGATGGGCATGGAAATAAAATTCAACACCTGTACCAGTGCCATACTGCCGGTGAGAAAAGAAACATTTCCCAGCAATGACCCGCTGCCTTTATTTACAGATGTTTTATTCACCATAACCAAACCTTTCGCTCGGCAAATGTAGCGATTTCAAGTCTCAATGGAAACACTACCCTTCCCCCTGAGATTCATCGCTTCACCTTCGACTTGGATGGGAGGGAGCGAGATTGTACTTTAGCCTGAAGTAAAACCAGGCAGAGAACACCAATTTCCAGATTTGCTCTGGATTTATCCTAGGTCTACTATATCTATTACCAGAGTTATTAAACATTGGACGAGTCCAATGCCAACTGTCAACGCAGGTGAGTTGATCCGCTAGACCTCAAGTGGAAAGTAATTTACTCAAAGCAAAAAGAATGCAGTAGACACTCAAAATATCATTGGAAAAAGAACAAATACGATGCAAAAAACCAATAGCCCCGACCCACTACCCACTTCAATGCAAAAATACTGGATCATTGCATTCATCGTATCCATGCCCATCGGGATATTTTTCTCCCAGCTCTTCGCAGGTTTAGGAATACTTGTTGCGGGTATTGAACGTTTCAAAAATAAATTGAATTGGGCGATTAGTCATCCCGCCTTATGGTTGGTTGGTGCATTTGTCCTTGTAAATGTCTTATCCGCTCTGTTGTCAGAGAATCCACTGCATTCTCTGAAACGGTTCACTCAGTATTACGGTTTCCCTTTTATCAGTTTAATGACAGCATATTACCTCGCACGTTCCGAAAAAATGATCGAACTAGGCTTGAAGACTATCCTGATATCCGGTGCCATCATGAGCCTCTACGCAATCTGGCAACACTTCACTGGGATCGACATTCTTGGGCACAATCTAACTCCATTAGACTACGCAGCGGGATTAACAGGTTACAAAGCGACCGGTCTATTTAGTCTTACGCTTACGTTTTCCGGAATGCAGATGGTATTTTTTGTGGTGGTACTACCATGGCTGTGGAAACAGCGTGGGCATTGGCAGCTCTATGGTTGGGTTGCAAATGGACTGATCGGTCTATCGATTCTTTTGACCTATCAAAGGAGTGCCTGGATCGGCGTATTTTTCGGATTGCTCCTGTTTTTCGCAACCATACGTGGAAAGTGGGCGACCTATCTTAAAATTGGATTTATCGTTCTGGTCATCACTGCTATCGTCGCTGTTCCCTCAATCCGTGGAAAGGTGATGCAGTCCTTTGATTTCCAGCAGCAGAACCAGAAGGAACGTCTGTATCTCTGGCCGGCTGCCTGGGAAATGGGAAAAGATCACTTCCTCACTGGGGTTGGACCAGGGATGTTTGGTCAATATCTATATGATTATTACCCGAAGGATATGGATCATCGTGCGCACGCCCATAATGAATTCCTGCAATACTGGGCGACCTCCGGGCTGATCGGGACAGTGGTGGTCTCGTTTCTCTTTTTAGCTGTCCTCTGGGTTGGCTGGCGAGATTTACGCAGGTACAAGCAGCAAAATAGCTACCGTCAGATTTACCTGGGATCGATGATCACCTTTTTTGCGTTTGCGGTGGCATCGCTTTTTCAGTGTTACATTCTCGATGCAGAAAATGCAATCGCGCTGGGAATGATCATGGGATTGGGATTTGCCGGCAGGGAACTCATGATGGCAGGCAAGTAGAACAATTGACTATCATAGTAATGAGGCATGTTTTTGTTACTTTTAGTGGATCAACACAAATGCTTCAACCGTTGGCATTGGACTTGCCCAATGTCTAATAACTCAAATAGCAGACTTATTGGACGCTGGATAAACGTTATAATTCTCTCACTTTCAAAGTGATGAAATCACCCTTTAACCACTCGATTTTAACTTGTGAATCTATTAACTTGCTCAAAGAAACCAATTAGATAACGCAGAGGTCAAAGCCATGTCGATGATTACCCACAAAAAACGTTTGGGGATTCTTGTTGCTGGAGGTCCTGCTCCCGGTATTAACAGTGTAATCGCATCGGCGACTATTCATGCGCTTACACACGGAACTGAAGTTATCGGCATCCTTGATGGTTTCAAGTATATCATGCGTGGTGATATCTCACAGACCAGGGAGCTGACAATCGGTCGAGTCAGCCGTATCCACTTCCACGGTGGTTCTTATATCGGAATCGCGCGAGATAATCCCACAAAAGATCCCAAAGATTTGCAGACAACTGTGAACTCATTGCTTCGTCTTAACATCGACAAGTTGATTACGATCGGCGGCGATGATACAGCTTTCTCAGCAATGAAGCTGGAAGAGGAGGCAAATGGACGTATCAGGGTAGTTCATGTGCCGAAGACAATCGATAATGACCTCTACCTTCCGCTTGGCATACCAACTTTCGGGTTCCAGACTGCTTGTAATACAGGCGTGGATGTAATCAAAAACCTGATGACGGACGCTCGCACAACCTCTCGCTGGTTTTTCGTGATTGCTATGGGACGTAAAGCTGGTCACCTCGCAATGAGTCTGGGAAAGGCAGCGGGACCAACTTTAACTTTAATCCCGGAAGAATTTACAGGTAAGAACTCAATCACACTCCCCAAGTTGGTAGATATTCTAGTTGGATCGATTATCAAACGGTTGAGTTACGGCTTCCAGGATGGGGTTGCAGTGCTCGCGGAAGGTTTGCTGGAGGGTATGCCAAAATCCGACCTGAAAGACCTTGCAAAAGTTGAACGCGATGAACACGATAACATACGTTTTGATGAGATTGATTTTGGAAATATCCTGAAGCAGGAAGTGCAAAAACGTCTGGCTTCATTCGGCATTAAAACCACAATCGTTGCCAAAAACCTCGGCTATGAACTACGTTGTGCCGATCCGATTGCGTTCGATATGGAATATACCAGAGACCTGGGATTTAATTCTGCGCAACACATCCTCGAAGGTGGCAATGGGGTGATGGCGAGTATTCAGAATGAAAAATTTGTACCTATGAAACTTAAAGATATCCTTGATCCTAAAACAGGTCGGACTAGAATACGTCTGGTCAATATAAAGTCTGAAGGATACAATATCCTCCGTCACTATATGATCCGCCTTTCCCTCGATGACTTTGAGGATCCGCATGAGCTGGCTAAATATGCTGCCACAGCAAACATCTCAGTTCAAAATTTTCATGATATGTTTCGGTATCTTGTTGAAAATGATCCATATTACCAAAAACCAGCCGCCAGTAGACCGGAGAAAGAGATTGACAAGGTAGATACTACGAAAGAAGAATGAATTTTTATTCTTCGTTATCTTACGTGGGTGGTAAAGGAATCCAGGGTATTTCAATTGTCATTGTGAGGAACGAGGTGATATGTTTTTATGATGTATCCACTCAAATCCTTGTAAAAAGTGAAGCTGAACAATATGAAAAGAAAACGGTAAAGACCAGCAAGCATTATAGAAAAAACACATTCTATCCGATTATGTCGCATAGCCCTTGGGTAGATATCATCGATAGTGCTATCACAAGTAAAATTGGAACAATGGTTGTCCTCATTTGATCGGCTCCCCTATCCAGATGACCATTGCATTCCCGGAATAAGCGTCATGGTAATCAGTATAAATTCTTCTAGTTTTAACGCTTTTGAATGAGTCTCCCTCACAAGCAAGTAACTCCAGTTTAGTAGTCTGATCAAGGATGGCAACGAAGTGATGTGCATTTTTTGGCAGTTTTGATTTGCTTTCCGCGATCACCAATTTGCCAGATTGGTAGTAGTCTGTCAGGGCATCATCAAATTCTTCCGTCCGTGTGATTGCATTCAATACTTCAATGGTCGTTGACCATTGCTTGGGCGTGGCTGTTGGTTTGGGGAGGGAAGCCAAGGTTTGCTGATGATCCGGCATTTCGTGTACACCCTTTTGTTTCGGTACAATCCAGGGAGCGATCAGCTCAACACTCACCTCAAAATCGTACTTAGTTGCTTTGAAAATGTCATAGAGGTTCAGGATTTCTGGCTGCTGACGCATCAAGCCGGGGTACTCATATTCGAGATTCAGGATCAGACGGTTTTCATGCCGGGTCAGTGGATAGAAGAG
>JAIOHU010000042.1 GCA_019912845.1 bacterium
GAATTTGGACCAGAGTCTCTACACTTTGTTGCAAATGTTGAGTGTGACATTGTTTGAAAAAGAGCAGTTAAAACAAATACTTAGAGATGTCAATTACACTTCTAATGAGACGTGCACTTCAAACCAATTGTTTTTATTCGACTAACGTTGGGACACTAGTGATCCCGACCGTTCATTAAATATATTTTTCGTACTGATTGGTGTTCTATTATTAATGCCAGTAAGTGGATATTCCCAACTGCATTTGGATGATTCATTTCCTCCAGGTAATTCAAACACCCAGCCTTTCATCTGGAGTGATCAGGTTGCAGATATAAAACATGTAATCAATACAGAGGATATTCGCCCTGTGACATTAAGATTTGATGCAGATGCTTGGGTTGTCACCCCTGGACATGGACAAGTAACTAATTTAACAATGACCTATGCAGGAACTGAGGCTGATTTACTTGAAGAGAACTGTGCAGTGAGTGATCTGACTGCAAATCCATCAAATGTTACACATCACATTGGTGTACCATGGTTTGATGAATGGGAAGAAGGAAATGCATACTTTGATACATGGGTAGATGACGACTTATAAAAAGTCAATTGGTAAAATTTCTAATCAGGCAGATTTCTGAATAGTCGCAATCACGGATTTATTTCATGAATCAATCCATGATTATGACATCTCGCTTTTTGCCTGATTTAGTGAGACGACAATATTGCAGTTGCTCAAGCTTTCCTGTTTTGGATGGATTAAAATACTATATCCTGCTACTATGAATCGCTGGATGCTACTTTGAATATTGTAAGATTAATGCAATTACCGAAGGTATGAGATATTATGCAATTAAGAAGACTTCAGTTTATGCTTCTTTTTTTCCTACTCTATGGTTCTGTCACAGCAGACATTCTTCATATACCAGAAGAATACGCCACGCTCCAAAATGCTGTAGTTGCTTCACATACTGGTGATACTTTATTGCTGGCTCATGGGACTTACCAGGATTCAGTGGTGATTCTCACACATGGGCTGACACTCGCAAGTCAATATCTTATGGAGGAGGATTCGCTTCATATTAATGAAACTATCATTTCAGTAAGTGCTGAAAATCGAGCGGTTACATGCGATGCGGATGGTGATTTTTATATTGTTGGTTTGACATTCGCAGACTGCCATCCGACAAATCGCCAAGATGGAGGTGTGATTCGTTGCTGGGAAGGCAGTTACACAATCCAGCATTGCAAGTTTCTTAGAAATTCAGGGTACAGAGGAGGAGCAATTCATTTATTTGGTGAAAGTTTGCTGTTGCAAGATTGTTTATTCTTGGAAAATTCCACTGATGGTTTGGGAGGAGCAGTAATGCTTTTGGGTGGACAAACCACTGTTGAGCGATGTGTTTTTAAAGGAAATGAAACCTTTGATGCAGGTGGTGCTATCTTTTCAGCATTTTCTGGTGGAATTATTCGAGATAATATATTTATTGACAATGACGCTGGATTTGCTGCCGGTTCCGTCAGACTGAGTGATGCATATTCTTGGGAGATATGCTATAATACATTCGAAGAGAGTGATGCAACTTTAGGTGGGGCAATTAGAATACTATCACTTCAAGAACTCTTGATTCATAACAATCGCATCAAAGACAATTATGTGAGATGGGTTGAATTTGAAGTACCTGGAGATGGAGGGGGAGTTAGAATATCAACCGTGGAGCAAACAGCGTTAATCTATGAAAACCTTTTTACAAACAATACTGCTGAATATAAAGGTGCTGCAATTACAATTGGAACTGATTGCGGTTTTTACAATAATATCGTAACTCATAATACGGGGTATCGTGATATCATTGATCTCTTTAACATTAATGGAGTAAATCCAAATTTACTAGCTCAGTCAAACTACATTGCTTCCAACAACAGGCTGGGTGATTTTACATATTTTTCAGTTATTCGGGCAAGTTTGTCTACTTTAGCCAACTGGTCGAATAATGACTTTATTGCAAATAGTTATGCTGCTGCGGGTCATTTTCCAGCCCTACAGGGAGAAATGCAGATAGAAAATAACTATTGGGGGCATCCTACCGGCCCTTACCATGCAGGCATCAATCCAGGTGGATTAGGCGATACGATTCTGACAACAATAGATGTCGAAAATTGGTCACCAACCCCCTTCACAAATTTTCAGACTCCAAATGATTTTTCACTACTTTCACCAAACGACAATTTCACCACACATGAAGCAGTTTCTTTGCAGTGGGAGGAGGGCGGGGATCCCAATGATGGCGACAGTCTCCGGTTTTGGGTGGAGATTGCCCCAGATATAAACTTTGATCCCGATTTTACCAGACGTTGGCGACTCGGCACTACCGATCATCTTGATAACCTGGACTTGGAGATTGGTGAATATTACTGGCGGGTACGTTGCCTTGATCCGTTGTGGCTGGAAACACTCAGCCGTGAAACCTGGCACTTTGAGGTAGTTGCACAACCACCTCCACCCGAACCGCCTGCACCATTTAACTTGCTGGCACCAGAAGATGGTGTGGTATTGACTGATTCAATCATCCAGTTTGCATGGGAAGCCTCCTCAATTCCGAATCAGATCGGAGATGTAAGCTATACCCTAATTCTTGTTGACGACTCCAATCCACCCTCCACTTGGACTTACGAGACCATGTCCGATACCACCTTGCAAGTCACACTCCCCAACTGGGAGGAGTTGACCCAATGGCATGTTGCTGCGGTGAATGATTCTTCCGATACTACCTTCTCGAACCAGACCTGGTCGTTTTTCGCGACCGGTGTCAAGGATGACGATCCCGTATTGCCCGAAACCTTTCATATTGTTTCCATCCATCCCAATCCGTTCAACGATCATGTAACAGTTTCAATTGCTCTCCCGAAACTGACAGAGGTGAAGTTTCATGTTGTCGATGTGCTGGGACGATTGGTTGTTCAACCCTCCAAACGTACTTTTACGGCAGGGTTTCACGATCTGACGCTTCACTTGCCACGTGCTGCAGGCACCTATTTTCTCGTGATCACTGGTCCTGAAGGCAACATGAGCCGTCACAAACTGGTGCTGGTGAAATAACTGGCATTGGACTAGTCCAAGTCTACGAACTCAAGTAATGAGTTATTAGACCCTGGATAAACCGGGGCCAATCAGCCTTTTATGTGATTCAATCCACTAATTGTCCTGACCGATCACTCAAATAGCATTAAGGTTTTTCCAGGAAGTGCTCCCCCTCAAAATGTTCTAATTGACAAATATATTTTTATGTATTAAAATAATTG